>CAVJHV010000037.1:0-19666 GCA_963649315.1 Treponemataceae bacterium | reverse complement strand
CTTTTTTCCTGCGCGGATTCTGCGTCTGGGAGGGCGGAAGAAAAATCGTCTGCTTCAACAAAAAAAGTTAACCTCAAAGTGACAAACTGGAATGTTAAAACTTTTTTTGATTCAGTTAATGATGGAAACGAGTACGACGAATTTCTTTCATCAGAAAAGTGGGGAAAAAGTGCTTACGAAGAAAGAATTAAAAGACTGTGTTCTGTGATTAAGGCTCTGGATTCAGATGTCTTTGTCATGGAAGAGATTGAAAATGAAGGTGTCCTCTATGACATAAGCAATTTTCTTTCTGGTGAGTGGAATTCAAGAAAGGTTTATTCCTACAGTGCATTTGCAAAGGAAGAAGCTTCCTGCATTGGTTGCGCTGTACTTTCCCGCTTTCCTCTTGAAAACATGAGTCTTGCATTTTTGGACATAAGGACTGACGGTCAAATGCCTAAAATGCGGCCCATAATTCGACTGGAGGTTGTGCGCGGAAAAAAATCTTTAACCCTGCTTGTAAACCATTGGAAAAGTATGAGTGGCGGACAGGAAGAAACTGAAGTCTGGAGAAACCGCCAGGAAGCGCTTTTGTCTTCGATTGTGACGGCTTGTCTGGAAAATGGGGAGCCCGTTTTGGCAGCGGGGGATTTTAATCGCGACATAAAAAATTTTGTCTATGACAAAAAAAGCGGTCAAATCCTTCTCAGGGCTTTTGAAAATGCCAGCATGCAGGATTATGGGGTTTTTGTAAACAGTCCATGGTTTACTTCTGCGGGCAGTCTTGTAAAACCAGGTTCATATTACTATGACGGTGCATGGACTAGAATTGACAACTTCTTTTATGCCGGCGACTGTAAACTTTTAAGTTTTCTGGCAGAAACTGAAGGCGACTGGTGCCAGGAAGAAGACTTTGTTCCTAAAGATTACAAGGTCTTTAGTGGCCAGGGCTATAGCGATCATTTACCCATTTCATGTGTGATTGAATTTTGAAGCCGTAAGCTGATGGACTTTTGTTTACGAAAGGCGTAATTCGCAGACAGGTGGGCCTTTGTTTACGAAAGGTGTAATTCGCAGGCAGGCGGGCTTTGTTCACGAAAGGTGTAATTTGCAGACAGGTGGGTTTTGTTTGCGAAAAGCGTAATTCGTAGGCAGGTGGGCTTTGTTTGCGAAAGGCGCAATTCGCAGACAGTCGGGTTTTGTTTGCGAAAAGCGTAATTCGCAGGCAGTCGGGCTTTGTTTACGAAAAGCGTAACTCGCAGACAGGTGGTCTTTGTTTGCAAAAAGCGCAATTCGCAGACAGTCGGGTTTTGTTTGCGAAAAGCGTAATTCGTAGGCAGGTGGGCTTTTGTTTGCGAAAGGCGTAATTCGCAGACAGTCGGGTTTTGTTTGCGAAAAGCGTAATTCGTAGGCAGGTGGGCTTTTGTTTGCGAAAGGCGTAATTCGCAGACAGTCGGGTTTTGTTTGCGAAAAGCGTAATTCGTAGGCAGGTGGGCTTTTGTTTGCGAAAGGCGTAATTCGCAGACAGTCGGGTTTTGTTTGCGAAAAGCGTAATTCGTAGGCAGGTGGGCTTTGTTTACGAAAGGTGTAATTCGCAGACAGTCGGGTTTTGTTTGCGAAAAGCGTAATTCTCAGACAAGACCTCTCGTTTACGAAAAGCATAATTCGCAAACATCCCTCCAAAAAAATCAGACACAAAAAAAGAGGCAAAGATTTCTTTGCCCCTTTTGTCACAATCTTAAGAAAAGCTAATTGCCTTCGATTTTCATAGTTGCCTCTAAAAATTGCAATTTTATAGGCTTCCTTTAGTAACTTTTGCAAAACGCGCTTCGGCCTTTTTTTCAGCTTCTTCGGCATTTTTTTTAAGAGTGTCTGTTACTTTTTCAATGCTGTTTACCATGTAAACCGGCTGTCTTGTTGAATCAAGGCAGTCTCTCCACAAAGAAGATTCCGGATCAACAGTGTTGCGCTTTAAAGTAGCCATTGCGATTGGAATGTGAACATATTTGTCATGAACTAAACCAATTACAATCTTTGTTTTTCCAGCCATTGCTGCGTGAACAGCGTTGTTGCCCAGGCGTTCGCAGTAAATGGAGTCGCTGGCATTTGTTACAGAAGCACGAACTTCGTAACTTGGGTCAATGTATTTGATATTGATTTGAATGTTTTTGCTGGCAAAATATTTTGTGATTTGATCTTTAACAAAAAGACCAATGTCTGCAAGCTTTTTGTTTCCAGAAGCATCAGTTTGGTTTGTTGACTGAAGTAATTCCTGACCTGCGCCTTCTGCCACAACAATTACTGCGTGACCCCTTCTATTAAGTCTGCCTTCAAGGTGATGAAGGAAACCGTTAGGACCATCCATTTCGAAAGGAACTTCAGGAATAAGACAGAAATTTGTTTCGTGACTGGCAAGGGATGCTTCTGCTGCAATAAAGCCTGATTCACGGCCCATGAGTTTTACAATACCAATGCCGTTAATTTGAGAAACAGCTTCCATGTGGGCAGAATTGATAGCGTGTGTTGCCTTTTGAACAGCAGTGTCAAATCCAAAAGAACGGTCAATAAACTGCAGGTCATTGTCTACAGTCTTTGGAATGCCGATTACAGAAATCTTTAATCCGCGACGCTGAATTTCATTTGCAATATCCAGGGAACCGCGCTGGGTGCCGTCGCCACCGATAATGAACATCATGTTGATGCCCAGACGCTGAATTGAATCAACAATTTCTGAAACGCGATCACCGCCACCGCGTGAAGTGCCAAGGTATGTTCCACCGATTTTGTGGATGTCTTCAACTTTCTGAGGAGTAAGTTCAATTGGTTCAAAACCTTCTTCTTCAAAAAAACCATTGTAGCCAAACTGAATGCCCAGAATTCTTCTGACACCGTAGCGGTTCCACAGACAGCGTACAACTGCACGGATAACGTCATTCAATCCAGGACAAAGACCACCGCAAGTACAAATGCCGGCTGTAATGTGTTCAGGGTTAAAATAAATGTATTCACGAGGACCGGCTTTTTCCATAAGATTGGACAAGTCTGTTGGATCCGGATTATCTTTGTCAAAGACATTCACCTGGTTGCGGACAAAAGATGTATCCCTAACATATGTAGCACGAAAATTGCCATGTTCGCGAGAAAGTTCAATTGGTGAGTGAACTTTACATTCGCCTAAAGATTCAACGGTAAAATCATATTTCATATAAAACCTCTGTGAAAAACTCAATAAGAGTGCCAAAAAAACACTATCATAATAGACTACATGCAAACTTGAAAAAATTCAATAAGCTGGTATTTTAAAAAAAAATAAACTTTTGTTTTTTGTTGAATTTGTCTGCTGGATGATTTTTTAGAGCTGTCCTCTAGCTGTCCCTGCTGATTTAAAATGATTTTTTGTGTGATTTAAAAATGATAAAAAATTCTTCCTGAAAAAAATTATTCATGCAGGCGGAATTCTTTATCATCATCAATAATTTCAAGCATGCAGTCAGCAAGAACCGGATCAAACTGTTTGCCCCTGCCGTTTTTAATTTCCATGCGGACAGTATCTTTTGTAAGAATTTGCTTGTACTTGCGGGTTGAAGTCATTGAATCGTAAGCATCAGCCACAGCAATGATTCTTGCGTAAAGAGGGATGATTGTTCCTGAAAGCTGGTCTGGGTAACCGGAACCATCATAATGTTCATGGTGCCACCTGACTCCGGCCGCAACTTCCGGAATGGAAGAAATGTTGCTTAAAATATTTGCCCCGATGATTGTGTGCTTTTTTAAAACCAGCAGATCTTCATCCGTGTAAAGCCCTTCTTTTTTGATAATTTCGTCAGGAATACCAATTTTGCCTATGTCATGAACCAGGCTTGTAAGGTAAAGAGTGTCCAGTTCTTCGCCTGAAAGCCCAATCTTTTTGCCAATCATAACCGCGTATTCTGCCACGCGCTTTGAATGACCGGCTGTGTTTGGGTCCTTGGCATCAACCGCAGAAACAAGGGCCTGGGTAATTTCAAAAGTGAATTTTTTATTTTTTTCCTGCTGCAGGTGAATCTCATAAGTCTTGGCATCAATTTCCGAAGCCATATTGTTTTTTAGGTTAGTCAATTCCTGCAAAGTAGCAATGTGGCGGCTTTCCGTACGGCTCATCCTGTAATTTGCGGCGATGGAAAAAATGTTTTCTATGATGAAAAGAATTGGAAACCTTACCATGAAGTCTGAAGAAAATGCGTAAGTAAATTCGCGGATAGGTGTCCAGAAGGCAATAACCAGGATGGTGCACATGGAAATGGACAAAATCATCTGAATGGATGTGGAAAGCATGAAAATTCCAAAAATAGGAATAATGGTAATCCACAAAATGCCAAAACCGTTAGCCCCGCCGGTAAGCAGATACAGTATTTCAAGGGCAAAAAAGAAAATAAAGCAGATGGGGTAAAAAACATTCAGATTTTTTGTAAATTTGACCGCGATGTAGTTAAAAAACATTATGGCCGAATAGCCCAAAGAAATGTATGCCTGTACTTTTTGACCAGTAGCCAGACTGACAAAAATCATAACAAAGCCGTGGATGGCAATAACCAGACAAATCAACTTGGCAAGAAAAAAACGGTCATCGTTAATTTTAAAATGAGAAGAATACGAATTGTCCAAATCATCATCTTCAGCATCCAGGCGATCCGTCTGTTGAGAAAGTCTGTCTATTCTATTGTAATTCTCTTCCATATCCTTAGAGAAATTAGAGTTCTGAAACATGTTACTATCATAATAAAACACTTAATATCAAATATCAACGCAAAACTTTGCAAAAATAACAATTTTTTCTCCCGACAACTATATTTTTAATTAAAAAAAAATTAGGTTGAAGGCAGATTTGCAACTAACAAATCAAATACTTTCCAATACAAGTTATTTTTGAGTAGACGCCGCTGAAAATACGCCAATATTTCCGGTGTTTTTTTTATTTGTTTTTTTTGGAGAAAGCGCTTTTACATACGGCTTTTGGGGGCGGCTAGAAAAAGCCCCTTCCCGCAGCAGCTGAAGCAGTCCTTGCCATAAGAAATTATTTTTTTTCTGCAGCCCCCGCAATCCGACTATTGCGCCTGTAAAATTCTGTCTTTCAATACTACTAAGAATATGGGATTCCTTTTGAAGTAAGACATAAAAGTGTTGATTATTCGCTTGAAAAAGCAATTTCAGACAGTCGGACAAAAACTAATCTTCATGGTCCATTTTCAAGTGCTGAATCAGCTGTAGCTTCTATGCTGGAGAAATAAATTGAAAAGCAAGGTAAGTTTTTAGCGAGGCCTCTTATTTTCTTTAATTTGAAAGCAGCCTAGCCGGCCGTGGAAGCCCACAGTCACCCGCGCCTAGTCGCGGGTGATGAGCGGTAGCGAAGGCTGGAAGGGCCGTTTAACAAAAGGCGGGATGCTTCAAAAGGAAAAATGAAATCCTTGAGAAATGTGGAAAATTAGGGTATCTTGTTTTTATGGCTTATGAAGTTACGGCGACCAGACGAAGGCCGCAGAAATTTGAAAATCTTGTGGGACAGGAATTTGTGGCTGAAACGCTTAAGAATTCCATTCAGTCTAAAAAAATTGCACATGCTTATCTTTTTACGGGGCCGCGCGGGTGTGGTAAAACTTCGACTGCGCGAATTTTTGCAAAGGCTCTGAATTGTAAAAATGGGCCTACCAGCGAACCTTGTGGTGAATGTGAGGCTTGCCGCGAAATTACGGCTGGTTCTTCGCTTGATGTTATTGAAATTGATGGTGCTTCAAATAATGGTGTTGACAGTGTAAGGCAAATTAAAGATGAAGTTCTTTTTCCTCCAAACAGCAGCCGTTATAAAATTTATATAATCGATGAAGTTCATATGCTTTCGACAGGCGCTTTTAATGCTCTTTTAAAAACGATTGAAGAGCCGCCACCATACGTAATTTTTATTTTTGCAACTACGGAACTGCAAAAGGTGCCTGCTACCATAAAATCAAGGTGTCAGCAGTTTAACTTTCGCCTGGTTCCGGTAGAAAAGGTAAAGGAACAGCTGGCTCTTGCGGCTAAAGAGGCTGGCATTCAGGCGGATGATGAAGCCCTTTACTGGATTGCCAGGGAAAGCGGCGGTTCCATGCGCGACAGTTACACTTTGTTTGATCAAGTGGCTGCTTTTTCGGATGGTCAGATTACTTACGAAAAAATCCGTGACAAGCTGGGGCTGGTTGGTGTGGACCGCCTGAACGAACTTTTTACTTTGTGTGTAAAAGGTGATGTGAATCAGGCTCTGGCTAAGCTGGATGAATATTTGCAAAACGGGGTAAGCATTGAACAGCTTATTTCTAATTGCACGGATTATCTTCGCAGCCTTTTGCTTATAAAAAGCGGGGTTACGAAAGAGGCTTTGCTGGGCCAGTCCAGTGAAAGGTTTTCTAAAGAAGTTTTAGAAGCATGGTCTTCTGTGCAGATTGAAAGGGCTATGAGTCTTTTCCTGCAGCTTTACCGTGACATACGCTATTCTTTGAATTCCCGCTATGAATTTGAACTTGCTCTTTCCCGCCTTTGCTGGCTGAAGGATTATGTTTCTTCTGTGGAAGTAAAAAAGGCTGTGGATGCGGTAAAGCCTCTTCTTGTGGCGAATGCTTCCAGTCAGACTTCTTTGGAGCAAAATGGGGCAGGGCAAAATAATTTGTCCGGTGGATTTAGTCATGCCGGAGAAAGACAGGCTCCTGTTTTTGATATTTTGAATGGAAAGATTCCTGGTAAAAGTCCTAGTTCATCTTTTAGCAGGGGCGGAGCTGAACCGCCAGACAATAATTCAGCCGCTTTTACAAGTGATTCTTATAAAAGTGAAGGTCATTCAGCTTTTTACGCAGGTCAAGGTTCTGCGAAATTAGATACGAATCGTGATGCTCTTTATTCTGCTGCTTCCAGTGCGGAAGGTGGGCTTTATTCTTACGAAAGAGGTTTTTCTGGGGCTGGAAAAGGGGCTTCTGGACAGGGGGTGGCTTCTGGTGAGAAGGTGACTGGACCTGGCACAAGCGCTCCGTCTTTTGCGGGACAGGGGGCTGGACCTAACATGAATGGCGCCGCTTTGACGGGACAAAATACTGGACCTGCCATAAACTCCGCCACCCTTCAGCGCCAGGTTGACCCCGGCCTGCAAGTTGCAAAAATTGCCGGATTTTCTTCAAGCCTTCAAGTGGATCAGTCAAAAATCGCATCAAATAATGAAACATCTGCCGCTCAAACTGAAAGAGTGACAAAGCCTGCACCAAAAGATGAAGCCCTTTCGCAAAGTGAAACAGCTTTTGACCAGGTGACTGGATCTGGCACAAGCGCTCCGTCTTTTGCGGAATATGGTGCTGGACCTAACATAAACGGTGCCGTTTTAACAGCACAGGCAGCTGGACCTGCCACAAGCGCACCTTCTGCTTTTGAACAGCCAGGTGCTCCTGACGGGGACGACTGGGGGCCGGCATTTTATGAAGACCAGGGGGCTCCTTATTCGGAAGATGAATACAGTCAGCCTGTTGAAGAAAGTATTCCCTCTTTTGAAGACAGGGCTAAGGCTTTTAGCGAAGGGCCTTCTTCTTTTAGTGGACAGAAAATTTTTTCTGACAGCCAGGCAAGTGCAGTTTTAGGGCAAGATTCAGATCCGTCTGTTTTTTCAAAAACGAGTGTCAGTCCCCTTTTCCAAAATCCGGGTGACCTTGAAGGAGTGAAAAAAAATTTGATTGCAGATTTTTCTTCTTCAGATCCAATGGTGGCGAGTATTTTGATGCAAAGTGCTTCGTGGACTTTTTTGGATGACAAACTTTGTATTTGCCTGGAAAGTGCTTTTGATAAAATGCAGTTGCAAAACAAAGCTGCATTAATCAACAAAAAACTTTTTCAGCTTTTTGGAAAAGAAATAAAACTTGAATTTGATGTTCAAAAAAAGGAAAATGCTGTAAAAATGAATTTGCCCGAAAAAGTAAAAATCCTTTGTGATGAATTTCGTGGCAGCGTAGTTTGAAAAAAAGGGACAGTTTAAAAAAAATTACTTTTTTGGAAATGCCCTGGAATAAAATTTGAGGTGGGAATATGAATCCATTTGAAATGATGAAAAATCTTGGTGATATGAAAAAGCAGTTTGAAAAAACTCAGGCTGAACTTTCAAAGGTTACCGCAACTGGTTCTGCTGGTGGCAATATGGTGCAGGTTACCCTTAACGGGATTTTTGAACTTGTTGACATTAAGCTTGACCCTATTTGCGTAGACAACCGTGATGTTCCTATGTTGCAGGATTTAATCAAAGCCGCATGCCACAACGCTTTTGAAAAAGTCCAGGAACAAATAAAAGCGAATGCTACATCCATGATTTCGAATTTTGACATTCCTGGCATGGGTCAGTAAAGGGCAAGTCTAAAAAATCGGAATAAAACTGACAGGAAAATTGAATGAACGCACTTGATGAATTGACAGAAAGTTTTTCTCGTCTGCCAGGCATTGGAAAAAAATCTGCCGCAAGAATTTCAAATCATATTTTAAAAATGGACCAGTCTTTTGTGGAAGTTTTTGCAAATCAAATTGCACACCTTCACGAAAGAATTAAGCCTTGCCAAATTTGCGGTTCATGGACTGAAAACAGCCCGTGCCCCATTTGCTCTGACCCTTCGCGCGAAAGGCAGATTATTTGTGTTGTAGAAAATCCCCAGGACGTTTCAATTATAGAAAACTCCCACGAATTTTCAGGCCTTTTCCATGTTTTGGGTGGAGTCATAAATCCTCTTGAAGGAATAGGCCCCGACCAGCTGAACATAAAGCGCCTTGTGGAACGCGTAAAAAATGAAAATGTCAAGGAAGTGATTATTGCTACAAATCCGACTGTTGAAGGGGATACCACAGCCCTTTACATCCAGCGCCTTTTACAGGACAGTCCTTGCAGCGTTACAAGACTTGCCAGCGGTTTACCGGCAGGCGGTGATCTTGAATATATTGACCGTTTAACACTGGCCCGATCCTTCAGGGGTAGAACAAAAATCGACTAATCTTTTCGCCTTACCTGGAAGTCTGTCTGGCTTCCATTTTTTTTCGCTTCAGAAATTTTCTTGTATTTTTTTTGCAGAATTTCCTGCACGCGGACAGCAAGTTCCTTTTTTTCAGGAACATTTGCCTGCCACTTTCCATTTGACAGCAATGTGTGGGAATGAGTGTTATCCTGAAAATAAAGTTCCAGGGATTTTTTAATTGTTTTAAAAACCTCCTTGTCTGTAATTTGAAAAAGCAATTCAATTCTGCGGTCCAAATTTCTTTCCATCCAGTCCGCACTTGAAAGATAAATTTCTTCCTTTCCGCCATTTTTAAAATAAAAAGCCCGGCTGTGTTCAAGGTAGCGGTCAATTACAGAAAGTACTTCAATGTTTTCGCTCAATTTTTTTTTGCCTGGAATTAAAGTGCAAATCCCCCTCACATTCAATTTTATTTTTACATTATGCCTTGCCGCTTCGTAGAGTTTTTCAATTATTTCCGGGTGACTCAAGCTGTTCATTTTGGCCACAATCAGACCCGGATTTTCTTCGCTGCTATTTTGAATTTCCCTGTCAATCAAGTTGAGCAGTTTTGCCTTTAAAGTAACAGGCGCCATAAAAAGGTGATGCATTGTCTGCACCGCACTGTAACCGGAAATAGTATTAAAAAAATAAGTTACATCCCTTGCCAGATCCTGATTTGCAGACAAAAGCGAAAAGTCCTGGTAAATTTTTGAAGTCGAAGAATTGTAGTTGCCGGTACTTAAATTTACATACCGCCTTATGCCGTCGCTTTCTTTTCTTACAACAAGACAAGCCTTTGCGTGCACTTTTAAATTTACAATCCCAAAAACAACAATAGCCCCTGCCTTTTCCAGTTCCTGGGCCCACTGAATATTTTGCTTTTCATCAAAGCGCGCCTTTACTTCTACAAAAGCCGTAACCTGTTTGCCCTGTCTGGCCGCATCAATCAAAGACTGCACTATTGGATTTTTATTTCCCGGCCGGTAAAGAGTCATCTTTATGGCAAGAACATTTTTATCCTTTGCCGCATCAGAAATAAATTTCACAATCGGGTCAAAACTTTCGTAGGGCAAATTTATTAAAAGATCTTTTTGCTTTAAAAGGCTCCAGTATTTTTCATCTTCCGGAAGAACTGCTGGAAGATAGTGCTTCCACTCAGGGTAAAAACAGTCCGCCTCAATCTTTGAATTTTTTATTTCCAGCAAAACGTATGGATCAATAATCCCCTTTACCTGGTAAATGTCCTGGTCAGACAAATCCATCCTGGCAGACAGAAAGTCCATCAGCCTTTCAGAAGTCCCGTTGCAAATCATCCTGACAGCCGAAGAAAACTGCCTCTTTTCCAAAAGCTCTTCCATGTTTTGAATAAAAAGTCTGCCACTTTCTTCATCGACCGCTTCATCCGCATCGCGCACAATCTTAAACAAAAGACTTTCCTTTATATTGTAACCAGGAAAAAGTTCCTTGGCATTTTCCAGAATAATATCTTCCAGCAGAGTAAAGCGGATGTTTTTTTCACTGGAATTCAAAAAGACTAAATTGTTTATGGCAGAAGGCACTTGAACCATGGCAATTTCTTCTTCCCCATCAAGGGCAGAATTCCAGGGCAGCTGCTTTTGCAAACTTTCGCCTTCACTTTTCAGAAGAACTTTGTTTTCTGGACCTTTTACCCCTTTCATTTCTTCCAAAAGAAAAGCCGCATTTATTTTCAAATTTCCTATGTGAGGAAAATTCTGGCTGCTTGAGCGAAGTGGAGTCAGCAAAGGAAAAATTTCGTTTCTGAAAAGATTTTCTGTAAAAGACTTGTCGTGGGCAGAAAAGTTTTCCGGCGGAACATAAGAAATGCCTTTTTTGGAAAGGGCAGGCAGGAGACCGTTAAAGAGAGTTTCGTTTTGAATGGCGTTCAACTGGTGGCAGCGTTTGGAAATTTTCATCAGCACCTGCGAAGGAGTCAGACCAGACTTGTCCACCTGGTAAGGCATTTCTCTGGCCTGACTTTTTACCGTTGCAACACGCACTTGAAAAAAATCGTCAAAGTTGCTGGAAGTAATGGCCAGAAAATTCAGCCTTTCAAAAAGTGGCAAATCCTTTCGCGTAGCCTCGTGCAAAACGCGGGCGTTAAATTCAATCCAACTGAGTTCCCTGTTAAAAAAAATATTTTTCGCCATAAAGACCTCACTTTTCATTTTTATTTTTTTGGCGCATCTGAAATTTTGCCGGGAAGTTTCCCGTCAAAATTTCAGACCGGGCTAAACGGGGTTCCGGCTTTCGCCTTCAATGTTTTTTGCAGGCAAAAAACATCGCCTGCGGGGCCAGCCCCTTGGCGCCCCTAATATCCCTTGCGCACTTTCACAAAAATTTTTTTACGAAAAAAATGCACCCCTACAAAAGAAGTATTTTATATCCAAAAACATTTTCAAACAAATCACCCTTTTCCTGTACAGCCAGCTGTTCCAAATTCAAAGCCGAATGAGAATTTGTTCTTATTGTTAAAGTGTCTTTTTCTATTTTAAAAGTTATATTCTGGAATTTCTGCTGGTGGCTTCTGTCCAAAGCATCTGAAATCCGCAGTATGGCAGAAAGTTTTAGAATGCACATTCTGTCAGACCGTGCCATCAGGTGAACTTCAGCATCTTCCTGTGGCTGCAGGGCAGAACGGTGAAACTTTGCAATGGAAGCAACAATTTTTAAATCATCTTTTGTCAGCCCGAAAATTTCAGAATTTTCAATTATGTATTTTGAATGAAGGTTATGGTCTTTTGCCCTTATCAACATTCCAATGTCATGCAAAATGGCACTCACTTGCAGCAAAAGCCTTGTGTGAGGACTTGAATCCATTTCGTTTTTCAGACAATCAAAAATTATCAGACTCAATTTAGCCACATAGTAGGCGTGTTTTTCGTCCCCCTGGTACTTTTTTAGCAAAGTGCATGCGCTTGTAACAATCTGTTCGTTGAATTCCTTGCTGAGGGCCGGATTATCTCCGCTCATTTGACTTAAAATTACGCCTTCCCTTAAAGAAGTGTCCGGCACCAGAATAGACTTTACATTTGTTAAGGCAACAAATTTCTGGTAAGCCAAAAGCGAAATCTGGAAAGTCTGGGCATCATTTGGTGAAAGTTTAAAATGGGCAATACATTCTTCCAAAGTGTACCTCTGCACTTTTTCTACAAGGTTTTCAAAATCCTTCCTGTCAATCTGCCACAAAAAAGGCGAAATGGCCCGGCCCGCAAAAAGGGCTGCAACTTTTAAATCTCCACCCAAAGCAATAAACTGGTAAACATCGTGCAAGTTAATTTCGGTTTTTAAAGAAATTTTTGTATTTTGAATGTACTCTTCCACATACTGTCTTAAATCCTGGTCCGAACCAGAAGCGGTGCGAATTTTTTCATCAATTAAAATTGTTCCCAGACGAAGCGAGTGGGCGCCAACCATATGCCCCTTTTCCATCAGCATAATTTCTGTGGAAGCCCCTGTAATTTCAAGAATGATGGAATTCTTTTCTTCCAGCAAAAGATTTTTGTCTTTAAGACATTCCCTGACGGCAACATACATAAGGCGGTTTTCTTCAATGCCGTCAATAACGCGGACCGTAAAACCAGTTTTTATTTTGATTCTGTCCACAAAAGGGTCCCTGTTGTTTGCCGCACGGATAGCACTTGTTCCAATAACAGTAGTTTCCTGTCGGAAAATGCCCCATGTAGCCAGCTGCTCCCCAAATCGGTTTAAAATCCTAAGGCATGAAAGCAAGGTTTCCCTGCTGATGGAACCTTTTGTAAAAACATCGCGGCCAATTCCCAAGGGCACTTCGCTGCGGTCAAGAATATTGCGCTTTTTCTGAGTAGAATTATTTTCTGAATTTTTTGTAGTAACGATTTCGGCAACAAGGAGGCGAATCCCCGTAGAGCCGATTTCAATTACAGCCTGCGGGTTTTGCAACATTTCCTCCTTGCGCTAACTTTGTGTCAAGCAGTTCTGCAACTAAATTACAGCTTGTCTATAAGCATAGAACATTTGCCCGATGGAATAGGTAAAGTCTTTTTCTTTTGATCAAGAATGTTGATTGTAAAGTAGTAAAGCTTTTCACTTTCCATTTGAATTTCCCAGCCTCTCTGGCTTTTATTGCTAAGAATTGTAATTAAGTTGCGTTTAAGGGACAGCTTTTCAATTCCCATAATTTCCAGGTTAGGAATAATCCAGTCAACAGTTTTTCTAGGCAAACTGATGCTCAAGCCAATAACGTTTTCAATCATCAGTGTGATTGTAGAAAGACCTATGTAATGCAAAAAGTGTTTGCGAGGAAAGTCCGGCTGACCGCGTAAAACTGCAGGCCCTTCTTTCGTGGGCAGATAAGCTTCAAACAAATCGCCTTTTTGCTTTTTGTCTAAAGGATAAAGGGCTTCCAGAATGAAGTAAAGGTGGCGGATTGTACATTCTCGGGCAAAATCAAACTTCTGGTACTTTTCCAGCCCCTTTATAACCATAAAATTGAATGTAGGAAAAACTGATCCCTTGAAAGCTTCTCCAGATTCCCTGAAGTCAGGGCTGTCTGCGCTTAAAGAAGGGAATGGATGTTCTGTTCCGAATGTGTCCGGATTGCTTAAGTGGCTGATAAGTTTTTCCGCACGGTCAGCATTTGGCAGTTCCGCAAGAAGTGGCCAAAATCCGGCGATTGTCTTGTGGGCTAAGCGACCTTCATTTTTGTCAAGATCGTGGTAAAATCCGCTGTCATTATCCCACATAAGACCGTTAATTCTGGTCTTAAGACTGAAGTACATTTTCTTGTACTGAAAACTTATGTCCTTGTCATTTATGATGTCACCCAGGGCAGACATGTGGGCCGCATTAATTGCCATGCAGCAGTTAAAGTCAATCGGGTAATAAGTGCCTTTTCTAGGTGAATTGAACATTGCAGACGCTTCATAAGGTGCTGCATAAAGACCATTTTCTTTTTTGAAAGTGTCATCAATCCACTTCATGTATTTTTGCAAAACAGGCATTACTTCCTTAATTCTGCGTTTGTTTGCACTCTTGTGGTAAAGATTGAATTCAGCCCATGCAAAAAGAGGCAGTCCGACGCCTTCCGGATTAGACTTTTCTACAATAGGCTTCTTTGTTTTAGCATCATACTTGCAGCGAATGGCGCCGTTTGCTTCCTGGCGCTGGTAAAAATAGTCAATATTTGCGCTGGCAGAGTAATTGCGGTTTGAATAAACCAGGAAAAATGAAGAGAAAATTGATTCATTTTGGTCAAGAATGTACTTGCCCTTTGTAGGATAAATAAAATAGCCGTCAGGGGTGTTTTCCCCTGTTTCCGGGTTAATCCAGAATTCAGACAGCCAGTTCCATGTTTTGTCATAAATATCAACAAAATCCTGGTCGTAAAAATGGATTTTCGGAAAATCGTGTTTGTTCACAGTAACTCCTGGAAATTAAAAAAATCAATTTCATTATATCATAAAAATAATAAAATTGATATTTAAATGAGAATTTTTTTTTATTTTTCTTTAAAATTATTCATCTTTAAGCGTGATTGGACTGGCTGCGCTTATAAATGAGTCACTTGGATCACAGAAAAGGCGGATAAGTTCCACCTCGGACCGCTGCCTTGATTTTAAAAGCAGTACTTTTGACGCTTCACGGTAAATGTAGCCGCTGGAATTGTAAGATTCAAAGCGCGGATCTGAGCGGAAGATTACGCTCTGGATTTCAATTTGTGAATGGAAAGAAGGAACGCCTTCCATAAACATATAGTGGCTGTAGTTAACAGGGAATTTTATGTTTACGTTTGCAGTACCATTCGCGTCTTTTGAATAGCTTATATCCTCTGCGCAAGTCCATGCCCAGACAGCATCCTTTTCGTAGTAACCCAGAATAACTGTGTGAGGATAGTAAAAGTTTTCCGCAGCAATCAAAGGGTAAAGTTCCGCAAGTTCCTGGAGGGAAAAATTATTTTCGTTTGCCCTTTCCTTTTGCATTGCCAGGCTTACAAAAAGTCGTCCTGTTTCCTTGTAGTCCTGTCTGCTGGTGGTTTGTCCCAGATTTATAAGTGCCTGACCCAGTTTTATACCGTCAGTAAAGCTTAAATCCTCATTGAAAGCAAAGGTGTCATCTTCAAAAGTGCAGTGGCCTTCAAGCATTTCTACGCAATAGTTTACGGCTTTTTCCAAAAGTGAAGCCAGAATAACATCTTTCTTGTGGAGTTCAGTGTATGTTTGGATTATGCCGACTGCCTGTGGAATGGTAACTTCAAAAATTTCGGCTTCAATCATTTGTTTTGGGAAAGAAAGAAGGCGGATTGTTTCATCCTGCCATTTTTCCTTTAAAAGATAGTCCGCAATGTTTGGAACAGTGAAGATGTCAGCATTTGTGGCATCCAGGGCAGCTTTTACGCGGTTTTGTGAAGATTCTTTTTCTACCGCCAGGCTTCTGTAATTTTCATCAAGATTTCCAAAAAATGGCGCTGTGTAGTAAGTGCGGCGGCTGCCTTTTTTGTATGATTCCGGGATTGAGGCAATTGATTCGTTATATCTTCCTGAATAAGAAAGTTCTGCAATGTAGGCTGCAACAATATTTTCCGTAAGCTGATCATAGTTTCTTGCGGCCAAAATCAAATTTACATCTGTAACCACTTTCTCTCTAAGAAATTTAATATTTTGACTGTATGTAACTTCGTCGCTTCCCTTGTAAGAGGCCAACTGGTCAAAAGTAAAGTGTTTTTCAGGATCGTAAAGGGCAAAACTTGCAAAACCCTCTGTGCCGGACAAGTGAACTGTATTAAGGTTTACCTGTGAAGAAATAAGGGCCATCTGCTGGCTTTTGTTTTTTACAAGCACCCTGTTTGTTGCCTGGGAATCAAGTTTTACAGATTTGTCTGTTGTGTATGTTAAAAGCATCTGGTCTTTTCCCTGTGCGGGTCGGGATGTTATGTAAAGGGCAGCATTTTCTGTGTAATCCGAAAGGGAAAAACACAAAACAGAACCGTCAGTAAAATTAAAGGCAACTGAAAGGTCGTTTACTTCCGTAAAAGATTCCAGCTGCAGTTCATGGATTTTTCTGGAGTAAGAAGAATAGGCTTTTACAGGATTTTCACTGTCGCCTGTGAAAGTAATGCCCTTGTACGTCAGGCGAAACTGATTTTTGAGTACAAGATTTTCATTTTCGTCTTCGGTTTGCGCTAAAGTGATTCTCATTCCGCCAATATTTTTAGAAATGACAGATTCACTCTTAAATTGTAAAATAAAAATACCGATAATAAGAAGGGCATATATTACTATGAGCCCAAAAATTTTTCTTACAGGATGATTGTACATATAAAAAATATATACGTTCAATTTACAAATTTCAATTGACTTATTCTGGAAAGGGAAGCGACCTTTTTCAGGTGCATTTGAAATTTCAGGAGAGATGTCACTTTTTAGAAGTAACTCTAAAAAAAACTAAATATTTTGAGGAAAATATGAAAAGATTTGTCAGGATAATTTGCCCTTTACTTTTGCTTGCTGTTACTTTGACCCTTACTTCCTGCGTAACAACGAAAATTTCTGATTTTTTTGGGAATATCTTCAACAAAACGGAAAAGGAAAACAGCGGCAGTCAGGAAAGTGAAGAACTTGTTTTGGAAAAAAGTGAGTCCAGCCCGGAGTCTGATTCTCAAAAAGATGATTCTCAAAAAAGTGAGTCACAAAAGGCTGCTTCTGAAACAGAAAAAGAACTTTCTGTAAAAGAGTCTTCTCCAAGTGCAGCAGATTCAAAAAATCAAAAAAAAGAAATTTCTGGTGGTGAAGCAAAGTCGGAAGATAAAAAATCCGCTTCAAAATCCACAGAAAAAACAAATGAGAAATCCTCTGAAAAAAAAGTCATGGAAAATGAAGCCTTTGCCCGGGAAGAAAAGCCTTTCGTAAAGATGGAATTTATTCAGTCACTGTCAGACGCTTTGGAAATAAGCCCTGTCATAGAGGTGCTGCCCTTTTTTGACAAGGTGCCAGAGGAATACCAGAAAGACTATGACATCCGCTATTTAAAAGCCGCCCTTTCCTTAAGCGCCGGAAAAGCAGATGAAGCAAAAGTTATTTGCGACGGACTCTTACTTGAATATCCAAAGGACAATGACATTCTTGAACTTTCCGCAGAAATTGCAAAAGCCCGCGGTGACAGGACAACAAAACAGGCTGCCCTTAAAAAAATCCTTGCGGATGACCCTTACAACGAAGCAGCAAATGTCAGCCAGGGAAACGAATACATCTATTTGAAAAAATACAAGACAGCGCAAACTTCTTTTACAAAAGCATTAAAGTCTAATCCCAAAAGCCAGGAAGCGCTTTTGGGAATGGGAATGACATCCTACTATCTGGAAAAAGATGACGAAGCAAAAGAATGGCTTAATAAATTGATAGAAGTAAATCCTGAAAATGCAATGGCTTATCTTTATCTGGGAAAATTGGCACATGCAAACAATAAATATAAAGTCGCATTTGATAATGCTTCTAAAGCCGTAGAATTAGACAGTGAAAATTATGATGCCTGGATGGATTTAGGAACATATGAGCGTTACCTTGGTCATTATGATAAAGCGGAAGAAGCCTGGACAAGAGCAATCAAGTTGAATCCAAATTACTTTCTGGCTTATGCTTACAGGGCAGGCCTTTACGATGAAAGAAATATGTATGCTAAGGCTTTAAAAGATTATTCAACAGTAGTCACCTTAAATCCTGATTATTATTACGCCTACGAAAGCATGGGAGTTCTTGCCCTTCACGAAAAGGACTATGAAAAAGCAAGACAGGCCTTTTTAAAGTGCCGCGAAAAAAACACAAGCAACATTTCTTACCCGCTTTTGATTACCTACTGTTACTACATGGAAGGAAACAAAGTTGAAGCAAAAAAATATTCTGATTCTGTTTTAAGAAAGCTGGACAGATCCACAATTGAATATTCCATGCTTCGTGTTTTTCATGATGAAGCTGGAGAAATGACATTACCACAAAAAATTTCTTCAATTGAAAATGCAAACACCAAGGGAAAAATGTACTTCTATCTTGGACTTTTTTATGATATGTTTGGAGGAAGTCAATACGCCAAGGAATATTATTCAAAAGTCCTGAAGATGAACAGCCCGATGTTCTTTGAATACCGTCTGGCAGAATGGGGAATGGAAAGTACAAAAGATGAGTGATAATAACGAAAAAGAGATGAATGTAGAAAATCAAGTTGCAGGAAATCAAAGTGTGGAAAGTCCGGAAGTAGAAAATCAAAATCCTTCTACACAAAAATATTTAAAATTCGGTGACCGCCAGATAATCCTTGTAGGAACAGCCCATGTTTCGCAGGCCAGCATTGACGAAGTTCAGGCAGTTATAGAAAAAGAGCGTCCGGATAACGTTGCAATTGAACTTGACGAAAAGCGCCTTGCCAGTATGAAAGACCCTGAAAGCTGGCGTAAAATGGATATTATCAAAGTGTTAAAAAAACGCCAGGGATTTTTAATGCTTGCCAATATAGTTCTGGCTTCTTACCAGCGCAAAATGGGCAAAAAAGAAGGAATCCAGCCGGGTGATGAAATGATGGCCGCTATGAAAAAAGCGGAAGAACTTGGCATTCCGCAGACAATGGTTGACCGCCAGATTGCAGTTACACTCCGCCGTGCCTGGGCAATGAACGGCTTCTGGGGCAAGTGCAAACTTCTGGCAGCATTAATCAGTTCAGCCTTTTCAAAAGAAGCTGCGACTCCCCAGGAAATCGAAAATCTTAAAAAGTCCAGCGAAATGGACAGTATGATGAATGAACTTTCGGAATATCTTCCAAAGGTAAAGAAAGTTTTAATAGATGAACGTGACCGTTACCTTGCCAGCAAAATCTGGGAAGCAAAAGGAAATAAAGTCCTTGCAGTTTTGGGGGCAGGACACTTGCCGGGAGTTCAGTCCTATCTTGAAAAGCTTGCGGCCGGCCAGGCAACAAGTGATGTTTCTGACATAGATTCAGTTCCTCCAAAAAAGACAATTTCAAAAATTCTTTCATGGGTCATTCCAGTTTTAATTGTTTTGCTGATTGCAGCCGGATTTGTCTTTGGCGGTCAGAAAAAAGGCTGGCAAATGCTCAGTTCATGGGTTTTGTGGAACGGAATACTTGCCGCAATCGGTGCAATAATCGGTGGAGCCCACCCTTTAACAGTCCTTGTTTCTTTTGTTGGCGCCCCTATTACCTCTCTGTGTCCATTCATAGGAATTGGAATTGTAGCTGGCCTTGTTCAAGCTGTTATACGAAAACCGACCGTCGCTGACATGGAAACATTGCAGGATTCTGCTTCTTCCTTTAAGGGATTTTACAAAAACCGCATTTTGCGCATCCTGCTCATATTCATCCTGTCATCAATAGGCAGTTCCTTTGGCACATTCATAGCTGGTGCCTCTTTCGTAGCCGCAATAACTACTTTCTTTGACAAAATTGTCGACTGGGCAAAGAATCTGTTCTGCTGATTTTTTTGTGTGAATTTTTGGAATTATGATTTTGAATTTTAGGAAGCTGCGTTTCTTGCGTAAAGAGATGCGGCTTTTTTTTAGACCTTGGGCCCTGTTTACGAAACAGCCATTTCTTTCCAAAAGCAGTACATCTTACCTAAACAACCCCCGCATTCCAGACACCCGCGGGCCCTGTTTACGAAACAGCCA
>CAVJHV010000036.1:17075-19794 GCA_963649315.1 Treponemataceae bacterium | reverse complement strand
TTTACTTTTTAAACTATTAATAAGTGATGAAAAGTAAAAAAAAAATCTTAAATGAAGAATGCCTTTCCCTTAGCCAGGATCAATTTTTAAAGGCTCTTGAAGCTGGGGAATTTAAGGAAAAGTTAAAACCTCAAATCCGGGAATTAACTCTTATCAACGGAATTTCCTTTCCCAGTGACAGGGAACTGGTTATGCTGATTTTGGGAAGTGGCACAAAGGACTGCCCTGTTGAAAAAATTGCCAGCCAAGCTTTGGAAGTCATGGACGGCTCCAGACAGGAAAATATGGTAGAAAATTTGTGCCATGTAAAGGGAATCGGAACAAACAGGGCTTTAGCTTTAGCAGCAGCCTGGGAACTGGGCAGAAGGCGCAACAGCTATTTGCAAAAAATTATAAGTAAGCCTCAGGACATTTTGCCCTATGTTCAGCATTATGCCATGTACCCGACAGAGCACTTTATAACAGCAGTTCTTAACGGGGCCCAGGAAATTTTAAGCATAAGTGTTGTTTCTGTGGGGGCCGCAAACAGGGCCATTGTTCACCCAAGGGAAGTTCTGGCCGAAGCGGTTACCCTACACGCCTCTGCCATAATATGCTGCCACAATCATCCGGGGGGGCACGCCAGTCCCAGCGGCTCTGACGTGGATTCAACAAAATGCCTGCAAAAGGCGGCCGAAGATTTAGGAATATCTTTTTTAGATCATTTGATTATTACAAAAACTTCCTATTTTAGTTTTATGGAAAACCACATGCTGTAATTTTTTCATTTTGATTTCTTCTCTTTTAGTCTGGAAAAATCAAAAAAAATCAGCAAAATCCTTAAAAAAACTTGAAATAAAAAGTCTGCGTGTTATACTCAAATTTATGAAAAGATTTAAATTTATTTCCAAAAAGACGGTTTTTACCTTATTGTTGGCAGCAGGGTTTGCAGCAGGCATGGCTTTTGCTGAATCAGTAACGGTGTCAGAAGCAAAATATGACTCTTCCATTCATTCCGGGGAATATTTTCCAAAAGGAATAAAGCAGGGCCAGTTTTCTGACAAAAGAATTTCTTCCTACAAAGAAACAAAAAATTCTGAAGGTGACAGCACTACAACCATTGAATGTAACATCACAGGTTTATCAGTTTTCGTTGACGGAGAAAAAATAGGAGAAGCACCATGCAAGGCTGTTCTTACAGAAGGTGACCACCAGGTAAAAGTTATGGGAGGTGACAACTACAAAACCAGGGAAGTTACCATCCGCGTAAGCAGTTCTAAAAACAGCTGGTACTTTGTGGAAGTAGAAGCAAAATCCGGTAAAGTAACATTCAAAACCAGCCCGGAAGATGCAGTTGTTGTAGTAGACAAAAAAACTTATTCCGGCAAAGAAGTCTTTCTTAGCGAAGGCAGGAAGAATTACACAATAAAAGCTTTTGGCTACAAACAGATTGACGAGGAAATAACAGTTTACGGCGGCAAAAGCAGGACAGTTACTGTTGTTATGGATAAGGCTCCTTTTGAATTGCAGGACTTCAGCGTAGAAGGCCGGTCTTCATTCAATCCAAAGGCCGGGGGAAAATATTCAAGAGTTGAATGCATTGCAACTGTTCCTTCACCAGGCAGCGGCAGTTTCCAGATAAAAGACGCTGACGGAAATCTTGTTTACGAAGACAAAAAAGATTTTACTACATGGGAAACATCTTTCATCTGGGACGGAAAAGATTCTTCTGGTCAGTATGTGGCAAATGGAACATACACTGCTTCCATGACAGCCGCTTCTCAAACAAAGACTCTTACCGTAACAGTTGATTCAGACCTTGCTTTCCAGCGCACATGGGTAACACCAGAAGGCAGCGGCCTGGGAAATGTTGCCAGTGCAGCCTTTTATCCGGCAAAAACCTGGGGTGGACAAGTCAACTTCAGCGGCATTTATGACGTAAACAATCAGGCATGGAACTACCAGGCAAATGCAGCAGGCCTTTACACTTTAGGAAAGCACTTTGAAATTTCTACAGGTTTTTCTTTCCTTTTTGGAGATCCTTTTTCAGTCCTCTGGTCAATGAACATTAAGGGTGGTTCAAAGGTAAAACTTTCAGACTCTGCCCTTTACTGGGCCCTTTACGGACGCTACGGAATTGCAACAAGCCCTGTATTCGCCCCATACGGTGCAGACACAGGAGCAGGACTTGGCGGAGGACTTGCAATGGGCTGGGAAAAGAACGGCCTTTACCTGGGAGCAGATGCCGGTGCCTACTACAATGGCTTGGTCGGAACATTTACGGCAGAAGAAGACCCTATTGTCATCAAGGCAGGCGCAATGCTCAACTACACAAAGTCTGTCTTTGCAGCAGGAGCATACATTTCTGCGACAAGCTGCGTGGGAGACCTATCCTACACAAAAGGCGATAAGACTTTCACAGGCAAAACGGATTTTTCAAACGGCTTAATCCGCTCACTGCAGGCAGGTCTTGCATTAAAATTCTTCCCTTGGGACAAAGCAGTAAATGTTGACTTAGGTGGAAATGTCATTTACTACCCTAACGAAGCAAGCCTTAAGGCTTCATGGACATTCGGCATTTCAGCATTTTATTGATTTTATTGATTTAACCGGTAAAAAAAATCTTTAAAAAAACTGAAATCTAAAATCAGGCTTCCTGCAATTTTTCAAAAATGATTACAGGAGGCTTTTTTTTAGCTTTTTCCAGTTTTTTTCACAGTATTTTTTCATCATTTCCACC
>CAVJHV010000036.1:13444-17065 GCA_963649315.1 Treponemataceae bacterium | reverse complement strand
TTCTAAGCCTTTTCTAAGGCAGGTTTAATTAAATACCAGAAAAAATCGGTTATAATTCCCCCACAATCAAAATTAAAGAGGAATCTTATGAAAAAAACAGAGTCTTTGAAAAAAACAATTTTTCTTTTTTTATTACCCCTTCTTTTTGCCGCAAGTGGCCTTTACGCCCAGGCAAATTATTCCATTTCAGAAGCAGAAGAAGAAAGTTACGTGGAATCAAGAAGGCCTCCTTCATTCAGGGAAAACTTTTTTGACAGGGGCAGAAGATTTTACCAGCCATACCGCAGCCGGTCCCTTAAAGAAGGCAGCGCCAATGAAATTCACATTGACACCGGAGTTTCTGGAGCCAGCGTTTACATTGACGGCAGCTACAAGGGCTCAAGTCCCCTTACATTAAAAGCCCTGCCAGAAGGCAGCCACACACTGAAAGTGTCAAAGCAGCACTACGAAACAAGAGAAGTTTCCATTTTTGTAAAAGAAGCAAACGAAGAATGGTACTACCTGGAAACAGAAAAGATAAGTGGCATGGTAACATTTTACACCGAACCTTCTTACGCAACAGTTTCTTTAAGCGGTTCAAATGATTCTGCATCCACAAGCGGAAGCGGGGCAAAAAGCCTTGAAGTTGATGAAGGAACATACACCTTTACCATAAAAAGTTTCGGCTACTACGAAACATGTGGCACAATCAAAGTCTACAGACGGACAAGAAGAAGCATTACTGCAAGTCTTGACTCCTGCCCTTTTGAAATAAAATATTTAACATGCGACCAAACTGAATTTAACCCGATGGCAGGGGGAAAATTTTCAAAAGTCAATTTTACCATAGGGGTAACCGCCCCGGCATCAGGCATTTTTGAAATTCTTGATTCTGACGGCAACTGCCTTTACAAAGAAAGCGCAAATTTCACCACATGGAACACATACCTCGAATGGAATGGAAAAGATTCTTATGGAAATTACCTTGCAGACGGAGACTACACGGCAGTCATCACAGCCCAGGACTTCAGCCAGTCATGTGACATAAAAATAAATTCAGCCCTGCTTTTCCAGCACATGAAAATCACCCCTGACGGTTCAGGAATTGGACCTGTCGCCTCTGCAGAACTTTACCCGGCAGAAACAGTAGACTTCCAGTTCAGTCTGGGAACATTCTACCCGGAAGCAGAAGATTTAATATCCGGCTTTAAACTTAACGCCGGACTTTTGTGGGCAATCACAGACCATTTTGAATTTGCCATGAGCGGCGGTTACATAAATGACGGCCAGCCTTTAGGAAACGGAGCCATTTCCTTTAAGGGCGGTTCAAAAATCCAGCTTGACTCTTCTACATTCTATTGGGCCCTGAACGCCCGCTGGGGATTTTCTTCACAGCCCATCCAGTCACCATTTGGAGCCGACTGGGGCACAGGCATAGGACTTGGAGCAGCAATAGGATTTACAAACCAAAAAATGTACTTTGGTTTCCAGAGCGAATACATTTTCTGTTCAATGACATGCTTAGGAATGGGAAAAGACCCTAACCTCTGGAAAAACGCCTTCCTTTTCCAGTACACAGGCAGAATACTGTCATTTTCAGCATATGCCGCCCTTAACACAGGCTTTGGTGACTACGAAATTACCGCCGGAGACAACTACTACTTTGGCACCATAAATCACCTGGTCCAGTCAGTCCAGGCGGGCACAAACCTGTCCTTCTTTCTGGGTCAGTCCTCATGGACACTGGACTTAGGCTGCGACGCCGTCATTTACCCAAGCGAAGGTCTTGTAAAAGGCAACGCTAACCTGGGCTTTTCACTTTTAATTTGATTTTTTTTGGTGGGAAGCATACCGCCTTTTGTCAAACGGCCCTTTCAGCCTTCGCTGCGCTCATCACCCGCGACTGTGTCACGGGTGACTGGGGGCTTCCACGGCCGGCTATGCGTATCTTGAAAACTGTAAAGGAGTTCAAAATCCAACCTAGCCGCGATGGGAGTGAGCACGAAGTGCGTGCGAAGCAAAGCTGAGCACCGGAGCGGCAGCGTAGTCACGGACAGCGCGTTAAAGGCAGGGAGTATGCTTCAAAAAAAATAAAAAAACGTTTTTTGCAAACTTGCGCTTTTGACTTTATGGGGGCATAGCATTATATTTGAGGCATGAAACTTTTTTCGACACGGTATTTGGTTATTACGGCTTTGGCGACGGCTGCTTTGACGGCTGGACTGATTTTTGGCCTGCAAAATCTTGCGGGGGCAAAGGCTGCTTCCGGCGAGGCGGCTTTGGAAAAGGAAGAGGGTGAAAGCGAGCTGGCCCTTTCTTCTGGCGAAAGTGATGGTTTTGATCTTCAGGCTTTGACTGTTGCTGATGATTTGTCTGGATATACACAGGATGAAGCACAGAATATTTTGGTTTATGAAAAATGCAACGAGGCTGTTGTTAATATTACGACTCAAGTTATGGGTTATGACTGGTTTCTGGAACCTGTTGTAACTTCAAGCGGTTCCGGATCTGGTTCGATTATTGACAGGCGGGGCTATGTTGTTACGAATGTGCATGTAATTGAAAAGGCTTCTACAATTACTGTTTCTCTGGCTGATGGTTCTTCTTTCCATGGTAAGGTTGTAGGCCAGGACAAGGAAAGTGATATTGCTGTTTTAAAATTTGATCCGCCGGCCGGGGTGGAACTTAAGACTATTGCTTTTGGTGATTCTGATTCCCTTAAGGTGGGCCAGAAGGTTATTGCTATAGGTAATCCTTTTGCTTTGGAAAGGACAATGACCACTGGTATTGTTTCTGGTTTGGGCCGCCCTATTCAGGAAAGTTCTGATGTTATTATACGCGACATGATTCAAACTGATGCTGCCATAAATCCGGGTAATTCCGGGGGACCACTTTTGGATTCCCAGGGCAGAATGATTGGAATTAATACAATCATTTATTCTTCATCCGGTTCTTCTTCCGGCGTAGGTTTTGCCATTCCTGCCAGCACGGCCCGCCGTGTTGTAAATGATCTTTTGCAATACGGAAAGGTTAACCGCGGAGTGATAAAGGCAAATCTGGTTCAAAATTCTTCCCGTATTGCCAGTTACGCCCGCACTAAAATTTCAAACGGCGTGATTGTAAGCAGAGTGCTTTCCGGTTCAGAGGCTGAAAAATCTGGTCTTGAAGGTGGAACTACTGCTGTTCAATATGGAACATTTAATCCTAAAACAATCTATCTAGGCGGTGATATTATTACGCAAATTGGTAACATAAAGGTTACAAATCTGGCCGAATATTATTCTGCCCTGGAAAATAAAAAGCCCGGAGACAAGGTGGATGTAACGGTTTACCGCGATGGCTCCTACCTGACTCTGACGATAACGCTGGAAGGGGAAGATTGATGGGCTGGGTGTTTTGTAAACAGACACTGCTTTCGTAAAGAGTGCATTGTTCGGCGGACGGATGGGTGGTTCGTAAACAGACACTGCTTTCGTAAACAGACCCGGCTGTTTTGTAAACAAGCACTGCTTTCGTAAACAGACCCAACTGTTTTGTAAACAAGCACTGCTTTCGTAAACAGACCCAGCTGTTTTGTAAACAGACACTGCTTTCGTAAAGCGGGCAGATATTCGCCAGACAGGCATTTGTTTCGTAAACAGG
>CAVJHV010000036.1:642-13420 GCA_963649315.1 Treponemataceae bacterium | reverse complement strand
TTGTTTCGTAAACAGGGGCCGCTGTTTTGTAAACAGACACTGCTTTCGTAAACAGCCCCAGCCCGTCCGACAGACAGCCACCGCTTTCGTAAATTCCCCCCAAAAAAGAGGTATTTCATGAGGAAATTTCATGTTGTTTCACAATTTCAGCCGTCCGGGGATCAGGGACAGGCTATTGAAACATTGGCAGATGGTTTTGCAAAGGGCTACAAGTACCAGACTCTCAAAGGAGTTACTGGTTCTGGTAAAACTTTTACTATGGCAAAAATAATAGAAGCCGTTCAGCGCCCTACACTTATCATCAGCCACAACAAAACTCTTTCGGCCCAGCTTTACAGGGAATTTAAAAGTTTTTTTCCGGACAACGCTGTTGAATATTTTGTTTCCTACTATGACTACTACCAGCCGGAAGCCTACGTGCCTGCCCGAGACCTTTACATAGAAAAAGATGCTGCCGTCAACAAGGAAATTGATAAACTGAGACTGGCCGCAACATACGCCCTCATGGAAAGGCGGGATGTAATCATCGTGGCAACAGTCAGCTGCATTTACGGTCTGGGCATGCCTGATCTCTACAAGGAAATGCGGACCCACGTAGAAGTGGGGCAAAATCTGGACACAAGAAAATTTGCCGAAAGCCTTACAGGCGTTCAGTACCAAAGAAATGACATGGTCTTAGAAAGGGGCAACTTCAGGATCCGGGGAGACACAATTGAAATTTTCCCCCCCTACATGGAAACAGACCAGGCTTACCGTGTACAGCTGGACTTTGATCAAGTAGCAAAAATCCGCCGCTTTGACGTAATCACAGGAAACATCATAGAAGATTTAGATGAACTGCTCCTTTACCCGGCCAAACACTTTGTAGTCCCAAAAGACATGCTGTCTTTGGCAAGCGAAAGAATTTTAAAAGAAATGAATGACCGCGTAGAAGAACTTCGAAGCCAGAAAAAAATTCTTGAAGCCGAAAGACTTAAAACCCGCACCACATACGACGTAGAAATGATGAAAGAAATGGGCTATTGCTCCGGCATAGAAAATTATTCCGCCCCAATCGCAGGCAGAAAAGCCGGTGACCCGCCAGCCACCTTACTCCACTATTTTCCGGACGATTTTTTGTGCCTCATAGACGAAGCCCACGTTACAGTTCCCCAGATTGGCGCCATGTACGAAGGCGACCGCAGCCGCAAGCAAAACCTTGTAAACTTTGGTTTCCGCCTGCCTTCTGCCCTGGACAACCGCCCTTTAAAATTCGATGAATTCACAAAAAAGATGAATCAAGTCATCTACGTAACAGCCACTCCCCGCGCCGAAGAATTAAAAAAATCCAGCCAGGTGGTAGAACAAATCATCCGCCCGACCGGTCTTTTAGACCCAATAGTCGAAGTGCGCCCAAGCGAAGGCCAGATGCAGGACATCTACAGGGAAATCCAGGACCGCATAAAGAAAAACGAACGCAGCCTGCTTTTGACACTGACAAAAAAAATGGCCGAAGATTTAACCGATTATCTTACAGGCCTTGACATGAAAGTAAAATACATCCATTCAGAAATTGATACATTCGAACGAGTTGAAATTTTAAAAAGCCTGAGGTCTGGGGAAATTGATGTTTTAATTGGAATTAACCTTTTGCGCGAAGGCATAGACTTGCCGGAAGTTTCATTTATAGCCCTTCTTGACGCAGACAAAATCGGATTTTTGCGCAGCACCACATCCCTCATCCAGATAATTGGCCGGGCCGCCCGCAACGCCCAGGGAAAAGTTGTAATGTACGCAGACCGCATGAGTGACGCCATGAAAGAAGCCATTGACGAAACCAGCCGCCGCCGTAAAATTCAGGAAGCCTACAACAAAGAGCACGGCATTACGCCCAAGACAATCCGCAAGGCAGTTGAAGACATTCTTGTTCATGAAAAAGAAGATGCCCGGGAAAATGCCAAAGCAAATCTTGAAATCCTCAAGCAAAGCACAAATCTTTTTTCTGCCAGGGACCGCAAAAAACTTATCGAAGCCCTCAAAAAAGAAATGTCCGACTGCGCCGAACGCCTGGAATACGAAGAAGCCGCCGCTATCCGCGATCAAATTGCAGAAATTGAAAAAACTTTTGGCAAAGCGTAACCTTCAAAGAAGCCTTCCGCAGCCCGCTAACGCTCGGTCTCCGCTTCGCTCCGCCTTTTTGCTCCGCAAAAACTGCTGCAGGCTTCTTGCGTGCACTTTTAAAAGTCCAAAAGCAGCAAAAGGAAGAATTTACTTTTTTTCCTATTCCCCTGCCAGATAAACTTTTTGCCGTTGACATGACGCCATCAATTCTGTAATATTGTAACACTTAACTCAAGAACACAAACTAGGTAGGTGATAATATGTCAAGAACATGTGATGTTTGCGGAAAGCACCCAATGCATGGCAGCAAGGTTTCTAAATCTTACAACCACACAAAGCGCACTTGGAAACCAAACATTCTTAAAGTAAAGGTTGATCTTGGTGGTACAACTCGTACAATCAATGTATGTGCACACTGCCTCCGCGCAGGTTATGTAGAAAAGAAAATTAATGTAATCCCAGCTAACGCAGGTGCTCCAAAAGCATAAGTCTTTTGCCATTAATTTTTCAAAACCCGTCTTTTTTCAAGGCGGGTATTTTTATTTTAAAAGCGACATGTCAAATTTATTTCAGCATCTGTAGAAGAGCGGCTGTAAAAATCAAATCCCAAAATCAAATTTCCAGAAGCAGGCCGTCATAGGAAGGTGCCACGCTGCCGCCGGACAAAACAATCTTCTGTAAATTTTCAAAGGCGGTCAAATGACTGTCTATGTAAGACTGAATCTGCACATGGGAAGCATTGTGGGTCATGTGGGTAAACCATGTGTGGCGGGGGCAAAGGCGGTTGGCAAGGGTAAGGGCCTGGTCATAAGAATAGTGGGTGGAATGTTCCCTTTCCCTTAAAGCATCTATTACAGCATGATCCAGAATGCCGGCATTCCTCAAAATCAAATCAACAGAAGAATCTTCAATTTTGTTTAAATCGGTAAGGTAGGCAATGGAATGTTTTTGGCCATTTTTTTCTTCACTCAAAAGGTAGCCTGAAACATTCATGCTGCCGTGAAGAATTGGAATGGGAATAATTTCCAGCCCCCCGATTTTTAAAGGATTTTTTTCTGTGTAAATTTCGTTTTTGATTAAATTTAATTTTGGCTTCCCGCCGCCTTCTTTCGTTGGCGTAAAAATGTAAGAAAATGTTTCGTGAATAATTCTAAAACTTCTTTCGTTCACATAAATGGGCAGGCCGGGGCCTTCTGTTTCCGTGTTCAGTTTTGTAGAAAAACCGACAGCTTTTGTGTGACTGAAAATTCTTAAATCATCCAGGCCAAAAATGTGGTCAGCATGAGCATGGGTAATTAAAACTGCGTCCAAAGAATCTATGCCTGCCCTAAGGCACTGAAGGCGGAATTCAGGACCTGTGTCTATTACAATTTTAACAGGACT
Source organism: Treponemataceae bacterium (assembly GCA_963649315.1). Classification (GTDB taxonomy): domain Bacteria; phylum Spirochaetota; class Spirochaetia; order Treponematales; family Treponemataceae; genus Treponema_D. The sequence continues at coordinate 9,937 of CAVJHV010000036.1, read as the reverse complement.
TTCTATAAAGGCACTGGCCCTGAAGCGTTTGTCCCTGGAATCAGGCGAAGTACAGACTGGACACTTACAGGCAATGACTGGAACGCCAAAACTGGTTCCGCTGCCAAGAATTCTTATTTTCATTTTTAGTCCTAGAAAGCAGGAGGAACAAAATCGATGGCAGTTTTTTCGTCAAAGCCATACATCAAATTCATATTTTCTACAGCCTGTCCAGCTGCCCCTTTTATCATGTTGTCAAGACTAGAAAGCACTTCAAGCATATTGCCGTCATCCACAAGGAAAATCTGAATGTCACAGAAATTTGAATAGCGGACTGTCCTTGTAGTTGGCAAAGTGCCTTCAGGTAAAAGGCGGACAAATGGTTCATTTTTGTAGGCTTCCTGGTAGATTTTTCTTATTTCGTCCAGGACGCTGGTGGCACAGGAAGCGGCCCTCTGGCTAAGAAGTTCCTTTCCTTCCTGGCTGAGCGGCGCGTAAATGGTAGAAAGAATGCCCCTGCTTTGAGGAAGCAAGTGAGGGGTAAAAATAATGTCCACATCTTTTCCGGCAAGAATAGAAGCATTTCTTACAATTTCGCTCTGGTGGCGGTGATTTCCAACTTTGTAGGCGCTGAAAGATTCTCCACATTCGCAAAACTGGTTTGACATGGAAGGATTTCTGCCTGAACCGGTAACGCCACTTTTTGCGTCCACAATTATTGGACCTGACACCAGCAGCTTGTTTTTTAAGGCAGGTAAAAGTCCTAAAGTAGCGCTTGTAACATAACAGCCGGGGTTTCCAATTATGCGGGCTGTCTTTATTTTTTCACGATTCATTTCAGGCAGACCGTAAACGCTTTCTTCATGAACTTCTGGGAATTTCCATTCGGCCTTGTACCATTTTTTAAAGGTTTCTTCGTCTATGCCGTAGCGGAAATCTGCACTCAAATCAATTAATTTTTTTTCAGACTTTATGGCTCGGTCTGCATACTCTTCGGCGATTCCGTGAGGTAAGGCTGTAAAAATAACATCTGACTTTTCTACAACTTCATCTGCCGTCAAAAGTTTACCGTCACTTTTTGTCCCCAGCTGACCAAGTAAATTCTGGTAAACAGAGTCCAGTTTTTGACCTTCAAAAGACACTGAACTCTGGAAAATTTTTTCCACTCCGGGGTGGCGCAGTAAAATCCTGAAAAGTTCTACACCAGCGTAACCCGTTGAACCAATAATTCCAGCCTTAATCATATTTCCTCCAGATAAATAAGCACACCTTGACGGCAGCACAATTTTCAGCCAATTTTACAACAGCTTTTCATCATGCCTTTTTCGTAACCAGAAAACTTTTTACTTGTTCCTTAAGAAAGGGCAATTTTTATTTACCCTAAAACCAGGCAAAAAGAGGTATGTATCAAATACGAAAAAAATGATACTCTTAACTTATGAAACATTCAAGAATTTTAACCAAGGCAATTTTACTTGCATCAATAAGTCTTATTTCATTTACTTCATGTCTTTCTACCCAGCATGAAGTTACGGCAGAAACCAGTGACCGCGAAATCATCCAGTATGCACAAAGTGCCTATGATAAGGGCAAGCAGAAAGAAGCCATTGCTTATTATGAAAAACTTTTAATGTATTACGGTCAGGACATGTCCATTTACGTAGAAGGCAAATACGAAATAGGCCACATTTACTTCAAGCAGAAAAAGTACAAAGAAGCGGCTGCATGTTTTACAGAAGTAATCAGCATTTATGATTCACTCCCATACGGAACCATTCCGGCCACTTTTAAAAAGTTAAGTCAAAATGATTTGCAGAAAATTCCTGCAAGCAAGCTTACTTCCAGCGAAAACTGATTTTTTTACCAGGGCCCCCTTTAAAATATTGATTTTAATTAAGGATGTGCTATAATTTACTTAATTTTAGGTAATTTTTGGGAGAATGTTTTGAGCACTCGTAAAAATCCGCAAAAAAGCGCAGAAAGCAAAGTAAATTTTGAATATACATCTGTAAATATAGAATCTTTTTTTGACAAGGACGAAATGAAGGCAAATGAAGTTAAAACTGGAATTGTAGTTTTAACTCAACAGCAGCAGGCCCTTGTAAACAAGTTGATTGTTAAACTTTCAGAAAAGGCCCCGGAGCGAATTGAAAGGCTGCAGTCCAGGCTTAACGATGTGGAACAGCTGGCAAATGCCATTGCCCAGTTCCCTTCACTGCTGGAAAGAACAAATTTAACTTCTTCCGTACGAACGCCGGAAGCCCTTGTGGAAAGCCTTATTTCCTACCAGGGCAACGGTGACACAACCCTTCACATGCCGTCAAAAGCCATTTTGGGCAAGGGCTTCCTTGTTGCTAAAATCCACACATTTTATTCCATGTCACGTCTGGCCAAAATGTACACGGACATGAGCGAAAAAGAAGTAAAGGAATATTCAGACGAAACTGTTTCCATGATGTTTACCCTGATGGCAGAAGACGTTTACATCAATTTGATTCACGATAAAACACTTTCCATGGACTTGCGCCGCCAGCTGGCAAATTCCTTAATTATTTTGTGGGAACACAGGGCGGATCAAACCATTTCTGACATTGCGCCGGTTTTGCAGGAAGTATGGTCTGCCCGCCGTACCCTGGCCCCTGCCTTTGGAACAATGATGGGCACCTCAGAACTGCTTTTGGTAAGCATTCAAATGGACGAACAGTGGACTCAGTTTATAAAAAAGAGACTTGGGGATCCGGAAGTAAGCCAGGCCATGGAAGAATTTCTTTTTGGAATTTCATACGAACAGATTGGCCGCTTAAGAAGCATTTTGCGGGAACAGGGCATAAAAGCCATAGGCCGTGATGAAGTAAGCGCATATCTCAACGAACACGTAAAAACAGACGTAAGCCTTGACTACAGGGATTTTTACCTTTTGTACACAGTCAGGCGCGATAACGCACGTGCAAGGCAGAGATTGCACTTGGACGGACCAAAGCAAACCCTGGAAGATCACTTTATACGCTTTGTCCTTGAAGAACAGAGGGAAAAGCAGATAAAAGACCCTGCCCTTTCAAAAATCCAGGAATTGTAGACTCTGGCCCGGACTAGCAATTTTTACAGGCTGCAAAATCCAATACAAAAATAAAGTGTTTTTTGAAAAATCTCCCTTAAATCCACTGGTGGACTTTGTTTTTTATTGAATTTTTCTTTATTTTTCAGCAAAATAGTAGCGAGTTGCCTGCCTTAACTGTAAGGGCAATTCCCCACATCAATTTTAAAGGAAAGAATAATGCCGTATTCTGAACCTACAAATCTTGCAATAGTTGCATGCCCGGGTGGCGAATCCTTTGCGAATGAAGTAATCACGCACTTACGCCACATGTACAAGCACCGCTTTACGCTCAAAAGCGATGTAATTGCCAAGCGCTACGATCTTGAAAAAGACAGGCTTATCCAGCAAATCAATCTTGAAAATGACCTGAAGACCAGCGACTTGTGCATTCGCGGAATGACAGACAAGTATCGTCCGCCGGCATTCAAGGTTAATACAAGATTTACTTATTTTGCCAACGGAGAATTCAAGGCTGAACTGCTTGACTGCATCCGTGGAAAAGACGTTTTTATTTTTCAGGATGTTGAAAATCATGAAGCAATTGCCATGAACGATGGTAAAAACATCATGCACTTTTCAGTAAACGATCACGTGATGAACCTGCTGGTAACAATTGACGCTGTGCGCCAGGCCGGAGCCGCTGCCATCACATTAGTCCTTCCTGTTTACCCTTACAGCCGCCAGCACAAAAAGAAGAGCCGCGAAGGTTTGACCGCTGCCCTTTTAGGCCACATCTACGAAATGATGGAAGTAAACAGAATTATTACCCTGGACTTACATTCACGCGAAATCGTAAATGCATTTTCTCACACTCACTGTGAAAACTTACACGCTTCTTACCAGATTATCCGCGAACTTGCGAAAGTTGTTGATCTTACGGGCAAAAGCGAAGATCTGGTTGTAGTCAGCCCGGACACAGGAGCCATTGACCGCAACAAATTTTACGCAACAGGCCTTAAAAAGCCGCTTGCAATGATTTATAAAGAAAGAGATTATTCAATCGTTACCCAGGATGCAAAAAACACAAACATCAAGAGCATAAAGCTTTTGGGTGACGTAAAAGGAAAAGTTGCCTTCCTTGCAGATGACATGCTGGGAACAGGCGGAACCCTTCTTAAAGCAATGACCTTCCTGCACGAACAGGGAGCTACAAAAGTCATAGCAGCAATCAGCCTGCCATTCTTTACAGGCAACGCAATTGAACTTTTTGACGAAGCCTACAAGAAGGGACTTTTCTACAGAATCATTGGAACAAATGCCGTTTACCACGAAGAACTTTTAAAGCGCGAATGGTACATCAGCACAAACGTTTCAGGCCTTTTTGCAAACGTAATCACACGCTTGCACCACCAGCAGTCATTAAGCGACCTTTTGGACAACCGCTCAATCATTGACAAGCTGATAAAAGTGTCAGACCCGGATTCAAAAAAAGATGAAGGTCAGATAGAAAAAGAATAGTTTTTAAAAAAGTCATGTCTTAAGGCATGGCTTTTTTTATTTTTGAAGCATTCCGCCTTTTCTTCAACAGCACTTCCAATCTTCCCCTTAAGCAAAAGATTCGGGCAAAATCACAAAGAAAAATCTTAAAAAAACTTGAAGAAAAATCAAATAAGAATAAAATACTTTTATGCAAAAGAAATGTGTTTTGACGGCTGACATTGGAAGTTCTTCACTAAAGGCGGCTTTAATAAATGTTGAAGGAAAAGTCCTTGCCTTTACCAGGATTGCCTATTCCAAAGACATGCCACCTTTTTTTGAAGCCAAGGAATGGGAAAAAATATTTTTTATGGCAGCAGAAGAATGCCTTTCAAAATGTAATGTCTTTCCTCTTGCCATTTGCATCAGTGGTAACGGGCCTACCCTTGTAAGCCAGGACTCAAGGACTCTTTTGTGGAGCAGGGAGGTTTTGCAAAAGGGACCTTCCCTTTTTTTAGACAGAATTCTTTATTTTATAAATAATTTTACAGAAAGTTTTTCTTCTACAAAATATTTATTTTCAGGCCCTGAATATTTAATTTACCAGTTGACGGGCCATGCTGTAACAATTTTGCCAGAAGAAAGATTTGTGTCTGCCTACTGGACAGAGGATCTTTTAAAAAATGCCGGTCTTAGCCAGAAAGACATTTCTAAAATTCCCCCATTTGTAAAAAGCGGATCTTATGCGGGGGAAGCTTTTCTTAAGGGTAAGAAAGTGCCTCTTTTTGCAGGGGCGCCGGATTTTGTAAGCGCACTTTTGGGAACTGCATGCACAAAAAGCGGTGTTCTTTGCGACAGGGCCGGTTCAAGTGAAGGACTGAACCTTGTTACAGACAGGCCCATTTATAAAAAGGGGCTTCGCACTTTGCCTTCCCTTATTCCTGGTCTGTGGAATTTAAGTTTTTTGATTGAAGACAGCGGCCAGGCTTTTGAAGAATACAAAAAGTCTGTTGAAAAAAGCAAAAATAAAATTTTCTCTTACCAGGATTTTATTGACCTTTGCCTGGAAAATAAAAATTTTCTTAAAGGAAAAATGATAATGAAAAATCTAGCCCTTAAAGTAAAGGAAGGCCTGGGAATTTTAAAAGAGGCTTTTGAAGAAGAAGGGCTGGCCTTTCCAAAAGAAATGGCTGTTACCGGAGGCCAGGCAAAAAACGAAAAATGGTTACAGTTTAAAAGTTCTGTAAGCGACATGAAACTTTTGATTCCCGAATGCAGCGATGCAGAACTTTTGGGCGATGCAGTTTTTGCTTTCTGCGGTCTGGGCGATTTTAAAAATTACAATGAAGCGTCAAATGCCCTTTGTAAAATAAAAAAGGTGATTGGGCCGGAAGATTTTAAAGGTGATTTTCTTAGCTGATGGAATGAAAGGTTCTTGTAAAGGCGCCTAGCCGGCCGTGGAAGCCCGTAGTCCACCATGGCTTTAGACATGGTGGATGAGCGCTAGCGAAGGCTGAAAGGGCCGTTTAACAAAAGGCGGGATGCTTTAAAAAAATATAAAAAAAAGGATTTAAAATGAAAATTTATAAGCTGGGCGAAAAAATTTCTGCCTTTATTTTTGACATTGACGGGACTCTTTACAACAGCCAGGAATATGTTGCCGAGCAGGTGGACTGCCAGATTCGCCACTGGGCCGCTCTGAATGGTATGACGGCTGACGAGGGGCGGAAAAAAATGCAGGCTTTCAGGGACCAATGGGCTGCTACCCACGAGGGTAAAAGAATTTCTTTAGGCAACGCTTTTACTTATTTTGGGGTGGACATAAAAACCAGCATTGAATGGCGCAACAATCTTATGAGGCCGGAAGATTTTCTTTCTTATGACCAAAGGCTTTTTTGCAGTTTAAAGGAGCTTAAAGAGGGGGGCTTTAAAATGCTGGCTTTGACAAATAATCCTGTGGCGGCGGCAAGGCGCACTCTGGCAGCGGTGGGGATTGATTCTTTAATCACTGATATTGTAGGCCTTGACACATGCTGTCTTTCTAAACCGGCCCAGGCTATGATTGACAGGGCTGTAGAAATTTTAAAATGTCCGACTGAGGAAATTGTTGCTGTGGGGGATCGTTACGATATTGACCTGGCCCTGCCTTTAAAAAACGGAATGGGGGCTATTGAAGTAAAAGGGGCTTTTGAACTTTACGATTTGCCCGGGATTTTACAAAATAGAGCAAAATATATCATTGAAAATTAAAATGGAAAGGTTTATATTGGAAGAGAGTGAATTTTACTCGCCCTAGGTGGGTTCGAATTCAATATTCAAAGAGGTTTTATATGATCCAGAAAGAAGAATGGAACGGCTTTCAAGGCCGCTTGTGGAAAGAAGAAGTAAACGTCCGCGACTTTATCCAGAACAACTACACACCTTACGAAGGTGATGCAAGCTTCCTCGCTGGTCCAACATCTGCTACAACAAAGTTGTTTGATGAACTGCAGAAGTTACAGAAGGAAGAACACAACAAAAAGTCCATCGGTTTGGACGGAAAAGAAAGAACTGGTGTTCTTGACATGGACACAGACATTGTAACAGGTCTTACATCACATGGACCAGGATATATTTGCCCTGAAGGAAAGGATCTTGAACAGGTTGTTGGTCTTCAGACAGATAAGCCTTTAAAAAGAGCCTTTATGCCTTATGGTGGAATTAAAATGGCTGAACAGTCATGCGAAATGTATGGCTACAAGGTTAATCCTGAACTCCACAAAATTTTTACAGAATATCACAAGACACACAACCAGGGTGTTTTTGATGTTTACACACCTGAGCACCGCGCAGTCCGCTCAGCACACATTTTGACTGGTTTGCCTGATACTTATGGTCGTGGTCGTATTGTTGGTGACTATCGCCGTGTTGCACTTTACGGTATTGATTTCCTTATCAAGGAAAAGCAGAAGGATTTTGAAGGTATTGGTGACGGAACAATGACAGAAGACGTTATCCGCCTTCGCGAAGAAGTTACTGACCAGATTAATGCCTTGAAGGGTCTTAAGGCTATGGCTGCCCTTTACGGATTTGATATTTCTAAACCTGCAAAGACTGCAAAAGAAGCTTTCCAGTGGCTTTACTTTGGATATTTGGGCGCTGTTAAAACACAGAACGGTGCTGCAATGTCTGTAGGCCGCGTTTCTACATTCCTTGACATTTACATTGAAAGAGATATTAAGGCCGGCATTCTTACAGAAGACAAGGCCCAGGAACTTGTTGACCACATGGTTATGAAGTTCCGCATGGTACGTTTTGCACGTATTGAATCTTACAACCAGCTTTTCTCTGGAGATCCAGTCTGGGCTACTCTTGAAGTGGGCGGTTTGGGACAGGATGGTCGTTCAATGGTAACAAAAAATGACTACCGCTTCCTCCATACTCTTGAAAACATGGGACCTAGCCCAGAGCCAAACATGACAGTTCTTTATTCAAAGAGACTGCCTGAAAACTTCCGTAAGTACGCTGCAAAGATTTCTATCGATACATCTTCAATCCAATACGAAAATGATGATGTAATGCGCCCGGTTTGGGGTGATGATTATTCAATCTGCTGCTGTGTTTCTGCAACAAGAACAGGTAAGGAAATGCAGTTCTTTGGAGCACGCGCTAACCTTGCAAAGGCACTTCTTTACGCTTTCAACGGCGGTAAGGATGAAGGCTTGAAGAGAGGTATGCAGATTGGTCCTGAATATGCACCAATCACTGCTGATGTAATCGATGCTTCAAACTACCCTATGGTTGTTAAAAAGTACAAGGCTATGCTTGAATGGCTGGCTGATGTTTACGTAAACGTTCTTAACGCAATTCACTACATGCACGACAAGTACTACTACGAAGCTGAAGAACTTGCCCTTGAAGATACAGATGTTCAGAGAACATTCGCTACGGGTATTGCAGGATTCAGCCACGTTGTAGATTCACTTTCTGCAATGAAATATGCAAAGGTTCACGTAAACCGCGAACAGGTTGAAGTAAAAGACAAGGCTGGAAACGTAATTGACACTGTAACTCTTGTAAAAGACTTTACAGTTGAAGGTGATTTTCCTCGCTATGGCCAGGATGATGACAGGGCTGATGATATTGCAGTTGCCCTTCTTAAAGACTTCATGGGAATGATCAGAAAGCATCCTACATACCGCAACGCAGAACCTTCTACATCAATTCTTACAATCACATCAAACGTTGTTTACGGTAAGGCAACAGGTGCTCTTCCTAACGGACGCCCTGCTGGAGCTCCATTCAGCCCAGGTGCAAACCCTTCTTACGGTGCTGAAACAAAGGGCTTGATTAAGTCTTTGAACTCAGTTGCAAAGCTTCCTTACGAATATGCTTTGGACGGAATTTCAAATACACAGACAATCAACCCAAGCGCTTTGGGTCATGATGAAAACGAAAGAATTGATAACCTTGTAAACGTTCTTGATGGATACTTTGACATGGGACCTGAATCTGGCCACGCCGGAGCTCATCACCTTAACGTAAACGTATTCGGAGTAGAAAAGCTTAAGGATTGCCAGGCTCACCCTGAAAAGCCGGAATATGCTAACTTCACAGTTCGCGTTTCAGGTTATGCAGTTCGCTTCATCAACCTTACAAAGGAACAGCAGGACGACGTAATTGCCCGCACATGCCACGCTTCTTTGTAATAAAAAGTTTGTGAAAAAATCAAACTAAAAAAACAATATAAAAAAGTACCTCTTGCAGAAATGTAAGGGGTATTTTTTTGAAATAACTTTCATTTTTTTAGTAATTTTGAATGTG
>CAVJHV010000036.1:0-632 GCA_963649315.1 Treponemataceae bacterium | reverse complement strand
TATTTTTTATAAAAAGGCATTTCTAAAAAAAAAATTGAGAATGATTTTTACGAGATACCCTTTTATTCACCAGAGGAATTAAAATGAAAAAGACAATTCTTTTTTTAGGACTGGCAATGATGGCTGCTGGATTTTTGGCATGCACTTCTACCAATGAACTTTTGGACATAGAAGGCAACTGGAACACACAGGAACTTGTAGTAGAAGAAAAAGTTTTTCCCCTTTGCGATTCTTCAATTACAATCGAAAAATCAGAAAATAAAAATTACGAATTAAACGGAAATTCCGGAGTAAACATTTTCTTTGGTTCAGCAAAAGTCAAGGGGCAGGCCTTTAAAGTTTTAAATAACCTGGGCAGCACAAGAATGCTAGGCGACAGTGAATCCATGGAATTTGAAAAAGCTTTTACGGAAGTTTTAATAGACGCAAGAATTGTAAAAAGATACAGCGAAGGCGAAAAAGACTTTTTGCTTTTGCAAACAAAAGATGGCAAAAAGAAAATCATTTTTGCCAGGGTGGAATAGGACGAATGGGGAATTTACGGATGCTGTTTACGAAAGACGCTTTTCGTAAACAGGGCCGCTCGCGTTACGAATGACGCATTTCGTAAACAAGGCCGCTCGCGTTACGAA
>CAVJHV010000035.1:0-20945 GCA_963649315.1 Treponemataceae bacterium | reverse complement strand
AGATGCCTTCGAATTTTAAATCTTTGAAATACAAAGACTTAAAATGTCGCATTTTCATAGTTGCCTCTGAAAATTGCAATTTTTAGAGGCTCCCATAAAAAAAAGCCGCACTGGTTTAAAAAACAGGCGGCTCTTTTTCATTCCATTTAATTTTTTTTAACTGCCCTTAATTTTCCCTGAAAGTAATCTTTCCCGTTTTAGCGTCCATGCTTTCCACAATGGCCAGAGATTCCAGTTGAATGCCCATGTCGCGGATAATCTTTCCGCCTTCCTGAAATCCCTTTTCAATAGCAATACCAATTCCTGCCACGGTGGCGCCGGCCTGTTTAACAATCTGAGTCAAGCCAATCAGGGCCGACCCCCTGGCCAGAAAGTCGTCTATAATTAAAACCTTGTCGTCTTTAGAAAGGTAGCGCTTAGAAACAAAAACATGATTCGTACACTTGTGGGTAAAAGATTCAACATCCGCCTGGTACTTGTCGCCGTCCACATTTACGCTCTGGCTTTTTTTTGCAAACAAAACAGGTACTCCAAAATAGCGGGCAACAATGCATGCAATTCCAATACCGCTTGCCTCTATGGTCAAAATTTTTGTCACTTCCTTGCCGGCAAAACGCTTTTTAAATTCCCTGCCCATTTCCTCCAGCAAAGAAATATCAATCTGGTGGTTCAAAAAACTGTCCACCTTCAAAACATTCCCCTCTTTTACAACTCCGTCCTTGCAAATCCTTTCTTCCAGAAAATTCATTTTCGCACCTTCGCTTAAAATTCAATAAACCATTTTATCAAAATTTTTTTTACTTGAAAATATTTTTTTTCTTTTTTTCTGAAGCATTCCGTTATTTGTTAAACGGCCCTTGCAGCCTTCGCTAACGCTCATTGCTCCACTTCGTTCCGCAACTAAAGGGCTTTCACGGCCGGCTAGGCTACTTTTGGGAAGAAATTTATTTTGACTTGTATTGAAAATGATTTTCTAGAGATGTCCTTTAACAATTGCCTATTCACAAAATTTTAAGTAATATCTTTGCAAAAGGCGTTTCAAAAGGCCTATATTAAATTCAGGAGTTTTTATGGCAAAGGTTGTGGACTACAAAAATGCTGGTGTTGATGTAAACGAGGGCTACAAGGCTGTGGACAAATATAAAAAGCAGTCTGAAAGGGCCCGCATTCCTGGTCAGTTGACGGAACTTGGAGCTTTTAACGGTATGTTCCAGGTGCCAAAGGGATTTAAAGAACCTGTTATGGTTAGCGGAACTGACGGTGTTGGTACCAAACTGGATATTGCCTTTAAACTGAAAAAATACGACACAGTTGGAATTGACTGTGTTGCAATGAGTGTAAATGACATTTTGTGTTCCGGAGTAAAGACTAACTTTTTCCTGGACTATATTGCATGTGGTAAACTGGATGCAGATGTTGCTGCGGAACTGGTTAAGGGCGTAACTGACGGTTGTATTGAAGCAGGCTGCGCTTTGCTGGGCGGTGAAACTGCAGAAATGCCGGATTTTTATGATGAAGGAAAGTATGACCTTGCGGGATTCGGCGTAGGCGTTGGTGAAAAAAAAGAAATGATTACCGGCAGCAAAATGAAGGAAGGTGATGTTTTGATTGGCCTTTCTTCAACTGGGCCTCATTCAAACGGCTACTCTTTAATCAGAAGGCTGGTAAAAGATTTTAATGCCCCTTACATGGAAAATGGAAAAAAGACAGGTAAGTCTATAGGTCAGGTTTTGCTTACTCCAACACGCATTTATGTAAAACCAGTAATGGAAGTGCTTAAAAAATTCCCTGGCAGCGTGCACGGAATGGTTCACGTAACCGGCGGCGGTTTTTATGAAAATCTTCCACGCATGTTCCCTCATGCCAAGGAAGGCAAAAAACAGCTTTGCGCCTTTGTAAAGAAAAATTCCTGGGACATTCCACCTGTTTTTGACGAACTGGTTCGTCTAGGTGCTGATCCTGCAAACATTTACTCTACTTTTAACATGGGCATTGGATTTATTCTTGCGGTCAGCAAAAAGGAAGCAGAAGCTGTTCTTAAAACATTTAATGCTAATGCAAAAAAGTATCACAAGGACGGCATTCCAGACATGAAAGCCTACCAGATTGGCTATGTTGGTCACACAGACAAAGTCATTAAAGGCGAGTTTAAAGGTAGCAAAGAAATGACTCAGTTTGTAGACTGATTTTACTTTGTAAGTGAGCACTGGTTTTTTGCAGGCAAAAAGTAAAAAACTGGTGCTTATCTTTTTATAAGGACCGCTAAAAATTGCAATTTTAGAAGTGCCCTTTTACTGGAGAAAAATTATGATGAAAATTGCTGTTCTTGTTTCCGGCGGTGGAACTAACTTGCAGGCGCTGATTGATTTTGAAAAAAAAGAAAAAAATTGTCCCTATAAAATTCAGTGCGTTTTAAGCAGCACAAAAAATGCTTTTGCCTTGGAAAGAGCCAAAAATGCCGGCATAAAAACTTTTATCTTCAGCCCTTTTTCTGTTATGGGAAAAGAAAAGGCAGAAAAGTCCAGTCTGCAGGAAAAAAGACTTGCCACGTCTGATGCCATTTTAAAAGCCTGTCAGGAAGAAAAAGTTGATGCCATAGTTCTAGCGGGCTACCTTTCGGTTTTGTCTGGAAAAATTTTGCAGGTTTATAAAAACAAAATCATAAATTTACATCCAGCCCTGCTTCCCAAATTTGGCGGAGTAGGAATGTGGGGTCATCACGTTCACGAAGCAGTTCTTGCTGCGGGCGAAAAAGAAAGTGGCTGCACAATCCATCTGGTAGATTCCGGCTGCGACACAGGGAAAATCCTGTTGCAAAAAAAAGTTCCCGTTCTTCCGGGCGACACCCCTGACACTCTCTACGAAAGAATCGCTCCTCTGGAACACCAGGCCATAGTAGAAGGCGTCTGCCTGGTAGCTGCCGATTTTGAAAAAGACACACTTCTTTCGTAAAAAAACAGATATTTATTAGGAAATCTTTTTTCAGTTTTCAAAATTGGACTTGCATTTTGTAACTTTTGCCTTATAATAGAATTATGAATTCACTTGCCCACTTGCGGGCAAAGATTTTGCTGCTTTTTGCAGGAGGCTCAATATGAAAAATCTTGGAAAATTTATTTTACTTTTTTCTTTTCTGGTAACGCTTTTTGCTTTTGTTTCTTGCAATAACGGGCCGGACGAGGAAAAGATGACAGACATTTCCAGCAAGGAAGAAATTTCCTTTTCTGATGGTGATTATGCTGTAACACGCATTGAATACACCTATGGTAGTGATACAAAAGAGTGCAAGACAGCAGATATCATAGTGACTGACTTTTATGAAGCGACTTTTAAGGATCAGGAATGTACCAGTGCAAAAAAATCTACAAAATGGTTTTCCCTACAGAGGAGGGGAAAAACTTCTATGGGCTTGTAAAAGAAACTCGAAAAGATGAGGAAGGTGTTACAAAATCTTTTGATGATAAAAATTATACAGTAACTTTTACTTATGAAAATCCTTCTTCCGATACAGCAAAACTTGATGACATAAAGGGAGCCTTTTTCCCGAAATTTGAAAATAGCGAAAAAGTCAAGACTGAAATCAGTGAACATTATGCAAAGCAGACAGAAGATGCTTCTAAAATGGAATATGGCTATCTGAGAAGAACTTTCACACGAACTTCTTCAAGTGAAGAATGGAAAGCTTCTTCTCCTGCAAGGTATAAAATCATCATCGAAAAAAAATAGTACTTTTACTTTTTTCCAAAAGCAGCCTAGCCGGCCCTGTAGTGGTTTGCCGAAGGCAAAGTGCAAAGCACCGAGGCGAATAGCCGAGCCACGAAAGGGCCGTTTAACAAAAGTCGGTATGCTTCAAAAAGAATAAAAAATTTTTTTTCAAAAAGGGCGCCCTTAGTTTGTTCTTTGGACGCTTGTCTTTTTTGGCATGACGGTGATTTTTACGCGGCGGTTCTGGGCGCGGCCTTCTGGGCTGTCATTTGAGGCCAGTGGCTGGGTGCCGCCGTAACCTTTGCTGGTAAAAAGGCTTCTGTCTATGCCCTGGGCTGCTAAAATGTCAATTACGGACTGGGCTCTTTCTATGCTGAGTTTCAGCTGGCCTTCCGGTTTGTTTACGTCTGCGGTGTGGCCTTCGACTAAAATGGTGTAATCGCCGTTAGAAAGAATTTCTTTTAAATTCTCTGCAATCTTTTTGATTCTTTCTTTTTCCTGCGGCAGGAGTTCTGCGGAATCTGCGACAAACTGCAGCTTTTCTACATCAATTTCCATTCCTGTGTCCCCCCTGTCTGAAATGATTACATCCGGAACCAGTGACTGGTAAAGTTCACGGCGCAGCTGTTCGTAGTCAAGATAGTACTGTCTGTTTCTGTCTGGGGCGCTTACTTTGCAGCTTAACTGGTCCTTGTCTAAAATAATGACAACTTTGCCCTGACGCAAAAGATTTAAATTGTTCTGGTTTGAAGCAATGCGCAGGTAGTCATCATAAGAAATTATGGGATCACATCTGTTTTGCCCGTAAACTTTTTTTGCCTTTATCCAGAGGGGGTCATTTCCAATTCGGCCGGCGTAATCATCAAAGTTGCTGCTGCAACCATATTCGACAATCATTTTTTCCTTTGCAATGTTTGCAGCCACCATGTTGCGTTCATAAACCAAAGTCATTTCTTCATTCCAGATGCGGGGAAAAAGACATGGCGAAACTTTGCTTTTTGTAAATTCTCCATGCACAGCATAAGTGCCGCGTGCGTCAATAATTATTCCCGAATAAGAGCGGCTTGCGATTGTGTCAATGGGCTTTTCCATCTGGTAGGGACTTTTGTGTTTTACAAGGGGGGCGGCAATGTCTTTTAAAGAAATGGTGTGGCTGGTGGAAAGCAGGTTTGAAGCGTTTTTAAAATAAGGGGCTTTCATTTTTGCACGGTCGATTATGTCTGTGATGGCCTGCAGGCTTGTTGTCTGCGACTGAACCAAATCTTCCAGGGTGTTCTGGCTGTCTACGTAAATGGACAAAAGTGGATCTTTTATTAAAAGTGGCAGGCCCAGTTTAATGCGGTTAGAAGCAGACTGCCTGCCACTTGGCATGGGAATTTTTGCCTTTTCTACATCCAGGGTAATGTCTGAAGTAAAAGTATTTTTTTTCCAGTCAATAAAAGAAGTGCTTTCCATTACAGACTTTTCTGCGCTGGAATGTCCGCTTTGTGCCGCCATTTTTTCCGCCCGGTCTAATTCGTCCTGACTGTAGCGAACATAATTTTGCGCCCCCAGGGAAAGCGAAAGCAAAAAAAACACTGGTAAAGAAAAAAAACATTTCTTCATAAAATTCTCCGCAAGAAAATATCTTTTTATTTATCGGATTTTTTTTTCTTTGTGTAAAGTCTTTTTCTTTTTTGAAGCATGCCGCCTTTCCTTTTACGGTCCTTCCGTGGCTCGGCTGTTCGCCTCGGTGCTTTGCACTTTGCCTTCGGCAAACCACTCCAGGGCCGGCTAGGCTGCTTTTGTAAAGAAATATTGCTTTCGAAAAAGGTTCGCTAGTCGGATTGGAGCGGGCACGGAGTGCTTCTTTTTTTTGCGAAGTAAAAAAAAGAACGGAGCGTTAGCGGAGCCGCAAAAAGCCGTTACGAAAAGCGCTTTCTCCAAAAATAAAAAAATTATTTTTCGTAGATGGGAATGGAAAGTTTCTGGCCTATGGAAAGGATTGAGTCTTTGGAAATGCCGCTGGCTTTGCAAATGGAATCTACGCTTACGTCGTAGGTGCGGGCTATGGCGGAAAGATTGTCTCCTTTTTGGACTGTGTATGTTATGAAATCTTTGGGTAAGTCAATTTTGCTTAAGGCTTTTGCTGCTTTTGTGCCACTGCCTTTTTCCAGGCGCAATGAAAATTTTTCGGGCGGTGTCATTTTTTTTAAGAGGCTGGGGTTTAAAAATTCGATTTCTTCTTTTTCTATGCCAATGACTTTTGAAAGTTCTTCCGTAGAAATAATTCCATTGACTTCTACATAATCGAATTCTTTCTCTTCTTCAAATTCAATTATTTTGTCTGCAACGCCTATGTTTAAAAGACCGTAGTATTCTGCGTTTTCTATTAATTCGGCAACTGCCAGAAGTTTTGGCACGTAAAGTTTTGTTTCTGTCCGCAAAAGGTTGTTTTCTGCAAGGTACCAGAAATCTGCCTTTGGGTGAGCTTTCAGTAAACGGCGCATCGCTCCGCCTCCGCAGTTGTAGGCCGCAATGGCAATGTTCCAGTCACCGAACATTCTGTA
Source organism: Treponemataceae bacterium (assembly GCA_963649315.1). Classification (GTDB taxonomy): domain Bacteria; phylum Spirochaetota; class Spirochaetia; order Treponematales; family Treponemataceae; genus Treponema_D. Next base: position 14,691 of record CAVJHV010000035.1, on the reverse strand, counting down.
GTTGTCCATCAGTTTAACAAGGGCGGCATCTGTTTCTTTCCAGGGGTCATAGCGTTCGTCGTACCAGGAAGTTTTTTTCAGCATGGGTGCCATGGAATTTTCCATAAATTGCCATATACCTTTTGCTCCGCTTTTGGAAACCGCAGTAACTTTATAATTGGATTCAATTATTGGCAGGTACTGAAGGTAGGAGGGCATGTTTTTTTCTTTCAGTTTTTGCCGGATGTAGGGGCGGTAGGGGGCAGAATTTACAAGGCTTTGCGCAATCCATGCAGAATTTGTTTTGGACTGGTAAAGTTCTATGTATTTTTTTGTCAGTTCGTGGTCAAGGCCCGGAATGTTAAGGTTTATTTTTTCTGCTTCCGGGTAAATTTGTCCCTGGACTAATTCTTCACTTTGATTTTCTGAATTATTTTCTTTTTCCAAAAGTTTTTTTTCTTCTTCTTTTTCTTCTTCTTCTTCCTTTGCAGACATTTCCTGGATTTTAAATTCAATGGGGTCAAAAGAATCTGGCACTATGATTGAACCTGCGTCTGTAGAAGATGCTGTCAGAGCAAAGAGTAAAGATGAAAAAAACAGGGGCGAAAAAATCAAAAAGAAAATCCTTTTCACATCTTTTCACCAAAATAAATTCCAGCCCATTCCCAGCTTCCGTGAAATTCCGGATCTGCAGGGAAATTTACTTTTCTAAAGTAGAGGTACCATGTGGACATGGTGTAACTCCAGCCGGTGGTTTTTAAATATGCTTCTGTTGCAGAAGAAGCTTTGTCCAGAGTTTCGCTGTAACGGATTGTAGTTCCGTTCATAAAGTTGCCCATAGAAAAATCTTCAGGCAGGGCACTTTCTTCACTGTCCTGCCTCCAGCTGATTGTAAAGAAATTTACTTTTGAGCGGTAACGGTCAAGGGCTGCCCAGTTGTAGTTTTCCATAGCCCGCTTAACCGAAGTTACAAGAGATGAAAGCGATGTGAAGGTCCAGCTTTTTGTTGAATTGTTAAAGTCAATAAGCTGCTTGGCTTCGCTGTAGGCATTCGGGTAACCTTTAATGGCGATTGTCTGGGCGTCACTGCGGTCCAGGAATTTTGTCAAAGTTTTTATGGCCTGATCCCACTGACCTTCATTTTCATATTCCATGGCCAGGCGGTAAAGCATTTCTGTTTCGCTTACCTGGTCTGGAAAGCGGTTTATCATCTGGTTAAAGTAGTAAATTCTGTTTGCGGAATTTGTTGACAGTTGAATAAGGTAGTCGTAGCAAATGTAGTGAAGGGACTTTCCCTGCACCAGAAGGTCATTGTAATTGTTGATGATTCTTTCAAAATAATATTCAGCCATCGGTTTGGCATCATTTAAAAGATAAACGTATGCTGTCATCAAAAGCCAGTAACTGTTATAGTGGTCCTGTGGGTGGTCTTCTACCCATTCAGTCAAAAAGAGTACAAGTGAGTCATAATCTTTTACGGTTAGCATGTTGCTTGCAATTCTTGAAACAAGGGCGTACCTGGTTTCTTCCGTAAGATTTTCATTTAAGAGAATTTTTTCAAAATTCTTTTGCATGGCCTTGTATTCTTTGCTGGAAGAAGTAAGTTCAGTTTCTTTTTTGCCCGAAAAAATATTATCTATTAAGGAGCACGATGTAAAAAAAAGAACACAGCCTAAGGTAAAAAGGCAAATGCTCAAAAGTGCTGCTTTTTTTATTCCTTTAAACATAAAATCAATTTTAACAAAGCAATAACTTATTGGCAAGAAGTTAGTTTTTAGTTATCTTTTAGAATAAAGTGAACAAAGATTTTGTAGAAAAGAGGTGCCCCCCCATGGAAGAAAAAAATCCTGGTGAAAAAATCAAAAGCAAATTCGTAAAAATCCCCCAGAAAAAAAAGGTTGTTCTTTTAAACTCTGCCCTGGTTTTGGGTATGCTGCTTTTGGCTGTGTCTTTTATGGCAATTGCATCTTATGCTGTTTTTGGACATGTTTATTTTCCGCCTTTAGCCTGCGCTCTTTTTCTTGTAGTAATTGTTCTTTTCCTTTTAGTTTTTGGTGTTTCACAAAATGGTTTTCTTTTGTTCCTGGGGATTGATTTTTTGATAGGCGCCTGTCTTATGTTCTTCTATATACTCGGCCTTATTCCTTTAAAAGTCTACCAGTTGTGGCCTCTGGTGGCAGTGGCTTCGGGCATATCAATTTTTTTAGTAGGACTTTACAAGTACCGCGCTCCAAAAAGTAAGTACGTTTTTCCTTCACTGGTGCTTCTGGCTATAGGAACACTGTTTTTTCTTTTTTCCGCAAAGATTGTAAAAGTCAGTTTTATTGCCTGGTTTTCAAAATTCTGGCCGTTTTTTATTTTACTGGCCGGATTTGCCCTTATAGTGATTTTTGTCATCCAGCAAAAGAAAGAAGGCCTTTTTCCTCTGATGGTGGATGAAGATGAAAATAATCCTGATGATGATGTTTTTGACAGCCAGGCAACAGAAAATCTTTTAAAAAGAAATTCTTCAAATCAGGAAGAAAAATAAATTGGAATATAAAAGAAAAAATAGATGTTTTTTTAAAAGAACTTTTTTGATTTTTCCTCTCTTTTTTATTTTGATTTTCCAGGGATTTTTCTTTTCCTGCAAAACTACGGAAGTTCCGCCTGAAAAAGAATACATTCCTGACGAAAATGATTTTGTCAGCATTCCTGTTCCGGATTCAGCAAAGTCTTTTTTCGGGCCGCAAAACCAAAAGGCTCTAGCCCTGGTCGAAGAAGGTTCTGCAGAAAACATAAAATTTGTTTTTTCGCTCCTTCACAAAACAAATAAGGAAGATTACACAGAAAAAGAAAAAATCCTTTTGTATACCGCCAGTAAAATTTCACAGATTGTATGGCCTTTAGAAGCAATTTCTTACGATGCCGGCGATTTTGAAAAGGACAATCCCTACTATGCTGCCATTTATTCTGCAGAAATGGGAATTTATGACACTTCAACAGGCAACACGGATTTTTTAACATACATTTTGCCTTCTCTTACAATTTTGACTGGCGGTTTGAAAGATGAATACATTCCGCTTTCCCAAAGTGCCCTTGAATCGTGCTTAAAAATGAATGCAGATTCTACACTGGCAAATTACCTTTACGGCCGCCTGCTTTCCTCTTTGGGAAAAAATAAAGAAGCTCTTTCTTATTTTGATAAGGCTTTGGCTTCTTCACCTTCCTGCATAGAAATTATGAGTGCAAAGGCCATCTGTCTTTATGAAGAAAAAGATTTTGTCCAGGCAGAAGAATTGGCAGAAAAAGTTTTATCTTTGCAAAAACAAAATGCCGAAATGCTGAAAATTGTTGCCCAGGTCAGCTACCGGCGGGGTGACAGGGAAAAGGCTCTTTCTTACGTTTTGCGTGTTTTGGAATTGCAGAGTGAAAATTCAGAATACATTCTTTTCAGAATAAAACTTTTGCTGGACAATGAAGATTACATCCGGTCTTCCACGCTCCTTGACGCTTACGGCAGAAGTGATGACAAGTCAAAGGACTATCTTTTGCTGAGGGCCCGCCTTGCCCTGGAATGGAACAAAAATTCCAATCTTGCTGCCACCTACATAGGTCAGGCAGTTGAACTTTATCCTGAAGATACGGAAGTTTTGCTGCAGGCCGCAAAAATTGCATCTGCAAACAATTCGCTGGTTGGAAAAAGGACAGCCATTGACCTGGCAAGCGAAGTGCTGGCTTTTGAAAGTGATAATGTCGAAGCCATAGAAGTGTGCATTGCTGAAATGAAAAAACAGGAAGCTTACAGCGACGCTTACGATTTAAGTAAAATCCTGGTGGAAGCAGAAAACGTGACTGACAGTCAGAAAAGGAGCCATATTTCTATCTGCCTTACCCTGGGCTATACAAAAGAAGCTCAGGCTCTGGCCCAGAAACTTTACGAAGAAAATCCGGATGATGAAGAAAATTTAAAAAGTTACATAGAAATGCTTACGGGCACAAAGCAAAATAAAAAGGCCCTTACTTTGATAAATTCCATTTTGGAAAAAGATGAAACAAAGCAGGATATGAAAAGTTTTCTTTACTACCAGCGCAGTTTTCTTTCCAGTCAGGATGCTGCCGTTTCAGATTTGCGTTCTTCTCTAACTGCCAACCCAAGAAACCGCGACACCCTCTACCGCCTTTACCAGATTTATTTTAACCAGGGCGAATACAAACGCGCCCAGTATTATTTAAAACAGTTAGTCAGCCTGGAACCCACGAACACCACCTTTGCCCGCCTAAATGACAATCTGGAAAATATTTTAAAATGATTTTTTCACGTGATTTTCCAAAAATTCAATTTTTAGGGATGGGCATATTTGGAAATATAACTTCATAAAAAAGCCGTCAATTATTTTTGCGGGGGACTGGAAGTTTCTTCTTGTCATGTGTAAAAAATAATGTTAGATTATACTACTTAAAAAATATCGCAAGGAAGGAAAATATGTCTTTTTTATCCCTTTTTTTACAGGATGGTGCTAGCGCAGCTGCTGCTACTGCTACTGGTAGCGGTTTGGGAATGCTTATTCCCCTAATCCTTATCATTTTAATTATGTACTTTTTGATGATTCGTCCTCAAAACAAAAAGCAGAAAGAAACACAGAAAATGATTGATGCTCTTAAGAAGGGCGACAAGGTTATCACAATTGGTGGTATTCATGGTGTTGTTTCTGCAACAAAGGAAAATACAATCATCGTAAAAGTTGATGACGGTACAAAAATTGAATTTAACCGTACTGCAATTTCTACTGTTGTTACTGACAAGCCGGCTTCAGCTCCTGCAGAAGAAAAGAAGGGCCTCTTTGGTAAAAAGAAGGCCGCTAATTTAGCAAAGGAAATAAAAGAATCAGATAAAAAAGATTCAGCCGAAGAAAAAGCCGCTGAATCCGGAGACAAAAAAGATGAATAAAAGAAGTCGTCTTCTTATACTCATTATTGTACTGGCAGTATGTTTCGCATTCCTCTGGCCTTCTCTGGCCTGGTATGCAGGTACGCCAAAAGAAGCTAAAGCTCTGGCTTTAAGCTCACTTGAGTATATCAAAGATTATTCCAGCTCTCAGGCAACAAAAGAAGTTGCTGAGTTAAAAGCTGCAGCAAAGGAAACATCTGCACTTGTTACAGATGATTTAAAATGGCTTGAAAAACTTGCAAAGGCAAATTTCAAGAATAAAAAGCAAAAGATGCCTTCTGAACTTACTGTCAGGGACGCTCTTCTTTCTTTTGATTCTGAAGCAGAATTGAAAGACGCTGTAGAAAGCCGCTACCGTGAAAAGATTCTTAAAGACAAAAAGCATTACCAGAATTCTGTAAAACTTGGTCTGGATTTGAACGGTGGTATGAGCGTAATTGTTAAGGCCGATCTTGATGCTGTTGTTGCAGGAAATGATTCTGAAACGACAGGGCTTGATGAAGCAACACTCCGCAGTGAGGCAATGGCTCAGGCTGTAGAAACTTTGACTAGCCGCATTGACCGCTTTGGTTTAAGTTCTCCAACAATCCGCCAGCAGGGTGATGATCACATCTACATTGAACTTCCTGGTTCTGCAGAAGCTGATCAAGTAAACTCTATCATCCAGGGACGTGGTATTTTGAACTTCCGCCTGGTGGACAATGAAGCAACAAATGCTTTCTATGAAGCATATGACGCAAACCCTGACGGCACATTCGATTCAACGGGTCGCCTTGTAGATCCTTCTATTATCCCTGATGACTGTGAAGTTTTCGGTTACTACATTACTGATGATTATGGTCTTGACCAGAGGACGGGTTACCTTGTTGTTAAAAAAGAAATTGCCCTTGAAGGAAAATACATTCAGTCAGCAACAATCGGTACAGAAGAATATTCTAACCGCCCTACTGTAAACTTTACTTTGAGTGAAGAAGGTGCAAAGATTTTTGGTGACTTTACAAGCGCTCATACTGGTGAAAACCTGGCAATTGTAAGTGACAACAAGATTAAATCTAACGCAACAATCCGCGACGCTATTACAGGTGGTCAGGTTCAGATTTCAGGATTTAATGCAACTGAAGCCCAGAACCTTCGTAAAGTTTTGCAGACAGCATGGCTTGATGTGCCTCTTACTGTAGAAAGTCAGCAGGTTATTGGTGCATCTTTGGGACAGACAGCTATCCGCCAGGGTATTCTTGCCATTGCGGTTGGTCTTGCCCTTATCATGCTCTTTATGATTATCTGGTACAAGGGTGCCGGTATTCATGCATGTATTGCTCAGATTTTAAACCTTTACATAATGTTCTCTATTTTGAGTGCCTTGAATTTGACAATCACTCTTCCAATGATTGCTGGTATGATTCTTACAATCGGTATGGCAGTTGATGCTAACGTAATCATTTTTGAACGCATCAAGGAAGAAAGGGAATTAGGCAAAGACAGAGCCAGCTCAATTGAAGCAGGTTTTGCTAATGCCTTGTGGTCAATTCTTGACTCAAACATCACAACATTCATTGCGGCCATCTTTATGTCAGGTCTTGGTTCTGGTTCTATCCAGGGATTTGCATACAGCCTTGCAATCGGTGTTGTTTCAACATTGTTTACAGGTCTCTTTGTTTCAAGACTTTTCTTTGACTTCTATACACAGACATGTCACAAGAAAAATATCAGTATCAGCTGGAGGATAAAATAATGAAGACAGTTAAGAAATTTTCAAAACTTTTCCTGCCAGCATGGATTTTTAGTGGACTGATAATTTGTGCTGGAATTGCAGGACTTTTGGTTAAGGGAATAAACTTTGGTATTGATTTTAGACCAGGTCTTATTGAAGAAGTTCGTATTGCAGAACCTGCTCTTGAAGTAACTTATGACGGAACAGCTACTGTCAGCGTAGATATTTCTGCTACAGAACTTGACCTTATTGTCAGCGGTACTGGTGCAGAAAACGAAACATACAAGTATCTTTTCAGTCAGTATCAGACAGTGCAGGCTGTAGCTGATGCAATGAATGCAGTTGAAGGCGTTAATGTTAATGTTAAGGCAAATGCTTCAGGCGACTCTTATGGTTTGTATTTGAACTCTGCTGTTGCTTCAAAGTTGACATCTGACACACCATTCCTTATTTACGTACCGGAAGAAGATGACAGTGTAACTGTAGATTCTATCCGCGAAACTGTTGCTTCTGTAGAAGGAGTTCAGGTAAAGGAAATGGGAACAGAAGACAGCCGCTCTTTCCAGATAAGGGCTCAGTTGAATTCAAAGGATGAAAATTCCGGCAAGAGTGAAAATGAAATTCTTAAGGAACAGATTCTTGAATCTTTGCAGAATAAATTTGGCAAGGACAGCGTTGCAGTTGTAAAAACTGACTTTGTTGGTTCTTCAATGTCAAGTTCTACTGCAATCAAGACAATTGTCCTTACACTTTGCACAATCCTCTTGATTTGGCTGTATGCTGCAATCCGCTTCCACTGGGACTTTGCCCTTGGTGCTGTTATTGCTTTGCTGCATGACTGCTTTATCATGTTTACATTTATTTCATGGTTCCAGATTGAATTCAGCACAACAACACTGGCTGCTATCCTTACAATTCTGGGTTATTCAATTAACGCAACAGTTGTTATTTTGGACCGTGTAAGGCACAACCTGAAGGCTGTTAAAACAAATAACTTTAATGACATTTTGAATACATCCCTTTCAGAAACAATGTCAAGATCTATCATCACAACAATTACAACAATGTTTGCTTCTATTTCTTTGCTTGTATTTACAACTGGAAGCATTCATGACTTTGCAATTGTTTTGACAATCGGTTTGATTTCTGGATGTTATTCATCAATCCTTATCAGCTCTGGATTTATTTCTTTTGTAAGACGCAAGTGGCAGGGTGGCGAATATGCTAACCATGTGCGCCCAAGAAAGGTAAAGACTGTTGCTAAAAAGGCAGATGCAGATCTTGAAGCTTAAGTTGAAGGCTGCTGAAAATGCTTGCATGCCGGCGGCTTTTAGCTGACAGTGGCTGGAAGAATTCAGCATTACGTAACTTTTGCATGTGATTAAAAATGTATCCACCTGGTAAAATGCCAGGTGGATATTTTGTTTTAAATTGACTATAATTTTTTTTATGCAAGTGATTAAGGCTGATGTTTTGGGATATTGTTTTGGAGTAAGGCGGGCTGTAGAAGCGGCGGAAGAGGCTCTTTTAAAAAATGACGGTAAGAGTCTTTATTCTTTGGGCCCCCTTATTCACAATCCCTGCGTTTTGGATTATTTGCAGAAAAAGGGCCTTAAAATTCTTAATGAAAATGAAATTGATTCTTTGCCGACTGATTCCCGTGTGATTATAAGGGCCCATGGCTGTAGCCCTCAGGTAATTGAAAAATTAAAATGTAAGGGGGTGGAAATTGTGGATGCCACTTGCCCCCGTGTTCATTCCAGCCAGAAACTGGCTTTAAAAAGTGCCTGTGAGAAAATTCCTTTTATAATTGCAGGAGATAAAAATCATGGGGAAGTGAGTGCTATTCTTGCCTGTGCGGGCCAGGATGCCCTTGTTTTAGAAAATGTGGCAGATGCTCTGGCAGTAAAGCCTTTGGAAGAGGCCCTTTTTATTTCCCAGACAACTTTCAGTATGGAAGAATTTGAAAAAATGAAGGAAATTCTTCTTAAAAAAATACCGAAACTTAAAGTGATTTCTTCTATTTGTCCGGCAACAAAGGAAAGGCAGGACGCCCTGAAAAAACTTTCCGGTAGGGCGGATGGAATTCTGGTGATTGGGGGCAGGCAAAGCGCAAACACAAGGCGCCTTTTTGAAAGCGCTCTTTCTTTTTGCCGACATGTGGCTTTAATAGAAAATGAAAGCGAAATTCCAGAAAAGTTTTTCGCTTTAGAAAAAGTTGCTTTGACGGCAGGGGCTTCTACTCCGGACAGGGTTATAAAGAATGTAGAAGAAGCCCTGCTTAGGGGAGGGGAAAGCGCGGCTTTTTAAAGAGGGCCTCTTTACGAAAGATGTGCTTCTTTTACGAAAGGCTCCTGCTTTACGAAAAGCACCTTTCTTTTACGAAAGAGGCCTGCTTTACGAAAAGCGTTTTTCTTTTACGAAAGCGGCGCCCGGAAAAAAAGCTTCTTTTCTTAAAGAAAATTTGAAACGAAAATATTAAAGCCTTGTTATAAAGATATAGGCTTTTTTTATAAAAGGATTTTGTTTTTTGCGCAAAGGATAGTAGCACCCCGCGAAGCGGGTCTTGGAACGAAGTGGAAAGATGAGCCGCGAAGGCGGCGAAGTGCGGATAGCCTGGTCCTGGCTGCCGTGGCAGACAGGATGCGCCCATAAAATGAAATAAAAAAGGGGGAATAAATGAAACGATTTTTGGCAATTTTGGTGGCAGGTCTGGCTTTGACGGCTGTGTCTGCGGAATCTTTGGGGGATTTTTACAATCCGCCTTTGGGAGGAAACAGCATTTATAAGCTGGCGAACCCGACAATGATGAGCGGGGGGGCCAGTGCGACTGGGGGGGCGGCTTATACGGTTTTGCCGGCTTCCATAACGTTTAATCCGGCCCTTGTGGCAACGGAGCAGAGGTCTGTTTTGAATGTCAGCTGGACTGGTCTTTTGAATACGGCTAAATTTGATGCGGCAGACGGGGCTTTGGGAAATTTGTTCCAGATTGGTACTATAGTTCCGACCAGGTACATGGTGATTGCGGCGACTGCCCAGGGGTCCATTGTGAATTTTTCTGACATGGATTTGGGAAATACGGTGCTTGTTCATGCAGGGCTTTCTAAGGATGTTACTGATAAAATTTTTGTGGGCATGAATCTGTACACTGGATTTTATATGGGCAGCGGTTCGGATTTTACTGTGGGCTGCGATCTGGGCTTTTTGTATTTGATGGATGATATTGGATTTTTAAAGAGGCCTAGGCTGGGCATAGCCATTTTGAATATGGGTAAGCCTGTGAATGGAAATTTCCTGGCTAATGGAATAAATGGTTCTTCGGCCCACATAAATTATCCTGGCATTTTTACTCCGCATGCTTCTTTTGCTGCCAGTCTTTTGGATTTGCAGGGATTTAATATTGGTTTTAGCGCTGACCTTTACGCTCCTGAGTTTATGGATTTGGCTTTTGATCTGGGACTTTCCCTTTCTTACAGTGATGTCATTCAGTTTTGCGTAGGCTGGGATGGTGATTTAAGGGAACTGCTTTCTGGCGCCAGATTGAACTGGCCTTCTGTTGGTTTAAATATAAGGCTGACTGTTAATTCAAAGAAAATTGCTGAAGGTAATGAGGCATGGGAAAAGAGTGAAATTGTTCCGGCCCTGGCATGGAAAAATCTTTATGGCGGAAAGCAGGCTCTTTCTGCGGGCGCTTCACTTTATCTGGGACAGAAGGATACAAAGGCTCCTGAAATTTACCTTTGGGATGATGCTATGGAACTTGTGGATGATTCCCTTTTGGAAGATTCTGGGGCCGCTTTGCAAGATGAAGCTGATGGTCTGGAAAAGGCTGCAGAAAATTCGACTGGCAGTGATGCAAGTGAAGTTAAGGAGTAGGCTATGAATAAGAAAAATATTTTTGTAAAACTTTCTATTTCTTTATTTTTCGCTTTTGCTTTTTCTGCTTTTGCTCAAAAGGCTCCGGTTTATATTTCGCCGAATAATGATGGTGTAAAAGATGAACTGGTGGTTCCTTTAAAAATCAAGGAGCAGAGATATGTCAGCGAATGGTCTTTTATTATTTCTGATGAAAAGGGCAATGTTGTTCGCGTGATTGGAAATAAGGAAAGCCGCAACGAAAAAATCACTTTTAAAACTTTTTTTAAAAAACTTTTTACTCCAAAGACTGGGGTTACAATTCCTAGCGAAGTAAGATGGAATGGTTACTGCGATGACGGAAGTCTGGCAAAGGATGGTCTTTACTATTACCAGTTCAGCGCAACTGATGACAATGGAAATGCCGCTACTACTTCCCGCCTTACGGTGATTGTGGATAATACTGAACCTGAAGTAAAGCTTGGCCAGCTGTCTGACCAGGAAAAGACTTTTGGTGAAGGAGCAAAGTCTACTTTAAAAATCACCCAAAGTGGTTCCAAAGAAGATTTGTGGACTGCAAGAATTTTTGATGCTACAACAAAGGAAGTTGTCCGCTCATACAAGTGGGAAAAATCTGAACCTTTGACATTTTCATGGGACGGTACTAATGAAGATGGTAACCTTGTGCCTGATGGAGTTTACACTTACGAAATTACTTCTACAGATGCGGCAGGCAATAAGTCTGATTCAGCTGCTTTAACAAATATTATTTACTCTGCTGAAAAACCTGTAATCAATATTGCCATTTCTGGAACAAAATATTTTTCTCCGAATGGCGACGGCAAGCAGGACAGTCTTAAGCTGAACCTGACAATTCCAAAACCTGCCAGCAAGGCAAACCGACTGGTTATGTGGAAGGTGGAAATTCTGGATGCGGCTAAAAAGGTTGTGCGCACTTACAGCGAAAGCAATGCAAGTGAAGGGCTGACAAAAGTTCCTGCTTCAATTGAATTTGATGGTAAAAATGATGACGGTGCTTTGGTCAGCCAGACAAGCGGTTTGTATACGGCAAAGGTGAGCGCAAAATATTTGAACGGTTACGAAGCAAAATCTGTGGAATCGCCGGCCTTTGTTTTGGACAACATTGTGCCTGAAGCCCTTGTTCGTTCTACGGTGCCTGTCTTTAACGGAAGTTCCAGCCTGGAAATTACCCAGCAGATTTCTAAAAAAGAAGAAGCTTACACTGGTGAAAAAAAGTGGACTGCAAAAATTGTAAGCAAAGATGGAAAAACTGTACGCACTTTTGATTTTGGTGATTCCATACCGGCGTCAGTTTTCTGGAATGGTACTGATGACAGCGGAAAAATTGCTGCAGATAATTCTTACTATTATGAACTTTTTGTAAGTGAATTGTCTGGAAATTCGGCAAGCTATAAATCCGGAGAATTTACTCTGGACACTTCAAAGACTGAAATGATGCTTACAAGTTACCCTCAGGCCTTTAGTCCTAGAATTGGTAAGTCTATAACATTCACTCCTGTGGTTAAGGCTACAAGTGGAATTGAATCTTATAAGCTGACTGTGGAAAATGCCGGCGGTAAAGTTGTAAAGACTTTTTCTGGTAGCGGAAATCTTCCTTCAGCAATTAACTGGGATGGAAATGATGATTCTTCTACAAGGTGCGCTGACGGTACTTATACTGCAAAACTTGTAGCTCTTGCAAAGAGTGGAACTAAGGCAGAAGTAAAGAGTCAGGCCTTTGTAATTGATTCAGTTCCTCCTTCGGTAGAAGTGTCTGTTCCATATCTGCTTTTTTCTCCGGACGGAATTTCTACAAGACAGACACTGCCTCTTTCTGCAAAGAGTTCTGTGGAAAGCAAGTGGACGGCTGAGGTAAGAAAGAGCGGGGATTCAGAAAATGTTCCTGCCGTTAAGATTTATACATGGACTAACGCTGCTGTTTCGGATTTTGCCTGGGACGGAAAAGATGAAAATGGCAATAAGGTGGCAGATGGAACTTATTCTGTGACAATTGCTTCAACTGATGCGGCCGGCAACTCTGGTGCTGCGGTAATTGATGGAATAAAAGTGGACAAGAGGGAAGCTAAGGTTTACATCACTCCGGAACTGGAAGGCATTTCGCCAAACAATGATGGCATAAAGGATGTGCAGCGCTTTACGGTAAAGGCTTCATTGCAGGAAGGAATTTCCAGCTGGGAATTCAAGATTCTTGATGAAAAGGGTAATAGCGTAAAGACATGGACAGACAAGGACAGTAAGGATTTGCCTTCTTTGTTTAACTGGGCAGGTGATTTGCCGGATTCTTCTGCTGGTGAAGGACGCTTTAAGGCCAGCATGAAAATTGATTACGAAAAGGGTAACACTTGTTCAAGTGAATCGCCTTACTTTATTTGCACTGCAATTCCTCCTCAGCTGGAAGTGCAGACCAGAACGGCGGATTCTGGTGACTGGTTCTCGCCGGATAATGATGGTGTGGATGATGAACTTTACATCAGGTTAAAGAGAACAAATTCTTTGGCTGAATTAAAGAACTGGTCATTTACAATTTATGACAGAAACAATAATGCCTTCTGGACTACAAGTGGTAAAAAATCTATTACAGAACGCATTATCTGGGACGGCCGCGGTAATAATGGTGAACTGGTTCAGTCTGCGGAAGATTACAAATATACTTTTGAAGCAGAAGATGAACTGGGCATGAAGAATGCAGTTGATGGAAAAATTTCAATTGATATTCTGGTTATTCGTGATGGTGACAAGCTGAAAATGCAGGTTCCTTCTATTATTTTCCGTTCGGACAATGCTGACTTCCTTACAAGCGGCGAAGTGGACGAAAACGGCAATAAGGTTTCAAAGGGAATTACAAAGGAACAAAAGGAAAACAACGAAGCAATCCTTAAGAGAATTGCAACTGTTTTGGGCAAGTTTAAAGATTACAAGGTAACGGTTGTTGGTCATGCTAACCGCCTTACAAATAATCCTGACGAAGAAACGGTGGACAATCCTTCTAACTGGGGTCCTGCTTTGATTCCTTTGTCACAAAAGCGCGCTGAATATGTACGCGACATTCTGGTAAGTTACGGCGTTTCTGCTGACCGTCTTTCTGTTGATGGCAAGGGTGGCACTGAACCTGTCGCTGATTCAAAAGACAGAAATGTCAACTGGAAAAACAGAAGGGTTGAATTTATTCTGGAAAAATAATTTCGGCAGGCCTTTTACGAAAGAGACGCTTCTATTTGAAAGAGGCGTCTCTTTTTTTTGACGCCTGCTTTATGAAAGGTGTTTTTCTTTTGGAAAGCGGTGTTGCTTTACGAAAGCGGTGCTGCTTTACGAAACCGGTGCTGCTTTATGAAAGCGGTGCTGCTTTATGAAAGCGGTGCTGCTTTACGAAAAAAATCTTTGTGAAAGACTGCCCGGCTGCTGCTTTACGAAAACAGCTTTTCTTTTCAAAAAAGACATAGCCGGTCGTGAAAGGGCTTGGTGCCACGAAGTGGCACTGGAGCGAAGCGGAACCCTGCAAGGACCGTTAAACAAATTAGGGAATGCTTCAAAATAAAATTCCAAAAAAAAATATAATTTGATATAATGTTTATATGCAGTCAATTGATTTTTTGAACAGGGAAATTTTTTTGCGTTTCGGGAATGTCAGCCGGGCCAGGGGACCTTTTTTGTATACCGAAAAAAGTGTCCGCCTGACGGATATGTTCCAGGAAAATGGCAGGGCTATTTTGGGCTGGGGCGGAAGCAGTGCTTTTACTTTTTTTAAGAATGTGCTTTCGCGGGGCCAGACGGGCTCTTTTAAAACTGTTCACAGGGACCGCTTAAAAAAAGCGGTAAACTGTCTTTTTAACGATTCATATGAAATTCTTATTTTGAAAGACAAGTCTTTTGCGGCGGAAGTTTCGGAAAATATTTTTTCGCAAAGGCCATTTGAATACAGACCCTGGCTGGGGGATTGGGGCAGCGGCTTCAGTCTGGGAAAAGATGAAAGCGAAAAGGAAATGCGCACCGGTCTGGAAAGCAGTGCTGGTTTGGGCAACGACTTTAGTTTGAGAAAAGATGTTGGCGAAAAGGAAATGCGCGCCGGTCTGGAATGCAGCTTCACTCCTTCAAGCAACAAAAGCGAAGGCGGCAACATTTCTTCTGTACGTGACAAGAGAGCCTCGTTTGGCAGCAGGGCCTCGTTTGACAGCAG
>CAVJHV010000034.1:20682-21032 GCA_963649315.1 Treponemataceae bacterium | reverse complement strand
CAGAAGATATAACTGATTACCCGACCCATAAATATTTTGGAAATCCTGACGAAAACTGCTATGGCGAGGACATTTTCTGCGGTTACCGTTATTTTGAAACTTTTGCGAAAGATAAGGTTTTGTATCCTTTTGGTTATGGACTTTCTTATTCTGATTTTGAAATTTCTTGTGTAAAGGCTCAGGCAAATCAGAATTGTCAGAATCTGACTGCGGAAATTGAAGTTCACGGCAAGAGTAAAACGGCCGGAAAAGAAGTTGTGCAGCTTTACGTTCAAGCTCCTCAGGGAAAATTGGGCAAGGCCAGCCGGGTTCTTGTTGATTACGCGAAAACTCAGAATCTTACTGAAGGA
>CAVJHV010000034.1:0-20573 GCA_963649315.1 Treponemataceae bacterium | reverse complement strand
GAATTTTGAGATTCCTTTTTATAATTTTGCGTCTTTTGATGATTCAGGAATTACGGGAAATAAAAATTCCTGGATTCTGGAAGAAGGCGAATATAAACTTTTTGTCGGAAATAATGTGCGCGATGTAAAAGAAATTCTTTGTTTTAACTTGGAAGGCACTTTCATTTTGAAACAATGCGAAGAAGCCTGTGCCCCGTCAAGAAAGTTTGAACGAATGCACAACGCGGACGGAAAACTTGTTATGGAAAGCGTGCCACTTGCACAAAATGATGTCTGCAAACGGATGGCAGAACGAAAACCTCAGGAAATTGATTCAGTTTATTCAAAGCAGAATCAAAAAAATGACCTGCCAGTCATAAAACTTTCGGACGTTCTTAAAAATGAAGAGGAGGGCAGGCCTTCAATTCTTGCCGATTTTGTTGCTCAGTTTACCGATGAAGATCTTGCCTGCATTATCCGTGGCGAAGGAATGGGCTCTAGTCTTGTAACTCCTGGCACAGCGTCAGCATTTGGCGGCGTTTCTCCGCGTTTGCGAGAGATTTTTGGACTTCCGGCCTGCTGTTGTGACGACGGTCCTTCCGGAATGCGCCTTGACTGTGGCATAAAAGCATTTTCTCTGCCAAATGGAACTTCACTTGCCTGTACTTTTAACAATGATTTAATCACAGAACTTTACAGTTTTACCGCTCTGGAAATGTGCGCGAACAAAGTTGACAATCTTTTGGGACCGGGAATGAATATTCACAGACATCCGCTCAACGGCCGCAATTTTGAATATTTTTCGGAAGATCCTTTGCTCACCGGAAAAATGGCTGTTGCAATGCTAAAAGGTTTACATTCCGGCGGAGTTACGGGAACAATAAAACATTTTGCCGGAAATGAACAGGAAACAAATCGTCGTGCAGTAAATTCTGTTGTTTCGCAGCGGGCATTGCGGGAAATTTATTTAAAAGGCTTTGAAATTGCGGTTAAGAGTGGCTATGCCGATTCCATTATGACAACTTACGGAATTTTGAACGGAGTTTACACCGCCGGAAATTATGATTTAGTCACTACAATTTTGCGCGAGGACTGGAAATTCAGCGGAATTACGATGACAGACTGGTGGGCAGATATTTCAGAACCTTGCAAACCGGAAGTTCACAGTCAAAAAAATTATGCCGGAATGATAAAAGCGCAAAACGATTTGTATATGGTCTGCTCCGATGGAAGCAAAAATGCGGACGGTGACAACACACTTGAATCTCTGAAAAACGGCAGTCTTTCGAGAACAGAACTTCAGCGCAGCGCATTGAACATTTGCAATCACGTAATGCACACTCAGGCAATGAAAAGACTTCTGGGCACCGCTGACGAAATTCAGGTTATAAACAAGCCGGTTTGCAGCGACGACGTTAATCTTGATGACGTAGAATTCACGGTTATTGGCGACGAAGTGACAATAGACTTGACCTATCAGGAATGTAAGGCGGGCGCAAATTATATTCTTGCCTTTGACGTCACAAAACCCGGCACTTACGAAGTCAGCCTTACAGGAAGTTCCGAGCTCAATGAACTTGCCCAGCTTCCGTGTACAATTTTTACGATGGGCATTCCAATTTCAAGTTTTACTTTCAATGGTACCCACGGAAAACCCGTCACAATTACAAAACAACTCAGTTTTCCTAACCGATTTTGCGTGAACCGCCTGTTTGTTGCAGATAACGGTCTGAAACATCTTCAGCTAAAAGTAAAATATTTGAACGATAAAATTAATTTTTATTAGGGCGTACGCCTCCGCCACTTCTTTATTCTCCCGGCATCATTCCGTCAGTTCTTTGCTTCTGAGAACAAGGCTTTTTAATTTTTCAAAATCAGTTACGGCGGTGAGGAGAACTGTTATCCAATGTTTTTTGTTCATGTGGTAGGCTGGAAAAATAGAATGATTATCTATGAGCTCAGGGATTTTTTGCGAATCATATTTTAAATTTACGCACCAGACTTTTTCATCACTTTCAATACCAAGACTTTTGAATTTTACGTCCATCAAAAGGGCAAACCATTTATTTTTTGAAGTGCGATAAACTGCAAATTCAGGAGAATCTTTCCACGGATATTCGGGACTTACTTTCAATTCTTTTAAAATCCATTTTTCAAGGATTTTCTTTAAATCCGTAGTTTCAAAACAGTTTTCAATTATGTTTTCTACAAGCAAAATAACTTTTTGACGGATTTCACCAACAAAGGAACCGCCTGCATTTTTTACATTTAAAAGGGCATATTTTTCGTCAGTTTCACAATCAAAAACTTCAGCGGTGATATTTTTATCATTCAGATTTATTATGGCGTAAAAAGAATCATTTACATTTTTTCGGATTTCAAAAAAATCTGACTTTTTTGTAAAACCGTAGGCCAAGAGTTTTTGTTCATTTTTTATTGATTTATTTAAAAGATATGAAAAATCCATTTTTACACTTGCTTTCTTTCATCTTTCGGAAGCCACTAAAATGCTTCCAAAAATGTTTTATATTAATTTTGATTATTTTCCAAGTGGTGCATTTTTCTACAGATTTATTTCTTAAGAAATTTGTAAATGTTTTTGATTGAATCTTATCTAAGGCAGAAGACATCTTAAAAAAAATATTATTCACTTAAAAAAATGTAAAGGCTTTTTTTTGAAAAAAATTGCGGTATCTGCTAGAAAAAAATCAATGTTGAAAAAGCTGGGGGTGGGGGGTAAGATGTTTGTTGGAGTTTAAACTGAATGCGTAAGGGATCGTAAGGGCATGCCGCCAGGCATGTTCCAGAGTGAAGCCGCAGGCTGAACGGAGGAATGAAGGCGAAGGCCGGAACCCTGGAGAGCCCGACCTGACCGAAGGGAAGGGTACGCCCTGCAAAAAAAGGAAAAATTATGGCTGATGTTGAAAAAGAAATTTGTGATGGAAAATGTTTTTTGGGAATTGAATTTGGGTCTACCAGAATTAAGGCGCTTTTGATTGACGGCGAAAAAAATGTGGTGGCTTCCGGGGCTTTTGATTGGGAAAATACGCTTTTGGACGGCATTTGGACTTATTCGCTTGAAGAGATGCAAAATGGGCTGAGGGCGGCTTATGGTGATTTGAAAAAAAATGTCAGGGAAAAATATAAGCTGACTTTGACAAAGATTAGGGCTATGGGAATTAGCGCTATGATGCACGGTTACCTGGCTTTTGATGACAAAGATGATTTGCTGGTTCCTTTCAGGACTTGGCGCAATACGATTACGGCGGAGGCCAGTGGAATTTTGAGCAGGCTTTTTGACTGCCCTATTCCTGAGCGTTGGTCTGTGGCTCATTTGTACCAGGCTGTTTTAAATGGTGAAGACCATGTTTCAAAAATTGCCTGGATTACGACTCTGGCGGGTTATGTTCATTATAAGATGACCGGGGAAAAGATTTTGGGCATTGGGGATGCAAGTGGAACTTTCCCTCTGGATTATGGAAAATTGAATTATGATCAAAAATTGATTTCGATTTTTAATGGTTTGCTTCTGGAAAAAAATATTCCTTGGAAGCTGGAAAATCTTTTGCCGGAGGTCAGACTGGCAGGCCAGAGCGGCGGTTTTTTAACAAAAGAGGGGGCTTTGTTTTTGGATCCAAGCGGGGATCTTTTGCCTGCTTCTCTGATGGCTCCTCCTGAGGGGGACGCGGGTACTGGTATGGTTGCTACAAATTCTGTAAGGGAATGTACTGGGAATGTCAGCGCGGGTACTTCTGTTTTTGCCATGGCTGTTTTACAAAAGCCACTTGAAAAAACATACAATGGAATTATAGACATTGTTTCTACCCCGGACGGTAAGGTTTGCGCAATGGTTCACGCAAACAACTGCACTGGTGAATATGACAAGTGGATAAATCTTTTTGGGCAGGCTGCAAGTCTTTTGGGGGCCCAGTTTGATAAAAATGCCCTTTACGAAAAAATTCTTTCATGCGCAAAGAATGGGGCAAAGGACGGCGGCGGTCTTATTCCATTTAATTATATTTCAGGCGAAAGCATTACTTCTTTTGCCCAGGGGCGGCCTCTTTTTGTAAGGGAAGAAAATGCTGTTTTCAATTTGCCTAATTTTATGAGGGCTCAGCTTTATACCAGTTTGTGCGCTTTAAGGCAGGGAATGGATATTCTTTTTGAAAAAGAAAATGTTTCTCTGGAATGCCTTACCGGGCACGGGGGATTTTTTAAGACCGGCCAGTTGGGGGCTTCCATTATGGCGGCTGCAATGCATACTCCTCTTACTTTGATGTCTACGGCTGGGGAGGGTGGGCCATGGGGAATGGCACTTTTGGCCTCTTATGCCTGGGACTGTCAGAATGGGGCGGCTGAGCCTTTGGCAAAGTGGCTGGATGAAAAAGTCTTTTCTTCAAGCCAGGTAAAAACTTTCGCGCCGCAAAAAGATGATGTGGAAGGATTTAACGCTTTCTTTGAAAAGTACAAGAGGGCCCTTGCTGTAGAAAGGGCTGCGGTAGAAAATGTAGATTAAGGGCTAAAAGGGCCTTGAATGAAAAATTAAGTGAGGATGATATGTCAATTTATAAATCTTTAAAAGAAGCAGCTTATGAAGCTAACATGCAGATTCCGGCCCAGCACCTGGCCCTTTACACCTGGGGCAATGTTTCTGCTTTTGATAAAAGTGCCGGTCTTTTTGCCATAAAACCCAGCGGTGTGCCTTACCCGGATTTAACTGTGGATTCCATGGTGATTGTGGATTTGGATGGAAAGGTTGTAGAAGGTTCCCTGCGGCCTTCGAGTGACACTCCGACCCATGCTGTTTTGTACAGGGAATTTGTCCTTAATGGAAAGGCGGATATTGGGGGCATAATCCACACACATTCAACTTATGCCGTAAGCTGGGCCCAGGCTGTAAAAGACCTGCCTCTTTTTGGAACAACCCACGCTGACCACATACAGACAAGCGTTCCCTGTACCCCCTACCTTTCAAAAGAGGCTGTTAAAAATGATTACGAAAAGGAAACCGGCAATCTGATTGTGGAGCATTTTAAAAAATTAAATTTGAATGCAGATGAAGTGAATATGGTTCTGGTGGGCGGTCACGGACCTTTTTGCTGGGCAAAAGACCCTGCCAAGGCGGTTTACAATGCGGCAGTCCTGGAAGAAGTGTGCAAGATGGCCTCTTTGACCCTTGCCATAAGGCCTGATGCTAAGCCTTTGCCTGACTATATTGTAGAAAAACATTACCAGAGAAAGCACGGCCCAAATGCCTATTATGGACAGGGAAAGTAATTTTTTCTTGGATTTCAAGGGCTTTTAAAGGAGCATGGCTTTTTTTTAGGCGTGAATGTTTAAAAAATAACCACTAGTCGGACTGTAAGCCCGAAGTCCAGGCCGGCGAAGACGGTCTGGATGAACGTTAGTGAAGGCTGAAAGGCCTTTAGGAAAGGCGCCTTCCTCCAAAATAAAAAAATCCTTAAATTTAAAAAAAAATATTTGACAAGTGTAATCAACGCGTGTAAAATTAATGTAAGTACTGAGGAATTGAATGAATTCCTGGTATTTTTGATTTGCATTTTATTCATCAGGAGGAAATTATGAATAAGAGAGTTATGAAAGTGGCTGCCTTGTCTGCTGCTTTTCTTGCAATGGGTCTTGCTGTAACTTCTTGCAGCAAAAAATCTTCTGGGGTAACACTTACTGTTTGGGAATCTCTTTCAGGACCAGATGAATTTATTAAGCAGGCTGGAGAGGCTTATACAGCAAGTCATCCAGATGTAACAATTAAATTCCAGAATGTAGAAATTGGTGATGCTGCCGGAAAGATTGCTTTGGATGGTCCTGCCGGTAAGGGGGCTGACCTTTTTGGTGCTCCTCATGACAAACTGGGCGAAATGGTAACTGGCGGTTTTATTTTGCCGACAGCTAATGCAGAAAGTGTTAAGGAAAATGTTCTGGGTGCATGTTCACAGGCTTTGACTTATGAAGGAACAATGTATGGTTATCCTGTTTCTGCAGAAACTTATGCACTTTTCTACAACAAGGCTTTGATTTCTGAAGAAGAAGTTCCAAAGACTTTTGAAGATCTTGTTGCCTGGGGAAAGAAATTCAATGCTGAAAATCCTGGCAAGTATGCTTTTATGATGGATGTTGGAAATGGTTATTATTCAATCATCTTTACAACTTCTAACGGCAATCGCCTTTTTGGATCTGAAGGAACTGATACAGGCAGTTCTTACTTGAACAATGAAGATGCTGTTAAGGGTATGAAATTCTTCCAGTCTTTGAGAACTGAAATTCTTGACGTGCCTGCAGCTGACCTGGACACTTCTATGTGCGATGGTGCTTTCCAGTCTGGAACTGTTGCAATGCACATTACTGGTTTGTGGAATGTTGTAAATTTTGAAAATGCCGGAATTGATTTTGGTGTTGCTCCTTTGCCTGCTTTGCCTGGTGAAGTAAATCCTGCTTCTTCTTTCTCTGGTACACGTGCTATGTTCGTTTCTGCTTACTCTGAACATCCGGAAGAAGCTGCTGATTTTGCAAACTTCCTTCTTACTCCGGAAATGCAGAAACTGCGCTTTGAATTGACTGGTGCCATGCCTTCTGTAAATGTAGAAGTTTCAAGCAAGTATATGCCTGGTTTCCTGTCTCAACTGGATTATGCTTTCCCTATGCCTTCTATTCCTGCAGTTGCACGCTTCTGGGATGCCATGAAGTCTGCTTCTTCTAACATCTGGGATGGTGCTGATGTTCAGGCAGAACTGGATGCTTGTAACGAAGTAATCATGTCTGCTGAGTAAATGAAGTGGCGCCTTAGTTTTTCAGGCTTAGGGCGCCTTCTTTAAGGGTGACGTTAAAAAGCATAAAAATGATTTTTACCTGCCCTGAACTTACAGGTTTGATTTATAGATGACGCTTTTTTTTGACCCCTAAAGCGTCTTTTAAGAAAGGGGCAGGAATTTGATTTTCCTGTTAATAAGTTCCTGCCCTTCCTTTTTTTCTTTACTTTGATTTTTAAGGGAGCTTCTAAAAATTGCAATTTTTAGAAGCAACTATGAGAATGCGACATTTTAAGTCTTTGTATTTCAAAGACTTAAAATTCGAAGGCATCTCTAAAAAAGCATTGAAAATGATTTTTTAGCGATGCCCTTAACTTTTAATTTTTTTGTTTGCGAGGTGCTTTATGCGGCTGAATACCGATGGAAGTTCATATAAAAAGGTTCGTGGTGTAGCCTGCTCCTTTATGGGGCTTTCGCACCTTTTTTATTTAAAGGAATATTTGAAGGGCATCATTTATGCAGTTTTGGAATTGGCTTTTTTGGGATGCCTTCCTTTTATTGTTCGTAAATTAATTGATTTAGTTTTGCTGGGAAGTCCTAAGCCGGATCTTCCTGTCAGACAGCGTGACAATTCTATGTTCATGTTGATTGACGGCGTTCTTATTCTGGCAGTGATTGCAATTTTTGCTTACGTTTATGTGCTGTCTGTTAAGGATGCAAAAAAATCTTACAAAGAATATTGTCGCACAGGCAAATTCGCAAAGGAAAGAAATTCTTTTGCAGAAAGCGGTAATAATGCCTTTCCTGTTCTGGGACTGGCACCATGCGTTATCATGCTTTTGATTTTTGTAGTTGTTCCTTTGGTTTTTAGCATTTGCGTTGCTTTTACAAATTATTCAGCACCGGGCCATATTCCTTCGGCCAATACTTTTGACTGGGTGGGCTTTTCGAATTTTAAGGAATTGCTTTTTGGTGGAAACGAGTGGTCAAAGGGCTTTGTCCGCATTGCTGTCTGGACTTTAGTCTGGGCTGTTCTTTCTACATTCACATGTTATTTTGGCGGGCTTTTGGTTGCGGTTGCCTTAAAGGAAAGTGGAATTAAATTTGCTCCCCTTTTCAGATTCATTTTTATTTTGCCGTACGCAATTCCTTCTGTTATTACAATGCTGGTCTGGAAAAATCTTTTGAACGGCAGCTTTGGTACAATCAACAGGACACTGCAGGCTTTTGGGCTTTTGAATGGGACTATTCCCTGGCTGTCTAATCAGACTTTGGCCCAGGTCATGTGTGTGGTAATTAACCTGTGGGCCGGTTTTGGTTACTTTATGATGCTTTCTATGGGCACAATGACGGCAATCCCTCAGGATTTGTTTGAGGCTGCAAAGATTGACGGCGCTTCTAACGGTCAGATTTTGCGCCACATTACAATGCCTATGGTTTTGTACCAGACAATGCCTTTGATTATTATGAGCTTTACCCACAACATAAATAACTTTGGAATTATTTACTTCTTGACGGGTGGAGCGCCGATTGTTGCGGATTCTACAACGACTATGGCTGGCGGAACGGACATTCTGGTTACGTGGATTTACAAACTGACAATGAGTTTGCAAAAGTACCACTATGCTTCTGTAATTGCAGTTTTGATTTTTGCAGTTCTTGCTCCTTTTGCAATTTATCAGTTCAGTACAACAAGGGCTTATAAGGAAGGTGAAGTATGAGACATGTTAGAAAAAATTACAGTGCAGTCAGGACTGTGAACAAGGCTGTCATTTATTTGATTTTTATTTTGATTTCATTTTTCGTTTTTTATCCTTTGGTTTATACTGTTTACGCAGCATTTGCCCCGGGCAACTCTATTGCGAATTTAAATATTGTGCCTTTTAAGGGTAAGTTGACTTTGGATCATTTCAGGTATCTTTTTACCCAGACCCATTACTGGCTGTGGTTTAAAAATACTTTTATTATTGCCTTGTGGACTACGGTTCTTACGGTAATTATTTCTTCTTTAAGTGCCTACATTTTTTCACGCTTTAAGTTTGCATTTAAAAAGCCTTTGCTGATGAGCCTTTTGGTTTTACAGATTTTCCCAAGCTTTGTAGGAATGATTGCCATTTATGCCATTCTTTTAAGAATTGGCGGTCTGGACACTTTGTGGGGACTGGTGCTGGTTTATGTAGCCGGAAATATTCCTTACAACACATGGATGGTAAAAAGTTACATGGATACTGTAAGTAAAAATCTTGATGAAGCTGCCAGAATTGACGGGGCCAGCCACTTTAAGATTTACAGAAAAATTATCCTGCCAGTAACAAAGCCTATTATTACTTTCCTGGCAATTTCCAGTTTTACGGGGCCATGGATGGATTTTATTTTCCCGAAAATGGTTTTGCTGTCTTCGGAAAAACAGACTTTGGCTTTGGGACTTTTTAATTTTGTTTCTGACAAGAAAAATGAATTTACCAACTTTGCAGCTGGTTCCCTGGTGATTGCAATTCCTTTTGTGATTTTCTTCCTCTTTTCGCAAAAGCAAATGATGATGAGTATGGGTACTGCTGCCGTCAAGGAATAATTTCTTTTAAGAAAATGATTTTTTGTAAAGGGTTGCCTTAGGGATTGGAAGGGCGCCGCAGGCGAAGGTGGAAAGCCTAGCTTTCCACCTTTGGAGCGAAAGCGGAACCCTGGAAAGCCCGGCCGATGACTTTGGCAAAGACAAAGTTATCGGCAAGGCCCTTAAAAATAAAATTTATCAACGCGTATAGAAAACACGTATATACTTTTGAATTAGGGTGAAAAAATGACTGGAAAAAAATACGGCTATGATGAGCAGAGTCTTTTGTGCGACGGAAAAAGATTTTTTCCTATGATGGGTGAGTTGCACTATTCCCGCTACCCAAAGCGCTTTTGGAAAGAGGCTCTTTGTAAAATGAAGGCGGGCGGAATTGATATTGTTTCTTCCTATGTCATTTGGATTCATCATGAAGAAATTGAAGACGAATGGGACTGGGCCGGCGACAAGGATTTGCGGACTTTTGTAAAGACGATAGGCCAATGCGGTCTGAAAATGATTTTGCGGATTGGGCCATGGGTTCATGCAGAAGTCAGAAACGGCGGTTTTCCTGACTGGCTGCTTTCTAAGTGCCCAAAGGCCAGGACTAATGACAAGGCATATTTTTGGGAAGTTGAAAAATTTTACAGGCAGATTTTTTCGCAAGTGCAGGGTTTGCTTTTAAAAGATGGCGGTCCAATAATCGGTTTGCAAATTGAAAATGAATTTGGCCACTGTGGCGGTTTGTGCGGAGATGAAGGACTTTTGCACATGCAGCATCTGGAAAAGATGGCCCGTGACATTGGTTTTGATGTACCTTTGTATACGGCGACTGGCTGGGGTGGGGCTGTAACGGCAGGGCTTTTGCCTGTGATGGGCGGTTACTGTGAAGCGCCATGGGATCCTCGGATTAGTGAAATTGAGCCGTCTGGAAATTATCTTTTTACTTACGAAAGAAATGATCACGCTATTGGCTGCGATTTTGGCCTGGGGGAAGGAGTCACTTTTGATATGACAAAGGTGCCTTACCTTACGGCAGAACTGGGGGGCGGCCTGCAAGTGACTTATAAAAGGCGGCCAGTTGCTTTGGCATGCGATATTGGTGCTATGAGTCTTGCAAAGATGGGCAGCGGCTGTAATCTTTTGGGATATTACATGTACCACGGCGGAAAAAATCCTGACGGTAAGCTGACTAGTCTTGAGGAAAGCATAAAAAGCGGTTCCTTAAATGATTTGCCTGAAAAAAATTATGACTTCAGGGCGGCTTTGGGGGAATATGGACAGCCTTCAAAAACTTTTGGTGAAATAAAAAGACTGGCTCTTTTTGTCCATGATTATGGCCGGGAACTTTGCAGCATGAAAACTTTTATTCCGGAAAATAGTCCCCAGAAGGCTGATAATTACAGGGATTTAAGGACAAGTTTCCGCTATGACGAAAAGACAAAAAAGGGTTACCTTTTTGTGAATAATTTTCAGCGCAGAAAAGTGATGGAAAGTCATAATGAAAAAATTTCTGTTCCGGAAAGTTTGACAGGACCAAACACAAATGAAAAAATAAATGTTTGTGTGAAAAATGGGGATTATTTTTTCATGCCTTTTTCTAAGGATGATTCAAATTATTCTTACTACGTTCCACTTTGTCGCCTGGAAAATGAAGGAAAGAATTTCCATGTAGTTTACCCTTTATCAGAAGAGGCGGATGAAAAAACTTGTGTTAAAGAAGACCAGGTTCTTCTTTCAAGGGAAGATTCTCTGTCTGCCTTTAAGGTGAAGAATGCGGCTGGCGGCGATGAGCTTTTGCTTACGGAAGGAATTTTTTATGAAAATTCTCTTTCTTGTGGGGATTATCTTCTGGCGGAAAGAGGGGCCTTGTCTTTTAAACTTTTCCCTCCTGTAAAAAAGGATTTGCCTTCTTTTGAAAGAAAGATGGATGGGGATTTTGAAACTTTTACTTTTACGGGTCAGACCGATTATGCTTTGGATGTGCAAAGTCACGTGCTTGAAGAAAGTGAAAATCTTTTAAAAGTAAAAATAAAAATTCCCTGCTGGGCAGATTTTAAAAATGTTGATGATATTTTTATCCGCCTGCATTATGTGGGAAATTGTGCCAGATTGTATCTGGATGGAAAACTGGTGGATGACAGCATCTTTACTGGTGAAGATTTTCCTTGGGAAATAGGTTTAAAATCTTACGGAAAGGAAGAAAAGGAATTTATTCTGGAAGTGGATGCCCTGGACAGGGATGCAAAAATCTTTATTGAAAAGTGGCCGCTTTTACAAAAGCAAAAAACGGCTTTGCTTAAAAAAATTGATGTGGATGTGGAATATAAAATCAATGTTAACTTGTGATTTTTTTTATTACTTGTGGTGACATTACTTTTGTATTTTATTAAAATCCTTTCGTTATGGAAAAGAATTTAACCGAGGGCAGCGTTGTAAAAAATCTTTTGTTTTTTTCGCTGCCCTATTTACTTTCCAGTTTTTTGCAGACTCTTTACGGACTGGCGGATTTATTTATTGCAGGTCAGTTTAATGGTGCTGCGGTAATTTCTGCTGTTTCCGTTGGCAGCCAGGTGATGCACATGCTGACTGTCATTCTTTTGGGTCTGGCCATGGGAACAACAGTTTTAATCAGCCGGGCCGTTGGTTCAGGCGACAGGGAAAGGGCTGCAAAGGTTATAGCTTCTACGATTGTAATTTTTTTACTGCTAGCACTTTTTTTGACTGTCCTTTTAATTTTTTTGTGCCCCAAAATTACAGAAGTTCTTTTTGTTCCAGAAGAAGCCGTAAAAGACTGCCACCTTTATTTAAAGATTTGTTTTTCAGGCATTCCTTTTATTGTGGCTTATAACATTGTTGCTTCAATTTACCGGGGAATGGGTGACACAAGGACACCTCTCTATTTTGTAGCCATTGCCTGCATTTTAAACATTGTCCTGGATTACATTTTTATGGGGCCTTTAAAGATGGGGGCTGCCGGAGCCGCTTTTGCAACTGTGATTGCCCAGGCCTTTTCTGTTTTTTTAAGCATCGTCTTTTTTGTAAAAGATTCTGCCCATGGTGGAATAAAATTAAATAAGCGGCATTTTAAATTTGACAGGGAAATTTTTTCTTCACTTTTTAAAATCGGTTTGCCGGTGGCCTTGCAAGATGGATTCATCCAGATTTCTTTTATGGTGATTACTGTTATTGCAAATTCCCGCGGTGTGGATGTTGCGGCGGCGGTGGGCATTGTGGAAAAAATTATCAGCTTTTTGTTCCTGGTACCGTCTGCAATGCTTTCAAGTATTTCTGCAATTGCGGCACAGAATATTGGTGGCGGAAAAATCCAGAGGGCAAAAGAAACACTCTTTACCGGAATGGCCTTGTCTTTGGCAGCGGGAGCAATTTTTGTCCTTGTCTTTCAATTTGCAAATGAATGGCTGGTGGGTAAATTTACTTACGAAGAAAAAGTAATTCTTTTGGGCGGTCAGTATTTAAAATCTTACGTTCTTGACTGCTTTTTTGCAGCAATCAGTTTTTCTTTCAGCGGTTTTTTTTGCGCCTGGGGCATGTCATATATTTCTTTTATAAGCAACGTTATTTCCGTCCTGCTTGTAAGAATTCCCGGTGCCTATTATGCTTCACAAAAGTGGCCCGACAGCCTTTACCCCATGGGCCTGGCCGCACCACTTGGCTCCCTTTTAAGCGCACTCATTTACCTTTTGATTTTCCTTCTTTTACGCAAAAGAAAATTCGCCGGCAAGTCTCTGGCTTTGAAATAAAAGTTTTTTCAGGCTGATTTTATTTTTTTTAAAGCATACCGCCTTTCGTTTTACGGCCCTTGCAGCCTTCGCTAACGCTCATTGCTCCACTTCGTTCCGCAACTAAAGGGCTTCCAGGGCCGGCTATGCAACTTTTGAAAAGAATTATTTTTTTCAAAAGCTGCCTAGCCGGTCCTGTAGCCATGCGAAGCAGTTGCCTGAGCAAAGCGAAGGCAACCGAGCGTTAGTGAGTGGCGGAAGGACCGTTTAACAAAACCAGGTATGCTTCAAAAAAAAGAAAAAAAATTAAATTCGCTTGACCTTTCTTTTTTAGAGTGGTAGTTTAGGTGCATACATCAATGGCGATGTGAAAACTTTTTTTGGAAGATTTTCACGCGCCATTTTTTTTTATCAAAATTACAGGGGGTTGCAAATGGCAGCAATGACGGCAAATGTACCAGAGTTTTTTGGAAGCATGGTTTTTAACCAGACTGTGATGCAGGAACGTCTTCCGAAAGAAACTTTTAAGGCTTTAAAGAAGACTCTTGATTCTGGAGCTCCTCTTGAACTGGATGTTGCGAATGTTGTCGCACATGCGATGAAGGAATGGGCTATTGAAAAGGGAGCGACTCACTATGCTCACTGGTTCCAGCCTTTGACTGGAATTACGGCTGAAAAACATGATTCTTTTATTACTCCCCAGGATGATGGTTCTGTGATTATGTCTTTTAGCGGAAAGGAACTGGTAAAGGGTGAACCTGATGCTTCTTCTTTTCCTTCCGGCGGTCACAGGGCAACTTTTGAGGCGCGGGGTTATACTGTTTGGGATCCGACTTCTTATCCTTTTATAAAAGAGCATACCCTTTGTATTCCAACGGCTTTTTGTTCTTATACAGGTGAAGCTTTGGATAAAAAAACTCCTTTGCTTCGTTCAATGGAAGCTCTGGACAAACAGGCTAAGCGTATCTTAAAACTTTTTGGAAAGGATGTTTCTCATGTGGCAACGACTGTTGGTGCTGAACAGGAATATTTTATTGTGGATCACGATTTGTGGGCACAAAGAAAGGATCTTCGCCTTACAGGCCGCACTCTTTTTGGAGCAAAACCTTCTAAGGGCCAGGAAATGGATGACCAGTATTTTGCAGCCCTTAATCCTAGAATTGTAAAATACATGGAAGATTTGAATGAAACTTTGTGGAAGTACGGGGTTTATTCCAAGACTGAACACAACGAGGTTGCTCCGGCTCAGCACGAAATGGCTCCTGTTTTTTCTACTACAAATATTGCGGTTGATCAAAACCAGCTGACTATGGAAGTGATGAGAAAGGTTGCCAAGAGGCATGGGCTTGAATGTCTTTTGCACGAAAAGCCTTTTGCTGGTTTGAATGGTTCTGGTAAGCACAACAACTGGTCAATGAGTACCAGCGATGGTGAAAACCTTTTGGAACCGGGAAAGACTCCTGAGTCGAATGCCCAGTTCCTTTTGTTCCTTACGGCTATTCTTAAGTCTGTTGATGAAAACCAGGATTTGCTGCGCATTTCTGTTGCTTCTGCCGGAAACGATCACCGTCTGGGTGCAAATGAGGCACCTCCAGGAATTATTTCTGTTTACCTTGGCGATGAACTTTACAAGGTGCTTTCTTCGATTGTTGAAGGTAAGCCTTATGCCGGCGGTTCAAAATCCAAGATGACAATTGGAGTTGATGTTTTGCCTCCAATTCCAAAGGATTCAACTGATCGTAACAGAACTTCTCCTTTTGCCTTTACTGGTAACAAATTTGAATTCCGTTCTGTTGGTTCAAGTCTTTCTTTGGCTGGTCCTAACACTGCCTTGAATGCAATTGTTGCTTACACTTTGAAGGGCTTTGCAGATGAACTGGAAGCTGCTTCGAATTTTGAAGAAGCTTTGAATACTCTCATTCATCGTGAAGTAAAGGCTCACTGGAGAATTGTATTTAATGGAAACGGCTATGATGAATCATGGCAGGTAGAATCTGCTAAGCGTGGTCTTTTAAACCTGAAGACTTTGCCGGATGCTGTAAGCCACTACATGGATGCAAAGAACGTAAAACTTTACACCGAGATGGGCGTTTATTCAAAAGAAGAAATGGAAAGCCATTACGAAATCAAACTGGAAAAATATGCCCAGCTTTTGAATATTGAAGTTGAAACTATGCTTGAAATGATCAGTAAGGATATTCTTCCTGCTACATACAAGTATATTGCAAGTCTTTCAAAAACTGTCTGTGATTTGAAGGCTGTTCTTCCTGGTGCAAAGGCTAGTGCTGAACTGGACACTCTTTCAAAACTGGATGGTCTGGCAAATGAACTGGCTGTAAGGGCCCAGGAACTTTCTTCAAAACATCTGGCTGCAAAAGATAAGGAAGACGTTATGGCAGTCGCAAGGACTTATGTGGATTCCGTAATTCCTTCAATGGCAGAAACAAGGGCAATTGCTGATCAAATTGAACCGCTTCTGGGTGAGGAATATAAACCTTATCCTTGCTATGAAGATCTTTTGTTCCGCGTATGATTTTTTATGCTGTAAAAAATCACTTTGTTAAAAAAATAAGGCTGTAAAAAAAACGGCAGGCTGGAAAATTTAAAAGCTCTGAAAAATCAGAGTAAAAAAACTGGCACAAGGGCGTGCATCATTTCCTTTTTTAGGGGAAGTGGTGCGCGCTTTTTTTGTTTACAAAAATTTTAAAGGTAAGGAGTAGCGTATGGAATTGAGCGAAATGATTTCATCCCTTTCTGGCAATCTTTGGGGAATATGGTTCCTCATTGGAGCAGCATTTGTCTTTTGGATGCAGGCAGGCTTTGCCATGGTTGAAGCTGGTTTTACCCGTGCAAAAAACACTGGTAATATCATCATGAAAAACCTTATGGATTTCTGTATTGGAACAGTGATGTGGTTTATCATTGGTGCTTCACTGATGCTGACTTACACAGATCCTGTTACCGGGGAAGTAAGTAAGGGGATATGGGCTTTTGTGGGAAAGGCAAACTTTAAAGCTTTTTCTCAGTATGCTTCTTTTGACTATTCAGGATTTGTATTTAACCTGATGTTCTGTGCAACAACGGCAACAATTGTTTCTGGTGCAATGGCAGAACGCACAAAGTTTTCAACATACTGTCTGTATTCAGCAATTATTTCTGGATTGATTTACCCTATTGAAGCACACTGGACATGGGGTGGTGGTTTCTTAAGCCAGTGGGGCTTCCACGATTATGCCGGTTCAAACTGCATTCACATGGTAGGTGGAATTTGTGCCTTTATAGGAGCAGCAATGCTGGGACCACGCCTGGGAAAATTTGAAAAAGATTCTAAGGGCAAAGTTGTAAAGGTAAACGGCTTCCCCGGTTCTAACATTGCTATGGGTGCCCTGGGGGTATTCATTCTTTGGTTAGGCTGGTACGGATTCAACGGTGCTGCAGCAACAGACCTTTCTACCTTAGGTTCAATCTTTTTGACAACAACAGTTTCTCCTGCTGTTGCAACTGTTACCGCAATGATTTTCACATGGATTCGTTATGGTAAGCCAGATGTTTCCATGTGCCTTAACGCTTCCCTTGCTGGCCTTGTTGCCATAACCGCTTCCTGCGATGTAACAGATTGCGCCGGTGCAGCAGTGATTGGTATAGTTGCAGGCCTGCTGGTAATTTTTGGAGTCTGGTTCCTTGACCATGTAGTTCATGTTGATGACCCTGTAGGTGCTGTTGCCGTTCACATGTTTAATGGTGTCTGGGGAACAATTGCAGTTGGACTTTTTGCAACAAAGACTGCTCCTGGATTTGCCCTTGCTGGAATTAAGGAAGGACTTTTCTATGGCGGAGGATTAACTCAATTGGGTAAACAGTTAGGGGGTATGGGTATAACCGCCGGCTGGACAATCGTAACAATCCTTTTGACCTTCTGGATTTTGAAAAAGACTGTAGGCCTTCGCGTTTCTAAGGAAGAAGAAGTTCTTGGTCTGGACAAACTGGAGCACGGTCTTGCTTCAAGCTATGCCGGATTCAGCATGACATACACAAAAGAAGAATTGGATGAAGCAAAAGAAATTGGTGTAAGCCTTGACCAGGCAGTTCCTGTTGTGGTTCCGGCAACAGCCAGTCCATCTGTAAAAAATCCTGCCCACAAAGTTGTAATCATCACAAGGCAGACAAAGTTTGACAGCCTTAAAGCCGCAATGAATGCAATTGGCGTAACAGGTATGACAGTCATAAATGTCATGGGCTGCGGAATTCAAAAAGGTGCAAGCGAATACTACCGTGGTGCCCCTGTAAGCATGAATCTTTTGCCAAAGATTAAAGTTGAAATTGTTGTAGCAAAAGTTCCTGTAGAAACAGTGATCGAATCTGCAAAGAAGGCACTTTACACAGGCCACATAGGTGATGGAAAAATTTTCGTTTACCCTGTAGAAAATGTCGTAAAAGTCCGCACCGGCGAGTCCGGATACGACGCTTTGCAAAATGGAGATGAATAGGATTTTTGCGGAAGTTTCCGTGAAAATAGCCCCCGTCTGCGATAAAGTAACCCCTTCGCAGGCGGGGGCGTTTTTTTATTTTTTTTTTAGCATACCGCCTTTTGTTAAACGGCCCTTCTGCCACTTGCTGCGCGCGGTCCTTCGGACTGCCTCCGGCATGGCGCCAGGGCCGGCTAGGATTTTTTTGAATAGAAAAGAAATATTTGTTTACGAAAGTTGGGGATGTTTACGAAAGCGGTGTTTGTTTCCAAAAGCAATGTCAGTTTCCAAAACAAGCGCCCCGTTTCCCAAACAAAAAAAGGCGCCTCTTCACGAAAGAAATAAATCTTCCACAAAGAAGCGCCCTGTTTACGAAAGCAGCGCCGGTTTACGAAAGCAGTGTTTGTTTCCGAAAGAGATGCATCTTTACGAACCCCATATCAGTTTCCAAAACAAGCGCCCCGTTTCCCAAACAAAAAAAGGCGCCTCTTCACGAAAGAAATAAATCTTCCACAAAGAAGCGCCCTGTTTACGAAAGCAGCGCCGGTTTACGAAAGCAGTGTTTGTTTCCGAAAGAGATGCATCTTTACGAACCCCATATCAGTTTCCAAAAGCAGCGCCACTTTCCCAAAAGAAAAATCCTATTTTATTTCCCAGATCCAGCCTTCAGGAGCCTTTTCGCTTCCCATCTGGATGCCGGTTAAAGTGTCGCGCAGTTTCTTAAGAACAGGGCCAGATTCTTCCATGCCGCTTGGCAGCATAATAGAAGTGCCGTGATCATCAATTTGACCGATTGGTGAAATAACAGCTGCGGTTCCGCAAAGACCACATTCAACAAAATCCTTAAGTTCATTTTTATTAACAGGACGCTCCTCAACATCCATGTTCAAATATTCGCGGGCAACAGTAATCAAACTTCTTCTTGTGATTGAAGGAAGAATTGAATTTGATTTTGGAGTAACCAACTTTCCTTCCTTTGTTACAAAAAGAATATTTGCACCGCCAGTTTCTTCAATAAAAGTGTGAGTTGCAGGATCTGTGTACATATTTTCACTGTAACCGCAATTGTGGGCATCAACAATATTGTGCAAAGACATAGCGTAATTTAAACCAGCCTTGATGTCACCAGTACCATGAGGAGCCGCACGATCCAAATCAGAAATGCGAACCTTAATAGGTTTTACTCCGCCTTTAAAATAAGGACCAACTGGAGTTACCAGAATTCTAAACTGGTATTCGTCAGCAGGCTTCACACCAATAACCGCATTCGAACCAAACATGTAAGGGCGAATGTAAAGAGTTGCCCCACTGCCATAAGGAGGCACATAATCAATGTTAGCCTTGATTGTATCAATAACAGCCTGAATCCATCTTTCCTTAGGGAAGACAGGCATTTCCAGACGGCGGCATGAATCAGCCATACGCTCCGCATTTAAATCCGGGCGGAAAGTAACAATGCGGCCGTCGCAAGTAGTGTAAGCCTTAAGACCCTCAAAACAAGTTTGAGCGTATTGAAGAACGCCGGCACATTCATTAATCGTTACAGTGTGATTTTTTGTCAGACCACCCTTGTCCCATTTACCGTCTTTAAAATTTGCAACAAAACTTTTTGCAGTTTCCATGTAGCTGAAAGGCAAAGATGACCAGTCAATTTTTTTTCCCATATTGAACTCCTTTGAAAGCGGGCAAGTGTCCGTCAAAAATTATTTTATTCTTTTGAAGTTTTTTTTGCAACAAGAAGCATTTTTTTGCTTTTTGAAGCATACCGCTTTTTCTTCAACGATCCTTCCGCCACTTGCTGCGCGCGGTCCTTCGGACGGCCTTCGGCCTGGCTTCAGGATCGGCTATGTTTTTTTTAAAAGATTTTTTCATTTCCTTCAAGAAAATATTTTTTTCCAATTTTTCTGGAAGTCATTTTTTTTCTTCTACAGATTTTTTCTCATCTTTAAAAATAAATTTTTTCATCCATTTTCCAACCGCACTAATCATAGGTCCCAAAGTCAAAGCCAGTGCCACAGAACCAATTAAAGGTGAAAGAATTTCTTTTTTACTCATGCTGCTGCCAATGCATGCCAAAAGACCAATCACAACAGCCGTCATGTCATAAGCAATTCTTGTTACAGAAAAAGGAATCTTTTTTAAGCGGTGACTTATTATAAAAGAAAGGGCATCGTAAGGGGAAAGACCCATATCCGCATTCATGTAAACAGAAGCCGCAATCACAAAAAAGAAAAGTGCTAAAACAAAAACAAGAATCTTTGCCCACAAAAGTGAAGGATCAGAATAAATCTGCATAGGAAAATATTTGTGCCATACACAGTTCCTGAAAAAGTCAGAAATGTATCCAATAAAAACCATGTTTGCCAAAGTGCCCAGACCAATCAGTTTCCAGTCCAGAATAATTACCAGTAGAAGCATAACCATATTTAAAATCAACTGGAAAGTTCCAAAAGACCAGAAAGGTCCAAAAGCATTTCTTAACCTGAAAGAAATATTCGCATTCTGGTAAGAAAAAGGATCCGTTCCCCAGGCCACATCCAGCAAAAAGGAAAGAAAAAATCCCATAAAGAAAATCCCCAAAAGCATGACCAAAAGCTTTTTCCTGAAATCCGCCACAACAAACTGCTTAAAACTAAACTTCATAAAAATCCTCGCAAAGCGATTATAAAACTAAAGCGCCCGCGTGTCAGCATAAAAGAAATCTTTTATTTTTGCGGGGGGAGGGGTATAACAAGAACATGATTTTTGTTTTACTTGGAATACTTTTGTTCTTTTGTGTACTTATTTTTATTAGCCTTTTTTTTATCAGGCAAAGTAAAAAACGCCTTCAAAATCAAATTGAAAAAGCAAAAGAAATTTTGCCGAAAATAGAAAACTTTTTTCTGGAATTAAATAATTTATCTTTAGAGTATGTAAGTAAATCCTGTGAAAATTCATTTGAAAATAAATGGAATGATTTTTATAAAGAGGTTCAAGAAAATCATTTTTCTTCACGTTTGCCTGATTATGAAAAAAGATAGCGTCAAGATTTGTTCGCAATTTCATTGAAAAAAGTCGTTCAAATCAGGCC
>CAVJHV010000033.1:0-21294 GCA_963649315.1 Treponemataceae bacterium | reverse complement strand
ATAAATCACTTATGGGAAGCTCTGGAAAAACATTAAAAATGATTTTTTTAAGTTGCCCTTATTATAAGATGCCCTTATCTTTTTATGGAGGAAAAATGAAAAAAGCAAAAATTATGTCACTCTTACTTGTTGGTTTAATTGGACTTTTACCGCTTAGTGCAAAGGCAAAAAGCGCAAAGGCTGCAAATCCCTTTGGCATAAAAGACAAAAGATATTCTGAATTATTAAATCTTTCTGTTTTAGATACGGCTAACAATGCAAGACTTAAAGCA
The DNA here is from genome assembly GCA_963649315.1 of Treponemataceae bacterium. Classification (GTDB taxonomy): domain Bacteria; phylum Spirochaetota; class Spirochaetia; order Treponematales; family Treponemataceae; genus Treponema_D. The sequence goes on along the minus strand of CAVJHV010000033.1, from coordinate 21,022 downwards.
GTGATTGAAAAAATGAAAAATGGAGAAAGCCTTTATGTAGCATGTTTAGGTGGTTCTGTTACAGAAGGCGTCGGCCCTGCAAACTACCGCGATGGTTACGCCTATCAATTTCAAAAAAAACTGGTCCTAAAATATGCAGACGGAAAATCAAGTAACATAAAATTTGACGGAGCAGGATTAAGCGGCACTCCTTCAACATTAGGACTTGTCCGCTACCAAAAGGATGTTGTCGAAACTTTAGGTCAAAGTCCAGACCTTTTGGTAATTGAATTTGCAGTAAACGACGGTTCAGGCCGTGAATACGAAAGAGCTTTTGAAGCTTTAATCCGTGACACCCTTTTACAAAACGACGATACTGCAATCATTGCCCTGTATTCTGCTGCAACTTATGGCAACCAGCAGGCCTGGATGAAAGAAATTGCCAGCCACTATGGAGTTCCTTCGGTAAGCACTATGAATGTAGTTACAAGGGCCCTTTTAGATGGTGATTTTACCAAAGAAAAATTCTACACAGATACAGTCCATCCTACAAAAGAAGGACATGCTTTGCAGGCTGACATTCTTATGAATCTTCTTAGTCTTGTTGAAAAAGAAAAAACTGATGAAAAAAATCCTCTTCCACAGGAATGGTCTGCTGCCCCGACATTTTCTGGCATGACAAGAATTTCTGGAAATAACGAAGATGTAAAAATTGAAGAAGGTGTTTTTTCATCTACAGATATTACTGGTCAGACAACAAAGAAAAATGGCAAGACAGATTTTCCTCAAAACTGGTACAAGAAGCAGGGCAGTCAGGGCACTTTCAAAATGACAATCAATTGTAAAAATTTGATTTTTGTTTACAAAGAAAACGGTGCCTGGGATGGCTTGGATTTTGGAGTAGCAGAAATTTATGTAGACGGTGAATGGTTTGACTCTTATGACGGAGCACCAGGTAACGGCTGGAATAATGCGGTTACCAGGGTAATTATTGATGAAGATGAGGCAAAGGAACACACAATCGAAGTAAAAATGCAGGAAGGTGATGAAAAGAAAGCATTCACTATTCTTGCTTTAGCTTATTCAAAATAAGATTTTTCTTAAGGGAGCCTCTAAAAATTGCATTTTTTTAGGTTGCTTTCAATATTTAGCGGCTGCCTATTCAGGTAACCGCTTTTTTTGTGAGCCTCTAAAAATTACAATTTTTTTTAACTTGCCTACATAAAAGTTATTTGATCATTCAAAAACTTGATTTCAATTTTTGTAAGACTTAATCCATTTTCTGCAACATACAGGCGGTCAACATTAAACCTTGAAGGAAAAGAAATTTGTCTTGTAACAGAAACTTCTTTTCCCTGACTTCCATTAAAAACAAAAGTAGCAATTGGAATACCCATGAAAAAGAGGGTACAAGGCAACTGTGCCACATCACTCAAAGTTGAAGAACCATAGAGAGTAATCTGGTAAGTGCCTAAAGTTTCCACATCGAAGGCAAGAACGTAATTTGTATCTTTTTTGCATTCCTGATAAGTCAAATCAATAGTATTTTCTTTTCCTATCTTGATAAAAGTCACATCTTCAAGTTTTATGTCATCCGAAGAAGTGCCTCTGTTTTTTACAAGAACTTTATTTTTTGGTTTCAACAGTCTTTGCATGGCAGAACTTGTTGCAACAAATAAAGAAATGTTTATTGCAGAACGCTGCAGTTCCCCGCGGGTAAGAAGACCGTTTTTTAAAGCTTCAAGTGTATTATCCCCGCTGGAATTTCTGCTTCCATCAGGGCAGCACATGTATAAATCATTTTGAGAGCGAATCATTTTTGCAAAATCATTATCACATGACTTTCCATCCGCCTGCCTGTCAATTGCAGCCCACCAGTCAGTCATAACTGTACCCGTAAAACCCCATTCGTTTCGGAGAATTGCGGTATTTAAATCATAATTTCCTGCAGTGTACTGTCCATTTAAAAGACCGTAAGTCGTCATTACAGAATTTGCTCCGTCTTTTACACAGATTTCAAATGGCTTTAAATAGATTTCCCTCAAAGCCCTTTGCGAAAGAACTGAATTGTAGGCGCGGCGGTTAGTTTCCTGGTTATTGGCACAAAAATGCTTGATTGTACATGTTACGCCGGATGACTGAAGTCCTTGTACCATACTGGACGCTATTTGACCTGTCAAAAATGGATCTTCTGAAAAATATTCAAAATTCCGGCCATTTAATGGATGTCGGTGGATATTGATTCCAGGGCCCAAAAGACAGTCAACATTGTTTGTTTGCATTTCAAGACCTGTGAATGAATAAAGCCTGGCTACAGTATTTCTGTTAAATGTAGAAGCAAGCATTGTTCCATTTGGAAGGGCAAAGGCCTTTATTCCGCAGTCCAGCCTCATTCCGGAAGGTCCGTCATCACAACATAAAGGTGGAATACCAAATACATTTCTTAAACGTTCAGACACACCGCCCATGGCAGAAGCAGTTCCAGCTGTAACCAGGGAAGACCCCATTCCTTCGCCCCGAATAATGCAGCTTAAATCTTCATCTGTCATTTGAGCAACAAAATCTTCTTCAGAAACTTTTCCCCTAAACACATCCTTTAATGTGTACCCCTTAAACTTTGTCTGTTTAATTTCTGACGGCAGATTTTCCTTTCTTTTTTGCCACATATCTTTTGTTGAAAGCGAGGCTTTTTCCATTACAAGCTTTCCATCTTGATTTCTGTGCATTCTTTCAAAAGATTCAAGAGGGGCCAAAGCTTCATCGCATTTTTTTATAAGCTGAGTGGCAGGAAGGGTAAACGTTAAAACAGCCTTTGCTGAACGGACATCACAGCCTGCATAAACCGTATACTGTCCTTCTTCCAAAACAAAAGAATTTTTAAAACCACTTGCTCCTGTGTCATCATAAGAAGCAAAACTTTCCAAAGGAATTTCAAAAGTATGTTTCCAGTTTTTATTTACAGGAATTTCGTCTGATTTTTCAAAATCAACAAGAACACGGTCTGCCTTGCCCAGATTTCCATTTGGGGCTTGAACAAAAATCATAACTGTTTCCTTTCCAGAAACTGTACCCCTGTTAATTACTTCCATTTCAATATGGATTTTATCTGATGTTGATTTTACATTTGCCTTTATCATGCAAATTTCAAAATTAGAATAAGAAAGACCATAACCGAAAGGATAGCGGACTTTTTCTTTTGCAAAGGTTTCAAAGTATCTGTACCCAACAAAAATGTCTTCACAGTAGGCATTTCCCTGGGGATTTCCAAAATATGGACTGGAAGGGTAGTCGTTCAGACTGTAAGCAATTGTATCTGTAAGGCGGCCGGAAGGAGAAACTTTACCCGTAAGAACATCAGCTGTTCCAAGCCCCCCAAGCATGCCTCCCTGCCAGACATACATCACTGAATCAGGCTTTACGGTGTCCACAAAAGACATATCAATTATGTTTCCCACATTTAAAAGGACAATCATTTTGGAAAATGAACTTCTAACTTTGTAAAGCATGTCCATTTCCTGGTCTGTTAAATAAAAGGATCCCTTAGTTGCGGAATTGTCCTTATCTTCACCAGCAGTGCGTCCAATTATACAGATGGCATAATCCGAAAGACTGGCTGCTTTTTTTACAATTTTGTCATCCAAAGGCATTTCATCTTGAGACCACCTTTCTTTTCCCCAGCCTAGGCCTTCGTCACAGGGGTTAGATTTTTCCCACTCAGCATAAATTTCTTTTAATTCCTGATTGACCTTTACATAAGAGGATTCTTCCAGCCCCTGGACAATATTGTAAACTTTTGAAACATTTACCTTGCCTCCGGACCCGGTGCCACTTTTATAATAAGATGACTGTATTCTGCCAAAGACAGAAACCACAGAATCCTTTTTTAATGGCAGAACATTATTTTTGTTTTCAAGAAGAACGCAACCTTCGGCGATTGCATCCCTGCTGGCTTTTTCATATTCCTTCCAGTCTAAAATTTTCTTCATAAAAATCCTCTAAAAAAATCGTAAAAAAAACTATCTTGTTAAATCTTTTACCCAAATGTATTTTTTGTAGCGGCCAATTACCCAGGGAATTTTTCCCACTTCATCAATACAGGTGCATGCATAAACCAAAAGAACTGGCCAGTGAAAAACGAATGTTCCCAAAATGGCAAAAGGAATTGCAAGGCACCACATACATATTGTCAAACTGTATAAATCAAAAGAAGTGTCTCCCCCGGCATCAATTACTCCGTTAATTATTATTGTGTTAAAAGTTCTGCCATACATGTAAAAAGCATTAATAAACAGCATTCCTGACAGGTAAAAACGGGCCCCGTCTGTAAGAGTAACCATTTGTGTTAAAAGAGGAGTTAAGGCTAAAAGGAGAAATGTAATTACAGCCCCCATTATAAAGGCAATTTTAAGGATTTTATCTCCATATTCTTTTCCTCTGGAAAGATTTCCTGCCCCCAGTTCATTTCCAATTACAACAGCAGCTGCAGAACTTAAACCATTACAAAAGCAGCAGAGCAAATCACGGATAACAGATGCAACAGAATTTGCTGCAACCGCATCAAGGCCCAAATGTCCCATAAAGACAGAATAGGAAGCAAAACCTGCTCCCCAAAGAAGGCTGGCCCCTAAAATAGGCAGCATAAGTTTTATGTAATCTAAAAAAATATTTCCTGCTTTCTTAAAAAAAGATTTTATCCTTAAGTGAATATAATTTTTTCTGTAGGAATTAGCCACGCACCATATCAATTCAATAATTCTTGAAATTAATGTCGCATAAGCTGCCCCATCAACGCCCATGGCAGGGAGACCAAAAAGACCGAAAATCAAAAGTGCATTAAGGATGATATTTATAAGTACAGTACATGCAGAAATAGTTGCAGTTCTTGCAGGATGATCTGAAACTTTCATCATTGCATGGTAACACTGAGAAATGCCTGTAATGAGGTAAGACCAGCTGGCAATGGTAAGGTAGCGGGCACCAATCTCTATTAAAATTTTCTGATCTGTCAAAAGGGACATAAGCTGTTTAGGAATAAAAAGACATATAGCCCAAAAGACAAGATCAATTATGACATTCATCTTTATGGCAATAGCAAAAATTTTATTTAAACTTTCACCATCTTTTTTGCCCCAGTACTGGGCCCCAAGAATTCCTTCAATAGAAATTATCGCTGCAATAAACATGTTTTGAATGAATTGCACCTGACTTGCCAAAGAAACGGCTGCCATAGAATTCTGGTTAAAGTGTCCCAGCATAAGGGCATCCGCTGCAGCCACAGCAGCCAGCATCAAATATTGAAAAGAAATAGGAAGGGCAATGCGAAGAAGTTTTTTTGTAAAAGGAACTTCTTTTAAAACAATTTCATTTGACATAGTTTGACAAATCTAGCTTTTTAATCTTTTAAATTCAATAATAAAAATGGAAATAAATTTGTAGAAAAGTAAATTTTTTGTTACAATGGGCAGGCAGGTTATTCAAATGACAGAAAATTATGACATCGTGATCGCAGGAGGCGGCCCTGCAGGACTTTATGCCGCATACGAATTCATTTCAAAAAGCAAAGGCAGTGGAAAAAAAGCGAAAGTTCTTATAATTGACAAAGGTCATCAGCTGGACAAGCGCACATGCCCCATAAGTCAGGGCAAGGTTCCCAGCTGCATAAAGTGCCCGATATGTTCAATAATGGAAGGTGAAGGGGGAGCCGGCGCCTATTCAGACGGAAAATTCAATATTACAAACGAATTTGGCGGTTCTTTGTGGGAAAAAATCGGCAAGGAAAGAGCCCTTGACCTTATGCACCAGGTGGACAAGATCAACGAAAAACTTACGGAAAAAACTGATGATACTTTCCCGAAACTTTTCGTAACTGATCCCAAATTAAAAAGAGACTGTACCTGCAAAGGCCTGCATTTGCTTTCTGCAGAGGTACGCCACCTGGGTACAGATTTAAATTACAAAATTCTAAAAGTTCTGCACAATTACCTTGAAGAAAACGGTATAGATTTTATGTGGGACACAGCAGTAAAAGACATTCTTCTTGACATGCCGGAAAACGATGCCTATAAATTTAAAATCTACACAGATAAAGGTGACAAAGTGATTGCCGCAAAAAATGTAATCATCGCAGTTGGCCGATCCGGTGCCCACTGGCTGGAAAATTACTGCAAGAGTCACCAGATTTTGACAGAATCCAACCGTGTAGACATAGGAGTCCGTGTTGAACTGCCTGCAGAAGTATTTTCTGAAATTACAGATAAAGTCTATGAAAGTAAAATTGTCTACACAACATCAAAATACCAGGACAATGTAAGAACATTTTGCATGAACCCATACGGTTTTGTCGTTAATGAAAACACAAACGGAATTGTTACCGTAAATGGTCATTCAAACTCAGAAAGTGGTAAAAAAAGTGCCAATACAAATTTTGCCCTTTTAGTCAGCCAGCATTTTACCCAGCCCTTTAATAATTCAAATGAATACGGCGAATCAATTGTGCGCCTTTCCAATATGTTGGGGGGAGGCGTTATAGTTCAGCGCTTAGGCGATTTGGAAAGAGGTCAGCGCTCTACGGCAGGAAGAATTACCCGGTCAACAGTAAGGCCGACTCTTAAGGCCTGTCCTGGTGATTTAAGCCTTGTTTTACCAAAGAGAATTTTGGATGACATTATAGAAATGCTTCATGCCTTAGACAAAATTGCACCTGGTACGGCAAATGACGATACACTTTTGTATGGAGTTGAAGTTAAATTCTATAACACAGAAGTAAAAGTCAGCCAGAACCTTGAAGTGGAAGGCAAAAAGGGAATGTACATTATTGGTGACGGTTCAGGAATTACCCATTCGCTATCACACGCAGCCGCTTCAGGACTTTTTGTTATGGATAAGATTCTTGAAAGTCTTTAGATACATGAATTGCCTGTAAAATTCTAAAGCGAAAGAAGTAAAGCCTGGACACAAAAGTAACCAGGCTTTTTTTAGAGATACCCTAGATATAATCTGCCAGGTCAAGGATGAGTTTTTCTGTTTTTTCCCAGCCCAGGCAAGGATCTGTAATGGACTTTCCATATACACCTTCTCCAACAGCCTGACAGCCGTCTTCCAGGTAACTTTCTATCATAAGTCCCTTTACAATATTTTTAATTTCTTTTGATTCATGGCATGAATGAACAACATCCTTTGCAATTCTTATCTGTTCAAGATATTTTTTTCCTGAGTTATTGTGGTTACAGTCAACGATAACGGCAGGATTGGCAAGATTTGACTTTTCATAAGCATCAATAAGGTTACGGATGTCTTCATAATGGTAGTTTGGATGACTTACACCGTGGGCATCAACATAACCTCTTAAAATGGCATGAGCTAAAGGATTGCCTTCTGTTGTAACTTCCCAGCCTCTGTAAAGAAATTTCTGCTTGCTCTGGGCCGCAGAAATGGAATTCATCATAACCGAAATGTCACCGGCCGTAGGATTTTTCATGCCAACAGGAATACCCACGCCACTTGCCACAATTCTGTGCTGCTGGTCTTCTACAGACCTGGCCCCCAGGGCAACATAAGCTAAAAGATCAGATAAATACCTGTGGTTTTCAGGGTAAAGCATTTCTTCTGCACAGGTGAATCCTGTTTCCTTTACTACATCCGTGTGCATCTGGCGGATTGCAATAATTCCCTTAAGCATATCTTCTTCTCCAGAAGGATTTGGCTGGTGCAGCATTCCCTTATAGCCCACGCCCTTTGTTCTAGGTTTATTTGTGTAAACACGGGGAATTATAAAAATTTTATCTTTAACCTTTTCCTGAACCTTTGCCAGCCGTTTCATGTAATCAAGAACAGCATCTTCTCTGTCTGCAGAACAAGGCCCGATAATCAAAAGAAAATGATCGTCTTTTCCTTCAAAAATATTTTTTATGATTTTATCCCTTTCTTCTTTGAGTTTTGTAACTTCTTCTCCCAAAGGAAACTGTTCCTTTAATTCCTTAGGGGTAGGGAGCTTTCTAAGAAAGTTCATCTGCATGTCCATGGCATTTCTCCTTTCAGACTAAACATTTTGCCTTTTTTATTTTTTCCGGAATGATAATAATATGTTTAAGGCCATTTTTACAATAGACTTTTTTAAAGTGGAAAAAAAATAAATCTGGTCAAAAAAATCCCAGCCCGGATTGTAGCGGTCCCGAAGGGATTATTTTTTTGCAAAGCAAAAAAATAACGAGCGTAAGCGGAGCCGCGAAAAGCCGGTAGAAGAAAAAAAGTATGCTTCCAAAAAAATAATAAAATCATTTAAAACGCACCGGTATATTCTGCCTTCGTATCTACCATCAATTTTCTGCTGATTTAAATATAAATTAGCCTCATTTGCGGCTGCTTCCGTCATATTTCCGTTGGAATCAGTCTGAGCGTATGCGGCCTGAATCATGTAATTTTTAATATCAGTGCATGCAGAAAAAAATTGTGGTCTGCACTTCCCATTCCGCATAAATCTGCAAGAGAATATCGTCCGTTTCCGCAGTCAATTGACGGGGAAGTGAGTGTATTCTGAATCTGCCTTGCCTGATTTAAAAGTTTGTTTACCCGTTTGTTTGCATCCCTGATGTCATGTTGCAGGCGCCAGCTTCCAGGTAACAAAGGACATTACTTTCTATGCCGTTTATTCATCAGAAAAGAAGAATAGCGGAACATCTGGCAGTGCACCGGCTGGAGATTATCTGGACCTGGGTACAACTTCAGAATATTCAATGAAAATTGGAGAAAAGATTCAGCTTTATGTAGAAAATGCAGATACCTATTCAGTAACTACAGGAGATGATGTTGTTTCAATCGATTCAAGACTTGCTCCAGAAATACAAGTTTTCCAAAACGTGTTAAATAAGTTCTATTCTGGAAAAAAAGATCAAAAAACGTTGGAAATTCTGAAATTAGATTGATGTTATGTTTCCCCGAAAAATCAGAAGATTGTCGTAGATTCTGCTACATTTTCGGGGGAAATATGACATGTGACGTTTTCCCTGGCACTTTGAAAAATACGAAAGGTAAATCACTATCGATGTCGCATGCTTCACAACATTATTCATATTGTTGTCAATACATTGACAAGTATCAATGTATTGTTGTATCTTTAATACATTGATAAGTATCTATATGAGGTAAACGCATGAATACTCAGGAAGCAGCAGATATCTGCAAAGCATTGGGAGATATAAACAGACTGGAAATTATTCAAATTCTTACAGCTGGGGAAGCGTGCGGATGTAAACTTCTGGAAAAGTTTAATATTACGCAGCCAACCTTGTCTCATCATATGAAAATTCTTCTGGAAGCAGGATTGGTAAATGACCGCAAGGAAGGGAAGTGGCATCATTATTCACTGAACTGCGAGACTTTGATCACCTTTAAGAAGTACATTGAAGAAATTTCCTGCTCAAACAAAAGTGAGTGTTGTAGAGGTAAAAAATGACAGTCACAGAAAAAGTTGTTTGTATTCTTAATGATATAAAGAATGAAAAAGGAACTAATCCTGTCCGAATTTTTAAGAATATTGCACATAAAGATTACATGAACATTTACGGTCCGGAGCATCATATTTTAGATGGAGCCAGTGTTCTGGTTGCATTCAGGAATGCCGGCGGGAAGATTGATCTTGATTCAGCTTTAGAAAAACTCATGACGGAAGAATTGAAAATGCCTGGCGCAATGTGCGGTTTATGGGGAATTTGCGGTGCCATTACTTCAATAGGGGCAGCTCTTTCAATTATTGATGGAACAGGCCCTTTATCGGCGGACGGAACATGGGGAAATCACATGCAGTTTACTTCAAAAGCCTCTGGTGAACTTGGAAAGATAAATGGTCCGCGGTGCTGTAAGCGGGATGCAATAATTGCCTTTAAAAATGGAATTGAATATGTAAATTCCCATTACGGGATTATGCTACAATATGAGCATATGAAATGTGAGTTTTCTGACCAGAACATGCAATGTATTAAGGAAAGATGTCCGTTTTATGAGTAACAAGAAGGTTGCATTTATCTGCGTTCACAATTCCTGCAGAAGTCAGATTGCAGAAGCTTTGGGAAAGTATCTGGCTGCTGATGTATTTGAAAGTTATTCAGCAGGCACTGAACTTAAATCAGAAATCAATCAGGATGCGGTTCGTATTGTAAAAGAAATGTATGGAATAGATATGGAAGGTAACGGCCAGCACAGCAAACTGATTTCAGATATTCCGGAAGTCGATGTTGCAGTATCTATGGGATGCAACGTAGGCTGTCCGTTTATTGGCAGGGCTTTTGACTACAACTGGGGACTTGAGGACCCGACCGGTAAATCTGATGATGAGTTTAAAAGTGTCATCAAGCAGATCGAAAAAAATGTCTTGGAATTAAAAAAATCCTTATATGAAAAGTAGATTTTGCCTTGTAAGGGTTTATCTGGTATTTACAGGTAATTTTTGAATGATTCTGCTACATTTTCTGAGTGAAGGTGACATTTTATGTTTCCCTGGAAAATCTTCCGATTTTTGAAATTTCTACTACATAATCCAGGGAAATGTTATGGTTTTAAAGCTGAGTGGTCCGGCAGAGGACTGAATAGCAGGTCTCCTGAGTTAGGATTTGTATAGTACTTTTTGCAGTTAAAAAAAATGCGTAATTATGCAGAAATTTTAGATGATAGCCTGGAATTTTTACAAATTCCGGGCTTTTTTTGTTTACAGTGTCATTTCCTGACACACCGAGTATGTTATCATCTCCAGATATAGGCTGAATTCATCACTTTTTAGGCAAAATTTAAAATAATTTTGATAAATCGTGATAATTTTTAGGCTATTCGTTCAGAAGTATGCTATAATAAGATAAGGATATTTTATGATGGACGAAAGTGTAGATTATAGAAAACTCTGGAAACTTCTTATTGATAAAGGCATTAAGAATAAAACAGAACTTATTCCTATGGCAGGGATCTCAACGAATGTTCTGGCAAAACTGAACAAAGGTGAGTTTATTTCTATGGATAGTCTTCAGAAAATATGCAAAGCATTGGAATGTGATGTTGGTGATATCTGCGTTATAAATGAAGTTCCTAAAAAGGATCAGGCATGAGAAATAAGATTTATATAACTAAGGATGTTCCATTATCTCAACAGGACCAGTGCTGCTCTATAGATGTCGGCAAAGTTCTAGCTAATGCCTATAAAGCAAATCCTGTTATGTTTGAAAAAGATGCAAAGTTCGATGCTTATTATTTGTTCAGGCAGATAATCGACAATGTGATTGAACCTAGCAAAACAAGAATTGTTTTTTCTAACTTAGGTATTTTGTTAGAGAAAGATTTTGCCTTAGATGTTGCCAAGTTTCTTCTTGAATATGCAAAAGACTATCAGGTATTTGTTATTCAAGGTCCATTTAATTTTGTAGATGGAAATAAGCTGATTTGGAATGTAGAAAATCCAAACAATAAAATTGAATTTAATCAGGGCGTTTTAGAAGTCCTGAGCGAATAAATAAAAAAGAGGGAAGACATGAAGTACTCAGAATTAATTGAATTTGAACCATTGACAACTGTTATTAAAATTGCAGATGATGATGTTGCAGAAAAAAGAAAGAAGAACGTAGAAACTTATGTTTTCTCGGACAAGATGGTAAATGTACTTACAACTGCAGTTGTTCCAAATCTTGATACAAGTGGAAAGGTTAATGAGCAGAAAGGTATTTCTATTGTCGGTAGTTTCGGTACAGGTAAATCTCATCTTATGTCTGTTATTTCTTCCATTGCAGAAGATGAATCTCTCTTAAGCAGTATTCACAATGAGAAAATTAAGCAGGAGTTTGAAGCTTTTGCAGGAAAATACAAAGTACTTCGTTTTGAAGTCGGTACAACAAAGCCTCTTTATGAACTTGTTTGCTATCGTATTGAAAACTTCCTGAATGGTCTTGGAGTTGATTTCCATTTCGATTCAAACTCAAAGGATACATATAAGGAGCAGCTTCAGCAGATGATGGCTGCTTTTGAAGAAGCTTACCCAGACAAGTATTTGCTTGTTGTAATTGATGAGCTTCTGGAATATCTTCGCAGCCGTGATGCACGTGAAGTAAATGGTGACCTTATGACACTTCGCCAGATGGGTGAAATGTGTGATGGTTCCCGTTTCAAGGTAATCTATGGTGTTCAGGAACAGCTTTATCGCGATCCTATGCTTGCACCTGCTGCGGATACTTTGAATAAAGTACAGGCTCGTTTTGATGAAGTACTTATTACAAAGGAAGATGTTGCATTCGTAGTTAAGAATCGTCTTTTGAAGAAAACTCCGGAACAGAAAGCAAGAATCCGTGAACACTTAAATAAGTTCTCTCATCTTTTTGATGGTCTTAATACAAACCTTAATGATTATGTTGAACTGTTCCCGGTTCATCCAAGTTATATTGCTACTTTTCAGCAGATTAAACACGGAAAGGATAAGCGCGAAATCTTGAAGATTTTGAGTTATCGCTTTGAAGAATTGAAAGACCAGACCGTTCCAGAAAACAATCCAGGTCTTATCACATACGACAGCTATTTTGAAGATTTAAGAAAAGATTCTTCTATGCTTTCAATTGCAGATGTTGCAACAATCAATGATAAGGTAGAAATAATAGAAGAAAAAGTTAAAAATTACTTCACTTCAAAACCAGCTCTTAAGAGTAAACTTCCATTAGCAAAACGTATTGCTAATGCTCTTGCCATCAGGGCTCTTTGCGATGATCTTGATAAACACCTTGGAGCTAATGCATTCACACTCAAGGAAGACCTGTGTTTCACTATAATGGATATTGACGATCCTGACTTCTTAAAGGACACAATTGCAACAACTGCTAATAATCTCATTACTGCAACTCAGGGACAGTATGTTGTGAAAGATGACCAGTCTGAAGATTTCTATATCCGCATAGAAGGCGGTATCAATGTTGAACAGATAATCAAAGATTATGCTGAATACATTAAGAAGGATTCTTCTTTTGTTGATCAGAGTTTCTTTAACTTGTTGAAGTTCCTTCTTGGAATTGAAGCAAATCCATACAGAACCGGATTTAATATTTGGAACCATTCTCTTGAATGGAAGTCTACAAAGTCATTCCGTCTTGGGTATATCTTTTTTGGTAATCCAAATGAACGTTCTACAACAGAACCAGTTCAGGAATTCTATATGTACTTCTGCCCGTTGTTCTCAAAGCTTGATAGAAGTGATTTAGATGATGAAGTTTATTTTGATTTCTCTAACTTTGATGAAAACTTCAAGAATGAAGTTTGTCTTTATGCTTCAAGTATGGCAAAACTTGTAGATGCTTCATCTGATAAAAAGAAGCTTTTCCAGGAACAGGCTGATCAGCACAGAAACCGTGTACGAGATATGTTCAACAAGAACTTTGCAGATAAGATGAATGTTATTTACAAAGGAAAGTCAGCACCTCTTAGAAATTATCAGCTTCCACAGGAAGGCGGAAGTAAGCTTGCGTTGTTTAGCGATGTAACAGCAACAATTCTTAATGAAAAGTTTAATTCAAAGTTCCCTGGCTATCCTCAGTTCAGAGATTTGCTTACAGCAAATACTCCTGATAATTTGAGTGGTCGTGTTAAGAGTGCACTTACAAAGATTGTTAAATACAATCTTTCAAATCGTGATGGACAGGCTATTCTTGCAGGTCTTGGACTTGCCGGAAGTACAACAATTGATGTTCAGAACTCTAAGTATGCTGATTCAATTAAAAAGATGCTGGCTGACCGTGGACCAGGAAAAGTATTGAATCGTGAAGATGTAATCTATACTCACTATCAGGCATTGAACCAGTATTATTCATGTGACTATAAACTTGAGTATCAGCTTGAATTTGTTGTTCTTGCAGCTCTTGTTTTCAATGGTGATATTGAAATTACTTGGAATGGAGATACAACACTTACAGCAAGTAACATTGCAGAAAAACTTCTGACATTGGATGAAGATAAGTTCTATCTGTTCAATACTATTAAGACACCTTCTGACTTACCAATTAAGCCTTTGAAGAAACTCTTCTCATGCTTAGGTCTTCCAGATTTAACAGCAAGCCTTAAAGAACCTTCAACATTTACAAAACTTGGAACTACAGTTTCTGAATATAGTGATAAGGTTGCAAAAACAATGGCAATCCTTAATGACGGTATTCGTTGCAATGGAATTGCTTTAATTGATGATTCAACAAAGTCTGATTATGTATCAAAACTTCAGAATCTTCTTTCTATTCTCGACAATGTTCGCAATCTTGATACATTCGGAAAACTCAAGGGCTTTAAGTATACAGAAGATGAACTTGATGCAGCATTTAAGGCATATCCTTATTGTGAACTTGCAACAAACCTTAAATCTAAAGCTGATAAGGTTGAAGGACTCATTAAATACATTACACAGGCAAAATCTTATGTTGTAGAAAGTGAAAAACCTCTTTACGACAACATGGAAAAAGCCATTGATGAACTTTCAGAAAAACTTGCTTCTGATGATAAAACTCAGAAACAATACGAATCATATCTTAATAGTCTGATTGATTCTTACAGTGACTATTATCTTGCCCAGTACACAAAGAACCGTTTAAGTTACACTGATGCACAGAAGAAAGACAGCCTTTTGAACAGTGATAAACGACAGATTTGTGAAGTGTTAAAAGATATTACAATCTTAAACAAAACCGAATTTGAAAACTGGCGGAATACAATCACAAGGTTAAAACAGCAGGATCTTGAAGTAACAAAAGAAAAAATCAAAGAAAATCCATACCAGGACTTTAATCCCCGCGAAAATTACGATAAACCTAATTATACAGTCAGAGAGCTTAGCGAAAAACTTGATGATAATTATTCAAACTGGATTGATGCAATTAAGGCTACATTCAATGATCCTGGAATAGACCAGAATCTTAATATGCTTTCTTCTGAACAAAAAGCTCTTGCCTCAGGTTTCAAGGCAGGAACTACAGAAATTACAGTTGATAACTGCAAAATGATACGTGATATCATCAATGCAATTTCTAATGGTTTTGAAAAGATTGAACTTACTAATGCAGACTTTGCAAGTGTATTCTCTAAGCCAATGGGAGTAGAAGAAGCTAAAGCTGCTTTTGAGCAGTACATTGAAAATCAGTGTGCAGGTAAAGAAAGAAGTAAGATTCGTATTATTTTGAGCGGTAAATGAAAACAATAATAATTAACGAAAAAGAATATCAGTTATTTTCTAGAAATGAAGACCGAAATAATATACATCCTCATATGATTGATTTGGAAACAGGAGAACCTCCGTGTGGTCAGAGAGGATTATTAAAGGGCTTTTTAGTTCAGAATAATGTTGATATTGAACCATGGGAAAAGAAAACAACTCATTGGTGTGTTTTAGAGGCCATAAAACTGGTTTCACCTAAGCCGGTATCTATTCCACTTGAAGTTGAAAAGGATTCAGATCAAGTTGATGATTATCTTGAATTAACTATTGAAAATATTGAAAAACAGGAACGCAAAGTTGTTGAAAGCAACAATTATGGGAAGGAACAAAAAATATTAGAAGATGTTCTTGGAAGTTATAACTTTAATAATGATATTAACATTATAGCAATGAAAATATCTGTTATTGATGTTACAAATTCAACCCAGTTAGCTCATTATAAGAGTAAGATTTCATTATATGATTTGGCTTGTATCATAAAAAATATTAAAAATATTGATGAGCGAATAAAAAATGGTGATCCTGAAGTAGTTAATGAAATATCAATACAGAGTAAAACAAGATATCAGGTTAATTTATTTTCATTTGCTTCAAAGTATTGTCATTATCATAATCGATTTGTTTATGGAAAAGATGAGTATTCTATTTATGACTCTGTTGTTAAGGAAACGTTGCCTCATTATTTCAATATAAAAAAACAAACTATTGAAAATTGGCGTACTCAAATTGATTACAAATCATACAATGATTTTATTCAAGATTGTCTTGATAAATTGAATATACATATAAGTGATAGAAGAACAAAGTTCGATCATTTCTTGTGGTATGCAAATAGAACTAAATAGGAAGGGATAAAATATGAGTAGATTATGGTCAGATGAAGAATTAGAGCAGTTAGATTCAAATAGTCTTTTTGCAAATAAACCTGTAACAGTCTTTGGTAAAGATTTCAAGAATGACGAAGAACGCCGTGCATATTTTAGAGAAGAATTACGCAAAAAACTGCCTGAACTCAAAAAACTTGAAGGTTATCCAATCGGAGAAGATGACGACATTATAAACTTGAGTGACCCGCCGTATTACACAGCCTGCCCAAACCCATGGCTAAACGATTTTATAGCAGGTTGGGAAGAAGAAAAAAAGACACTTGAAGCAAAAGGCGAGCGAAAAACTGATTTTGAAGTAAAAGATCCTTACGCAAGCGATGTAAGCGAAGGCAAAAATAACCCTATTTATAATGCACATTCCTACCACACAAAAGTACCACATCCGGCAATTATGCGTTACATACTGCACTACACTCAGCCGGGCGATATTGTTTATGATGGATTTGCAGGGACGGGAATGACAGGAGTCGCTGCTCAGATGTGTGGCAATGCAGACATAGACTTGAAGAATAAGATAGAAGATGAGTTTAAGGCCCTGGACTATAAGGCACCAGTATGGGGTAAACGGCATGCAGTACTTGGAGATTTGAGCCCGGTAGCGAGTTTTATTGCGTATAACTATAACACGCCGATTGATGTAAAAAAATTTGAACACGAAGCTAAAAAAGTACTTAGCGATGTAGAAAAAGAATGTGGCTGGATGTATGAAACCAGGCATACAGACGGAAGTATAGGAAGAATAAATTATACAGTCTGGTCTGATGTTTTTGTGTGCCCTGACTGTGGCGGAGAGATTGTATTTTATGATGCCGCCATAGATAAAGAAAAAGGCGAAGTAAAAAAAGAGTTTACCTGTCCTGACTGTGGTGCAAAGCATACTAAAAAGCAGATAAAAAGATCAATACAGACTGTTTTTGATAAAGCCTTGAATAAGACCATACAGCAGGCAAAAACTGTACCTGTCTTAATAAATTATACAGACACTAATGGCAAGAGGCACGAAAAAAAGCCTGATGATTATGATTTTGAACTATTAAATAAGATTGAAAATGCTGATACTCCATATTGGTTTCCGACAGAATTTTTACCAAATGGATTTAATACAAACCAACCAATTACTTCTCATAAGTATACAAATGTGCATCATTTTTATACTAAAAGGAATTTGTGGGTATTAGCGGCGATATGGAATAAACTATCCTTTAAAAGTCGCATAATTCTTACAAATTGTCTTTCACGAAATGCAACTAAATTGAATCGCTTCGTTGTAAATCACTACAATCCAAAAGGTAGAATTAATGGTCCTTTATCAGGAACTTTATATATTCCAAGTGAAACTGTTGAACAAAATATATTTAACCTAATAGATGAAAAAAATGTTTTAACTCTAAACATAGAAAATCCAATTTCAATCAATTCTGCAACTCAATCTGGTATAAAGGATTCTTCCATCGATTACATTTTTACCGACCCGCCTTTTGGTGCCAATATCATGTATTCAGAATTAAATTTTATTCAGGAATGCTGGCTAAAGGTAAAAACAAACAACAAGGAAGAAGCCATAGAAAATGAAACTCAGCAAAAAGGTATTTTTGAATATGGTTCCTTAATGGAAAATGTTTTTAAAGAATACTACAGAATTTTAAAACCTGGTAAATGGATTACGGTTGAATTTAGTAATACAAGTTCTTCGGTATGGAACAGTATACAAATGACATTACAGAGAGCAGGTTTTATAATTGCAAATGTTGCAGCCTTAGATAAACAACACGGTGGAATAAAATCTATGACATATGCAACCGCCGTTAAACAAGACCTCGTAATCAGCTGCTATAAGCCTTCAGAAACTTTTACAAAGAACTTTATGATTCAAGATAGTCATGCAAACACATGGAGTTTTGTTGCAGAACAGCTGGACCACTTGCCAATACCAGCAGTAAAAGATCAGAAAACTACTTCTGTAATAGAACGTAGTCCAAAGGTCCTTTATGACCGTCTCATTACTTATTTCTTTATGCGTGGTTTACCAGTTCCTCTTGATGCAGCAGACTTTCAGCAGGGGCTTAGAAACCGCTATATTCAGGAAGATGGAATGATTTTTACATCGAGTCAGTTGAATAAATATCATGACTTGAAGAAAAAGCACAATATCGATGACCAGCCAAGCCTGTTTATTGATATTATCGAAAGTGAAAGTGATGCAATTCAGTGGCTTAAGGATCAATTAGAAAGTGGTCCAAAGAAATACCAGGATATTCAGCCAGAATATCGCAAAGCATATACAATCAATCGAAAGGGCGAAGTAGAAGTAGAACTCAAAGATGTCCTTGAAGAAAACTTTATCCAAGAAGCTGATGGTTCATGGCGTATTCCAGACTTGAATGAACAGAAAGATCGGGAAGCACTTCGTTCAAAAGCTTTGCTTAAGATTTGGGCTGATTATTGTGAACAGATTGAATCGGGCAAAGTAAAGAAACTCAAGGACGTTCGTCTTGAAGCCGTAAAAGCTGGTTTCAAAGATTGCTATCAGAAAAAAGACTTCAAACGCATTGTTACGGTTGGAGACAAGATTCCAGAAAATCTGCTTACCGAAGATGAAACATTATTGAACTACTATGATATTGCTTCAAGCAAAATATAAGGGAAAAAATGAAAGAACAGGAACTTAAGGAATTCATAGCAAAGTATTATTCTCGTGAAAACGAAAGTTGCGAATGGAAGGAATTTAAGGAATTAAAACACTGCGTATCTGGCAAAGAAATGGATGACATAATTTCCTATGTTTCTGCAATTTCCAATATGAATGGTGGTTCTCTAGTAATTGGTGTTAAGGATCAGAAACTTGATATTACAGGAATTCAAGATTTTCATGATTATACAGTTGAAAATCTCAAATTCCGAATATTGGATTTGTGTACAAATCTTCCAAGTGAAAATTTTTATATAGATGAATATGTTACAGATGACAGTAATAAAACTGTGTGGATAATACATATCCCTAAACATAAACCTAGACAAGCCGTAATTGCACATACAAAAGCATACATGAGAATTGGAGATTCTTTAGTTGAAATGTCTGAAGAAAGGCACAATTCTATAATCCATGAATTAATATTAGATGATGACTGGAGTGCAAAAATAATATCAAATGCATCTATTTCTGATTTAGACGAAGACGCAATTGAAAAAGCAAGAAAAGAATTTAAGAAACGAAATCCAAAATATGCTGACGAAATGGATTCTTGGGATAATGAGAAATTCCTTAATAAGGCAAAGCTTTTAATTCAGGGAAAAGTTACAAGAACTGCTATTCTTCTATTAGGAAAAGAAGAATCAGAACACTTTATAAATCCATCTGTTATGAAAATTCGTTGGTCGTTAAAGACACATGATAATGAAAATAAAGATTACGCAATTTTCTCTATTCCTATGATTCTTGCTGTAGATGAACTTTTGGCAAAAATTCGTAATGTCAGAATGGTTTCTATAAGACCAGGCACTTTATTTCCAGATGAGATGATGAGATATGATCCTTTTACAATTCGAGAACCATTGAACAACTGTATAGCTCATCAGGACTATACAATGGGGGCAAGAATTGAAGTTGTAGAGTATGAAGATGAAAAATTAATTTTTAGAAATGCAGGTTCTTTTATACCAAAGTCAGTTGAAGATGTAGTTATGAATGACTGTCCAGAATCAATTTATAGAAATCCATTTCTAGTAGAAGCAATGCGTAATCTTGGAATGATTGAAACTCAAGGTGGTGGAATTCGTAAACTTTATTTACAACAACAAAAAAGATGTTTTCCTATGCCTGATTATAATTTTGATAATGATTATGTAAAAGTTGAAATCACTGGAAATGTAATAGATGAAAATTTTGCCAAAGTAATTATTAAAAATAATGATTTGTCTTTAGTCGAGATAATGGCTTTGGATAAAGTTCAAAAAAGAAAGATTATCTCTGAGGAGGAGATTAAAATTCTTAAAAGTAGAAGTTTGATTGAAGGAAGAAAACCTAATTTTTATATTGCTGCTGAAATTGCAAAAAATACAGAAAATAAAGAATTAATGGCTTCTTATATTCGTAATAGAGCTTTTGATGATGATTTATATAAGCAACAAATACTTGCTTATCTCGAGCAATATGGAAAGGCTAACAGAAGGCAAATACAAGAATTAATAGGAAAACATCTTCCTGATGTTCTAACAGCTGAAAAAAAATATAACAAAGTTAAAAATATCCTTCAGGCTATGAGGACAGAAGGTCTAATTAATGTAGATGAGGATAAAAACTGGTACAAAATGTGATTTTAGACACGAATTTAGACGTGTTTAGACAAGAATAGACAGGTTTAGACAAGAATTTAGACGAACTTAGACGAACTTAGACAAGAATTTAACGGTATTTATATGAATGAAGAGGAATTAAGAATCTTAATAAAAAAATATTTAGACAGAGTTCAAATCCTAAATGATACATTCGAACTTTATTATCATTTACAGAATATAGAAAAATTTTATCTATCTGAAATGAATATAGCACCTGCATTTTTTCAATTAACTAGAAATTCTTTGTTAGAGACTGCAGTTACTGAATTACCTAAATTGTTTGACTGTAGATCAGATACAGGATTAAAGAATCTTCTCTGCATTTGCTTTAAAAATGCAAATCTATTTCGTTCATCTTATGAGTTTTTCGAAAAAACTGAGAATGTAAATATACACGAAGAAATCATATACTGCGAGGTAAAACTCTTAGAAGTTGAAGATAAAGTTAATTTAGTGAAAGGATGGAGAGATAAGTATTTTGCTCATCTTGAAAGAAAATATTTTAATAATCCAGATAAATTAACAAAAGATTTCCCATTAATAATTACTGACTTCAAAGATTTAATTAAAATTTCGGGTGAAATTTGTAATAAAATGCTTGTAAACCTTG
>CAVJHV010000032.1:19790-22436 GCA_963649315.1 Treponemataceae bacterium | reverse complement strand
GAATTGCATGAGTACATATTTTCCACTTAATAAAAATCAACTGGATGAATTGATTAAAAAATTTCCTACACCATTTTATTTGTATGATGAAAAAGCTATTCGTGAAAACATGAGGCGTTTTACAAAAGCCTTTAGTATTTTTCCAAAATTCCTTGAGCACTTCGCGGTAAAGGCTTGCCCGAATCCCTATATTTTGAAAATTCTTGCAGAAGAAGGAGCTGGAAGTGACTGTTCTTCTTTACCAGAACTTATGCTTTCAGAAATGGCTGGAATCAAAAAAGAAGATGTTTTATTTACATCAAATGAAACTCCTGCAGAAGAATACAAATTCGCTTACGAAAGGGACAATATAATAAATTTTGATGATATTACCCACATTGAATATTTTATAAAAAATGTCGGTCCTTTACCAAAAACTGTATGTTTCCGCTACAATCCTGGGAAAGACAAGCAGGGCTGTAATTCAATTATTGGAAAACCAGAAGAAGCAAAGTATGGTCTTACAAGAAATCAAATCCTTGAAGCATACAAAATTTGTAAGGAGCATGGAGTTGAGCATTTCGGACTTCATACAATGGTTGCTTCTAATGAACTTGATCCTCTCTTTTTTGTTGATACGGCAAAGTTACTTTTTGAGCTGGCAGTTGAAATAAAAGAAAAAGACGGCGTAAAAATTGAATTTGTCGATTTGGGAGGAGGTCTTGGAATTCCTTACAGAGAAGATCAAAAAACTGTCGATTACGATTTTATTGCAAAGAAAATCAGGGAAGAGTATGACAGAATTCTTATGCCGGCAGGTCTTGATCCTATGGAAATTCACTGGGAATGTGGCAGACCAATTACTGGTCCTTACGGATATTTAATCACCACAGCCATTCACGAAAAACACATTTACCGCGAATACATTGCCCTTGATTCCTGCATGGCAGATCTTATGAGACCTGGCATGTACGGTGCCTACCATGAATTAACAGTTTCAGGAAAAGAAAATGCTCCAAAAGATCATGTTTATGATGTGGTAGGTTCCCTTTGTGAAAACTGCGACAAATTTGCAGTTCAGCGCCCTCTTCCAAAAATTGATATAGGCGATCATGTGATTATTCATGATGCCGGTGCTCACGGAAGAGCTATGGGCTTTAATTACAACGGCAAATTGCGCTGCGGTGAGATTTTGATGAGAGAAGATGGTTCTTTTGTGGAAATCAGGCGCCGGGAAACAATAGAAGATTTATTTGCTACTCTTGATTTAGATGGAGTCAAGGATTTTAAATAGTGCAAAAATCACCTTATAACATTTTTTATTTCTCATGATTTTGATTAAATTGAGGCAAAGATATGTCTGCCAGGTCATACGCAAAAGATCTTACAAAAGGTTCTCTTTTTAGTGGAATATTTTTTTATGGACTTCCACTTATTTTTTCAAACTTACTTCAGGTTTTCTTTAACATTGCTGACGTGTCAGTTGTTGGAAAATTTGCAGGCGCTTATCCATTAGGTTCTGTTGGTTCTACTTCACAGCTTCTTTTTCTTTTTACCGGATTTTTGATGGGAATTGGAGGAGGAGTAAATGTTACAGTTGCCTACTACATCGGTTCAAAAAAACAAAAAGACTTGGATGATGCAGTTCACACGGCATTTATTCTTTGCCTTATTATTGGAATAATTTTATTTCTTTTAGGATTTACCCTGGCCCGCCCTATTTTAACTTTGATGAAAACAAAAGCAGTTTTGCTTGACGGAGCGGTTTTGTATTTTAAAATTTATATGTTTGCCATGCCAGGAGTAGCCATTTACAATTACGGTAATGCTGTAATCAGTGCTTCCGGTGACACAAAAAGGCCTCTGCTTTACTTGAGTATTGCAGGTCTTATAAATATTGTTTTAAATCTATTTTTTGTAATTGTATGCAAAATGTCTTGCGATGGAGTAGCTTATGCTTCTGTAATCTCTCAATATATTTCTGCCATACTTGTTATGATTGCCCTCCACAAGGGAATTGGATTTGTAAAATTTAGTCCAAAAAAATTAAAAATCAACAAATCAATTGCTGCAAGGCTTTTAAAAATTGGAATACCAGGTGGAATGCAAAACGCCATTTTTGCCCTGGCAAATGCCTTTATACAAGTGGGAGTAAATACATTTGACGAAATGATGGTTGCAGGAACTGCCGCTTCTTCAAATTTAGACAACATTGTTTACAACGCAATGGATGGTTTTTATTTAGCCTGTGCCTCTTTTATAGGACAAAATTATGGCGCAAATGACAAAAAAAGAATCAAAAAGACAATCATCATTTCAAATACATATGCCTTTATTTTAGGTTCAATTTTAAGCCTTTTGATTTTTATTTTTGGAAAAGAAATGCTTTCAATTTTTACTAACGAAGACGCCGTTATTGAAGCAGGCATGACCAGATTGAAAATAATGTGTTTTTCTTACCCTATAGCAAGTTTTATGGACAACACGATTGCCGCAAACAGAGGAATGGGAAAAACATTTGTTCCTTCAATTATTGTTTTTGCAGGATCCTGTCTTTTTAGAATTGCCTGGGTTTATACAATTTTTGCTTACTTTAAAACACTTCCTTCACTTTTTTTGCTTTACATTTTTTCCTGGGCATTAACAGCTGCAGCAGAAATAATTTAT
>CAVJHV010000032.1:0-19780 GCA_963649315.1 Treponemataceae bacterium | reverse complement strand
CTTCTACATCAATTGTCTTAAAAGAAGATTTAATGCAAAGATCAGCAAACAATCCATGTCCGGGAATTTTTTTTCCAGAGAAAGTTCCGTCATAAATTTCATTTACTCCGCAGGAAGGACTTCTGCTTTAAAGAATTATTAAATCTGGTTTTTCTTTTTCTACAATTTCAAAAGCCTTTTTCGCTCCAGAAAAAAATTCCTGACTTACATTCTTTCCTTCTTTGTTAAAGACTTTGCCTGAAATAATTTCTGCCGGAGGATGAGGCCTTTTTAACCCTCCCATAACTTCAGGGCAAATTTTTATGACCTGGTGATTTTTTAGAAAACCGCATAATTTCTGGTTAAAATTATTTGTGCCGTTGTACTTGCAATTAACTCCTGTCAAGCAGGCGCTTACAATTATTTTCATATTTAACTTTTATTCTTTATAATAAAAAAAATCAAGTAAAAATAATTTTCTGTTTTTACTTCTTTTGCATAGTTGATTATTTTATTCTTTTGGATAATTCTAAGTCCACTATGAATAAATCAGCAATGACAAAATTGATTCATCCGGATTTGCTCAATGGTCCTATATTTAAAACATTGATTGTTTTTACCCTTCCAATTTTTGTTTCCTATCTTTTTCAGCAGCTTTATAATGCAGCAGACACAATCATTGTTGGAAATTATTTAAATGAAGTTTCTCTTTCTGCAATTGGAGCTTCAGCTCCTTTAAATGATTTGATTGTTGGTTTTGGAACAGGCTTTGGGACAGGAATGGGACTTGTTGCCGCAAGAGAGTACGGGTCTGGCGATTATAAAAAATTAAAAAAATCAGTTGCTGCTTCTCTTATTTTGACATTGATTATAACACTTTTAATGATGGTCATTTTTTATTTTTCATTAAAACCGCTTCTTAAACTTTTAAAAACCCCTAAAGAAATTGTTGATGAAGCTTATTCTTATATCATTGTCATTTGTCTTTTTTGCGGAGTTATGTTTCTTTATAATTTTGCATCCGGTTTGTTAAGGGCAATAGGAAATTCTTTTATGCCTTTGCTTTTTTTAGTAATTTCTTCTCTTTTGAATATATGGCTTGATATTTTTTTTATAACTAAATTCAACATGGGCATAAAAGGTGCCGCCATTGCAACTGTAATTGCCCAGTCTGTATCGGCCATTCTTTGCATAATTTACATTGCTTTCAAGGCAAAAATTTTAATTCCTCATCCAAAAGAAGGTCATTTTAAATTCGATAAAAAAAATTATAAAGATCTTTTAGGTCAGGGACTTTCCATGGCGTTGATGGGATCTTTAGTTACATCTGGAACAGTCATTTTACAATCAGCAATCAATGTTTTTGGAAAAACAATTATTGCCGCCCACCTTGCATCAAGAAAGATTTTTTCAATAGCTTCTATTCCAATTTTTACAATTGGAATGGCTTGTGCAACTTTTGTTTCGCAAAATTATGGTGCTTCAAAAATGGACAGGGTCAGAAAGTGCGTAAGAGTTGCCTGCATAGTTACTATGGTATGGTCAATGATTTTAGTTATATCATCGCATTTCGTTTTAAGAAATCTTTTAACATTCATTTCTGGCTCTGAACAGGAAGAATTACTTGACTACGGAACAAATTATTTAACATTCGCCTTCCCATTTTTTATAGTTTTGGGGATATTGATTGTTTTAAGAAATTCACTTCAAGGTTTAGGTTCAAAAATTTTACCCCTTCTTTCAAGCATTATAGAACTGGCAGGAAAAATTTTATTTACAATTTTTGTCATTCCAAAAATCGGGACACAGGGAATTATTATGACCGAACCGTTAATATGGGTGGCAATGTGCTTAAGTCTTTTATTTGCTTACATAATCAGATTAAAAAGAATTAACAAAGGTAAGTGCCAGAAAGTATTATGATTTAAGGGCAGTCTAAATTGGAATTTTTAGAAAAGCCCTTAAAAATTTAATTTTCCTCATTATGCCTTTTTTTTACATCAGGATGTTTTTGGTAAAAATCAATTCTTTCATCTGTAAGTTTAGAGCGCATTTCTATAAGGTCTTTATTAACCTTTGCAATTTTCTCGTAAAGTTCAAAAAATGAAACAGCTTCTTCTTCGCAAGTTTTGATTTCATTGCTTCTGACAAAATTTTTGTTATCATTTCGCCACATGTCTTCATCTTGTGCAGTCCAACCTGTGATTTTTGCAAAGGCAAGACTTTGACTTTTTACGGCTTTTACAATTTCAAACCACTTTTTCCCAGAGATTTCTTCCATAAGAAGTCTTAGTTTTTTGTCAGAACTTTTACAAATTAATTCAAGATGACTGTCTTCATGATTTTCAAGAATTTTTATTTGAGCTTCTTCTATTAATGATAAAATTTCTTTTGAATCCTTAAAATCCTTCCATGAAAAATCATTTATAAAATCATAAATGTATTTTCCACCATAAAGGCTTTGCGAAAGAGATTCCCTTTTTCTTAAATTTGTTACAGGAAAAATGTAAGCCTTTTTTATTTTAAAATGCTGTGGAAGGATGACATTCATCTTTTCAATAAAATCTTCCGCCGGAATATTTTCATGCAAGTAACATGAAGCAACTTCTTCCAGGCTTTGTAGTCCCAGCGTCATAGGGCTGGCAAATTCAATTCGTGGCAGAGGATTAAAGCCTGTTGTAAAAACAAAAGGCAGAGAGGAGCGAAGAATTGCCTTATGGAACATTTCAACTTGAGAAAGATATGCAATATATTCGCCGCCATTATTTCTTTCAAAAGAAAACAACACTCTGTACAAAACAGGAATATTACATTCCGGTCTTATGGTAGCCTTTTTTATTTCATTCAGGGGATATTTTTCATCAGCTTCTTTGAGTTCATGGCTTTTAAAAACTCTGGTGTTATGAACTTTATTACAAATGCCACATGGAGCAGGACAATCCGCTTTGCAAGGTGCAGTCAATTTATTTTCAAGTGATTTTTGCCATTCTTTTTTATAAAAATTTTTTGCAGGACCTAAAGTTACTCCATCCCAGGGAAGTTCTTCATCTAAAGACCAGTCACGGTAAATGTAGTCATAAACATTGTAATCCGCTTCTTTAAATGCTTCTTCCCAAAAGGGCATATTTTCTTTTAAATGATCATCCCAGGCGTCAAAGCGGGCGCCCTTTTTGTAAGCATTAAAAATAACCTTACCTGCCCTTTCATCCCCGCGGCTTAAAAGTCCTTCTATAACTGTCTGAAAAAAATTGTGACGGCCAAGCTTGAATTTTCCACGAGGTAAATGTTCATAAAAATAATCAATTTTCTTTTGTGCCTTTTCTACAGAAATCTGTTTTGTCCACTGATAGGCTGTGTGGGGTTTAGGAATAAAAACACCAACGTTTACATTACACTGAATTTTTGTCCGCGCCTGTAAGTTAAGAAGAAATTCTGTTATTACTTCCTCTTCACTTTTACCTAAAGGATTATTTTCAAAATAGTCCCCCACCGGCAGCCCCACCATAAAATAAAATTTTGCCGATGACCAGCCACGCTTTTTTGCTTCCAGAATAATTGATTCAAGATGCTGGGCATAGACTTCCTTATTTAAACTTAACTGCCAACTTTCCTCTGGAGTTTCAACTGCAAAAGTTAACCCGGATTTTCTTACTTGACTTAGTTTTTCAAGCATTCCCAAAGACATGGAATTTACTTTAAGTGAAGGAAGCTGAAAAGAAACATTGTAGCCCTTATAGCGTTCATTTAAAAAATCAAGCAATTCTTCCTTTTGAGGAAAATCCGCAGAACTTAGAGAATTTAAACTGATTTCACGATAGCCTGCTTCAAAAACTAAACGGTCAATTTCATTGACAATTAAATTAAAACTTTTAACTCTTGTTGGACGGTAGTAAATTCCAGCATGGCAAAAGCGGCAGCCATTCGGGCAGCCACGCATAATTTCAATAACTCCGTGGTCCTGCACAACTTTAAGCTGAGGTTCTGGAAACCAATCAGGCACAGAAGGTTTTAATCCAAAATCAGACTGAACTGCCCGCTTAGCCTTTCTTTTATTTTTTGTCCACATAAAAGGCAGACTTTCAATGTATGACAATTTTTCATTTTTACTGGCATGACTTTTTTTCATTTTCTGAAGATGATTTACCATTTCAAACAAACCGTCTTCTGCTTCCCCAATCATAACTGCATCAAAAAAATCCCCATAGGGAGCAGGATTTGTCATGCCGCAGCCACCAGCAATTACTAAAGGTTCATTTTCACCTCTTTGGTCACACAGAGGATTTACATTCCCGTCTTCAAGCATAGCAAGAACCTCAGTTATGCCCAGTTCATAGCCAATGGAAAAAGAAATTATATCCACCTGGCAAAATGGCATACCAGTTTCAAGGGAATACAAGGGGAGCTTTAATTTTTTTAAAAGAGTTTCAAAATCATCTGCCGGAGCAAAGGCTCTTTCGCAGCGGATATTTTCGTATGCATTTAATCCATTGTAAATTATCTTTACTGCCAAATTAGACATTCCAATTTCATATAAATCCGGAAATGCAATAATATAATTTAATTTGTCATCATCCGCCTTATGTTCTTTTACAATAGAACCATATTCCCCACCTAAATATCTTGAAGGAGACTGAATGGAAATTAAATGCGGATAAAGGTCTTTTAAAGGGTTTATTAACTTCATACTGGTAAATCAAAATCAAGGCGGCGGGCATTTACACTCATAACAATTCCCAAAGATGCCATATTTGTCATAAGAGAAGTGCCTCCGTAAGAAAGAAATGGCAAAGGAATTCCTGTAATCGGCATAATTCCCATAACCATGCCGACATTGATTATAAAATGGAAGGCCAGCATGGCAAATATGCCAACACAAATGAGCATTCCATATCGGTTAGAAATATTTTTTGTAATAAAAAGGATTCTTATAAGAATAGCAAGATATGCAAGCAAAACAAAAAAGCATCCAAAAAATCCACTTTCTTCTGCAATAATTGAAAAAATAAAGTCCGTAGACTGTTCCGGCAGATACTGCAGGTGGGACTGACTGCCTTTTAAAAATCCACGTCCCCAAAAAGAACCTGCCCCTATTGCAATGCGTGACTGAATAATATGATAGCCTGCTTTCTGGGGATCGATTGAAGGATCCAAAAAAACAATCAAACGCTGAATTTGGTAAGGTTTTAAAACTTTTCTGGCAACAAGGTAAATAATCAAGGCAAGTACTATTAAAGAAAAAGCGTAAGCAATCCAGTAATAAAACTTTTGTTTAACAAAGAAATAGCCGGCAATTCCAAATGTCATCAAAAGAATGCAGGCACTGATTGTTAAAAAGAGAATTTTCTTATTTGTAAGAATATGAATTACAGGAACAGTTTTTTTATAGATTTCAGTCTCCCAGGAAGGTAGAACTGCCATCAGGACACCAAAGATTCCTGCTCCCAAAAGAAAAAGAATGTATCTTAAAGGAATGTCTGTAAAAAAGCACATCAGAAAAAATACAGCAACATAAACAGAAGCCGTTCCCATGTCAGGCTGCAACAATACAAGCAAAGTTGGAAAAGCCATAATCATGATTGCCATCAGATATTTTTTTAATGCATAGAATTTTTTACTTTTTTCACTTCCCTCTTTATTACTCCTGGCAAAAAATCGGGCCAGAAAAATAATTATGGCAAGTTTCATAAATTCTGAAGGCTGAAAAGAAAATCCTGCAATCTTAACCCATGAAGTTGCACCATTGATGTCTGAATCAGCTTTAAACTGGGCATAAAAGAAAAGGTAAACAAGAAAAATTGAAAGTAAGGCATAAGGAATAAAGGCGTATCTTTCGAATTTTCTGTAATCATAAAGATTTAAAGCAATCATCACAACAATGCTTGCTAAAAGCCATATAATTTGCTTTATGTATTCAGGTTTTTTTCCGTCTTTCATTCCGTAATAATTCAAAAGACCATCAGCATCTATTTGTGCTGAATAAATAAAAGCAATTCCCACTATGGAAATAAGAACAGAAAGTATCAGAAGAATATAATCAATCTTTTTTAAAAATTTAAATTTCATTCCTGTCCTCCAGAAGCCCTGTTAACCATCCACCTGAATCCAAGTTGATTAATTGATTCATCATAGTCAAGATCATTGAAGTAACCGTTAATCACAATATTTGTCGCGTAAGGGGCCCACCATTCCCAGTCGTTTACAGCTTCTACAATTGTCGCAACAACAATTTGATCTTCAACGGGGGCATTATAAGGAGCATATGCTACCATCCAGGAGTGCCAGTGACCTTCAGCGTAACCATTAACTTCTGCTGTACCCGTTTTACCAGCAATTTCTATAGTCTTGTTCCCCATAGGATAGGTAGCCGTTCCGTCTGTAATCATATATCGTAAATCTTCCTGGACTTGTTTCCAGACATCCGGAGAAACTGATGATTCATGCAAAATTTCAGGTTTAATGCTTTCAATTATTTCGTCATTTGAAGGATCCCTGACTTCTTTGAGCAAGTGAGGTTTATAAATTTTACCGCCATTGGCAACCATGGCCATCATATTTGCAACTTGAAGAGGTGTTACTCTGGTATAGCCCTGTCCAATAGACATGTTCATAGTATCACCTCCAAGCCATTTTTGATGCTTTTCACGATTTTTCCACTGAGCCGTTGGAACAAATCCTACGGATTGAGAAGGCAAATCAATCTGAGCACTTTCGCCTAATCCAAATTCCCTTGCATAAGTTGCAATAATATCTACCCCCATATAATCTCTTCCCACAATCCAATAATAAACGTCACATGACTGAGCAAGGGCATTTTTTAAATCCAGACCACGGTGACCTCTAGGCCGGGTTTTGTAAATGTGACATTTAAATTCCCTGTCACCATATTGAATAACTCCCGGACATTCAACTTCCTGGTCGGCAGGGAAAGCGTTCTGATCTAGAATTGCCGTTGTCATAATAGTTTTAAAAGTCGAAGCCGGAGGATATTCTGCATTTATCGCTCTGTTCAACAAGGGATAATTTTCAGTTTCGAGCAATTTTTGATATTCAACAGCCCCGTTGTCCTGGGAAAAAATATTGGAGTTAAAATATGGATATGAAACCATAGCCAAAACTTCCCCATTTGAAGGCTTCAAAACAACAATAGCCCCTACTCTGTCCCCCAGGGCCTTTTCTGCAAGAGTTTGTGTTTTAGAATCAATTGTCAAAACAAGATTTTTTCCCATTTCAGGAGGTTCAATTTCTGCTACGGTATTTAAAATACGACCATTTGCTTCACGGGCATGAATTTCCCGGCCAGGTTTTCCCTGCAAAAGCTGGTCATATTGTTTTTCAATTCCAGATTTTCCAATGACAGAATTGTCGTTATAGCCCTTGTTGTAAAGAATTTTTACTTCTTCCGGAGTAATGTTACCTACATAGCCCAAAACGTGACAGATGGAACCTGTTTCTACATAATTTCTAACTGGCTTATTGCGCCATGAAACACCCGGCAAATCCGTAACATTTTCTGCAATATTCGAAATGATTTCAAAAGGGACATTTGTTTTTATTTCTATTGCCTGGTAGGATGATTTTTTATCGTCTACCTTTCGGTCAATCTGACTCTTTTTAATTCCAAGATATTCTGCCAGTTTTAAAGTCACCGTGTCGTAGAGTTTGGAAGGAATTTCGCCCGGAGTAAGGTCAACCGCAAAAGAATCATTATTATTTACCATAGGAAAGTTGAAATTCCTGTCGTAAATGTAGCCTCTTTGAGCGGGTATTTCTGTAGAAGTTCTTGAAATTCTTGCAGATTGATTTTGATATTGTTTTCCGTTGATAATCTGCATTGAAAAAAGACGGATAATGTAAATTACAAAAATAAGGCATGTAAAAATAAAAAGAAAATTTATTTTTGCCGTTTTATTTACATCTTTTCCATCTTTATCTGCATATCTTATGTCACCCATTGAAATCCCCTCTTAAGACTGCTAAATGATTTTTCCCGGATTAAGGACAAGTGTCTTCTTAAAAAATCCAAGAAACTTAAAAATAAGAGGAGCCAAAATCACATTCATTCCTATTTCAAAAAGAAAAGCTGGGTTAAAAGGATTGAAAGTAAGAACTTTAGCCGGAAACAAAAGAGCTATAAGCCAGAGTAAAAGAGCTTTCATAATAGTTGCGCCAAATGCTAAAATCGCAGGAACAAGAAAGCCGTCAGTATTTAATGTCTTATTAAAAAAGCCTGAAATATAACCAATTATTGTTCTATAAAAACAATTAAAACCTAAAGGAGCTCCGCTTATAAAATCAAGAAAAAGTCCTGAAATAAAACCTGTAAGCTCACCATGAAATCTGCCGTTTTGGAGTGCAAAATAAAGCACACAAAGCATACAAAAATCCGGCATGGAAGGTAAAAAAGGAATATTTGACAAAACAGCTGCCTGAATTAAAGAAAAAGCTAAAAGAATTGCAGCAGAAAGAGACAATGATTTTCCCATATTATTCAGTAAGCCCCTCACTTTCAGCCTCTACACGGCTTTCTTCATTTTGATTTTCTGCAGAAAGACTTTCCAAAGAATTTTCTTCATTTGAAAGATTTTTTTCTTCTTCAGAAAGAGAAGCATCAAAAGCTTCAATGTCTATATCATTTTCTGATTTTAAATCCATGACAAGTACATATTCAAGGCGGTTAAAATCGATCATAGGTTCAACTTCAATATCAAGAGAAGTGTCATAATCCAAAACCGTAATTTTCGAAATGGAACCAATTGCTATGTCTGCCGGATAATTGGCATTTTCACCACTAGTTACTACAAGATCCCCGTAGTTAAAATCTTCAAGGGCACGTTTACGAATGTAACTCATGGAAAGGTTTGAGTCAAAAGTACCGTTGCCCTGAACAATACCAATATCGCGTGTGTTTTGTATTCTGGCAGAAATGTGGCACTGCATGTCATATATAGGCATAATAAGGCTGGTTAAAGGACCAACAGTAACAATTTTTCCAACCAGGCCTACGTCACCATTTTGAATGGCTATAACACTCATGCCTTTCTTTATGCCATTTCTTGCCCCCTTGTCGATTGTAATTCCACTGTAAAGATTGTCAGTTTCCCGGCCAATAATTCTTGCTGAATAACTTTTGTACTCAGAAGAAGCCATATAGTCTAACTGTTCACGCAGCCTTTCATTTTCTTTTTTGATTTCAGCATTATTTCTTTTTAAATATTCATAATCCTGGACTTTTTCAAGAAGAACTTTGTATTCCTTGTGGAGCTGCCTTCTTTCTTTTATGGATTTTGCTGTATTCGTAAAGCAATCTGTAATTTTGTGGACTCCGATCTGCATGGTAGAAACGATTGTAAATCCGACAGTCTTTAAATTGACAATAAATTTGCCAGATGAAAGTCCCAGTGAGATTGAAGAAAATAACAGCAAAAGAATCAAAATAAAATCTGGAAGACGAAATTTTGATTTTCTTTTTGAAAATTTTACCATCCGAAAAGCCCCAATAATGCGCCTGAATTTTAGCCGTTAAGATTGTTGTAAATTGAGCGGCTTGTAGACATGTTCTTAAAGAGTTCAAATGCCTGTCCTGCCCCAACTGCAACACATTCAAGAGGTTTTTCAACAAGAATTACAGGAACACCTGTTTCTTTAGTAATCAGTTTTTGAAGTCCCTTAAGCATAGAAGCGCCGCCTGTCATTACAATACCGCGTTCCATAATGTCAGAACCAAGTTCCGGCGGAATCTTTCCAAGAACGCGTTTTACTTCTTCTACAATTTTTGAAAGAGGCTCTTTTAAAGCTTCACGAACTTCTTCAGAAGAAACCTCAAGGCTTCTAGGCAAACCAGTAATTGCATCTGTGCCACGAATTTCCATTTTTTCACTGTTTTTATCTGCAATGGCATTACCAATGGAAATTTTGAGTTTTTCAGCATTACCCTGACCAATAATAAGGTTATGTTCTTTGCGGATGTGATTCATAATTGCTTCATCAAATTCATTTCCACCAGTGCGGATTGAACTTGTGATTACCATACCGCCAAGGGAAATTACAGAAACTTCTGTTGTTCCGCCACCAATATCACAAATCATATGGCCTGCAGGTTCATAAATAGGAATTTGAGCTCCAATTGCAGCAGCCAGACTTTCAGGAATAACTTCAACTTCCTTTGCACCAGCTTTCAGGGCAGCAGCCATCACGGCATCTTTTTCAACTTGAGTAATGCATGAAGGAATGCCTATTTTCATTCTGATAGATTTAAAAAAGCGTCTTCTAGGACAGATTTTGGAAATAAAATGCTTAATCATTTTTTCAGTTGAATCACTGTCTGCAATTACACCATCAGCCAATGGCCGGATTGCAACAATATTTCCCGGTGTTTTCCAAAGCATTCTTTTAGCCTTAGCACCAACTGCAACGACGTTGCCTGTTCCTTTTTCAATTGCAACAACTGACGGTTCATCAATTACAATACCCTGGCCCTTAACGTAAATAAGAGTATTGCAAGTTCCCAAATCAACGCCAATGTCTGTTGTAAAACTATCAAACAAGCCCATTTATATATTCCTCCATCTATGCTCTGCACACATGCACTAGTTTCTTAAGGCGCAAAACAAAATAATCAAAATTCAGTAATAAAACTATATAATAAAAAAACTAATTAATAAAGTTTTTTGTTATAGAAAAATAAAAGATTTTTTCTATTGATAAAGCTTTTCAAGTGCTCCCACATGATTTGCTTCTATTTTTAAAGTTTTTCTCCATTGAGCTCTGGCCTTTGCAATGTCGCCCTGCTTTTCGTAAATAAGGCCTAAACCATATTGGGCATCCGCAGAGTCCTGATTTTTTTCAAGTATCTGCAAAAACTCATTTTCGGCCGCAGAATAATTTTCTTCATCAATATAAATATTTCCTAAAATATTGTGGCATTTTTCACTTACAGTATCATCCTGGCTGGAATTCAAAATCTGGAAAAGATACTGCTTGGCAATATTTGCCTGTTTATTGTTGATATACTGTTTTGCAATTGAAAGTAAAAGTGCGTCAGATTCGCGGACATTTAAAGCCTCTGTCAAAGAAGCAATGCTTTCCTGAGTCATATTTAAAGAAGCGTAACTTAATCCCAGATATTCAGAAATATCATCAGCCCAGTAGCCTTTATTTACAGCTTCTGTCAAATATTTAATAACCAAATCAGCATAAAAATTGTAGGAAGAAAAACTGTCCTTGTAAAAATAAGATTTACCCAACATGTAAAAAAGCTGAGGCTTTGTTTCTTCCTTGCAATTTAAAAGGGCAATTCTTATGTTTTGTATTGCTTCGTCAATGTATTGAATGGAACGGGAATTATCTGTTTGCGAAACACCTAAATAAAAAGAAGCATAACCGTGAAGTGTTCTTGCAAGATTTTGTGTCGGGGATTTTTCAATTATATTTTGGGAAACTTCATAAACATCTTCGTACTTGTATTCCTGCCAGTATTTTTGAAGAAGACTGGCAGAATCCCTTTTGTTTATGTATTTATTTACAATGCGGTAAGTAATAAAAGTGACTGCTGCCAAAAAAGCACATATTCCCAGCAAGAGTAAAAGTCGTGGAATAAATTTACTTTTTCTGTGAACAATGTTTCCTTTAAAAGTTTCTCTTTTTTTCATATCCCACCTGTTTTTTTAAGCCCAAAAAATCCCAGACCAGGATTTTTTTTAAGATATCTTTACTCTGATAAAAATATCTTTTTTTAGAATACAGGAAAATCAATTTCCGTTCAAAAAAAAGAAAGGGATACAGTAAGCCGGGTTCTGTCTGAAATGGTCATCTATCCGGAATGCAAGTTACCCTGCACCTCCAGCAACCTACCCGCAGTATAAGGCCGGAAACCAAACTGCTGCTCGATCTTGCTCCGAATGAGGCTTGCTTATGCCGTTTTTGTTACCAAAAACGCGGTAGTCTCTTACACTGCCTTTTCACCCTTACCATTGCTGGCGGTTATTTTCTGTAGCGCTGTCTGTTAGAAAAGTCCTTTTGCAAAGCAAGTAACAATTCTGCCCGGTTATTATCCGGCATTCTTTCCGGTGGAGCCCGGACTTTACCTCACACAACTCCTTTTATCATCAAAAGGGTCTGCGCGACCATGTATCCCATTTTTTACAATCTAAATAAAATCTCTCCGAAAAAAGTGACTGGTGCAAATTAAGGAAATGCCTAAAATTGCAATTTCTTGAGACTTTCTTAATTAAAAATCCATAGATGAATCAATTTCTTCATCATCTTTAAGATAGTCGTATTCATCACCGCCAGTTTCACCATCTTCAACAACGTCCTGAAGACTACCAGTATCTTCAAGGCTAAAGAAGTTTTCTTCTGTATCTGAACCTTCTTCATAGAAAAGGACACGGCTGCAGTAAGGACAATACATAATTTTATCGCCGTCGCGAACTTCATTTGCAAAGTTAGCAGGCAAAATCATCTGGCAACCGTCACAAACATTACCCTTTACAGTTACAATGCCTTTTTTATTTCTTTGAATGATTCTCTGGAATTTATAAAGCAATTCTGAATCAAGACCTTCAGAAATCTTTGCTTCTTCTTTTTCCAGTTTCTTTAAAGCGTCTTTCTTTTCGTTTAATGTTTCGTCAAGGGAAGCTTTTTCTTCATTTACAGTATCTTCTGTTGAATGAATAAGGCTTTCCAAATCATCAACATCATTTTTAAGCTGGTCACGATTTTTTTCAATCTTTGCAATTTGACCTCTAAGATCATTTTCCTTAGCCTTTGCTTCATCAATTTTTTTGCTAAGATTTTCATAATCGCGGTGTGTCTGGATAGTATCCATATTTTTTTCGCTTTCTTCAGCATACTTTGTTGTTTCATCAAGTTCGGCATGCAAGCCATTGAGTTTTGCTAATATAGTTTCATATTCCTCATTTTTCTGGAGGAATTCGGATTTGAACTGCTCAAGACCTTCCATTGTTCCCTGCAAAGATTTAGGCAGATTGTTAACAGTATTCTGAATTTCGTACTTTTCAGAAAGGACATCCTGTAATTTTTTGAGTTTGTCAAATTTTTCTGACATTTCCATAGGTTGTAACCTCGTATTAAATAACTTTATCCCCAAAATTTGCATTCCAGAGACTCTTTTATGATTATGCAGATTTTATTGTCTTGCCTTGAAATAAATCATTCTTCCACAGCAAAAAAATCCCCAATGAACCCACTAAACCGTCCAATGATTTTATATTATTTTTCTTCTTATGGCAACCTCTAAAAAGTGAACTTTTAGAGACTCTCCTTCAAAAAAAAAATTGAAAAGAAGAGCCGGAAAATCAAAAAGAAAATCCGGCTTTCTGTGACTCTTTATAAAGGGGCCTGTAAATTAATTTTTTAAGCTCCATTTACAAAAAAAATCACTCAATTTCAAAAAAAAACAAATCAAAATCACTGGTCAATAAAATCCTTCAAGCCAGAAGAGCGGCGCGGGTGGCGAAGTCTTCTTAAAGCCTTAGCTTCAATCTGTCTGATTCTTTCACGGGTAACATTGAAATAAAGACCAACTTCCTCGAGTGTAAGAGAATATCCATCATCAAGACCAAAGCGCATCTTAAGAACTTCCTGTTCTCTTTTTGGAAGAGTGCCCAAAATTTCGCGAATCTGCTCCTGCAAAAGCCTGTATGAAGTTTGATTTGCAGGATTTTCAACATCCTTGTCTTCAATAAAATCTCCAAGAGAAGAATCTTCCTCTTCACCGATTGGAGTTTCCAAAGAAATTGGTTCACGGGCAACATTTTTAACTTGCTTTACGCGGCTTACCGGCCATGAAAGCTGCTGGGCAATTTCTTCGTCTGTAGGTTCACGACCAAGTTTTTGAACTAACTGGCGGCTTTCACGAACAACTTTGTTGATTTGTTCAATCATATGAACTGGAACGCGGATTGTACGGGCTTGATCCGAGATGGAACGGGTAATGGCCTGGCGAATCCACCATGTTGCGTATGTAGAAAATTTGTAACCCTTGCGGTATTCAAATTTTTCAACAGCCTTAATAAGACCAATATTACCTTCCTGAATAAGATCAAAAAGCTGGAGTCCGCGATTTGTATATTTTTTAGCAATAGAAACTACAAGACGGAGATTTGCATTGATAAGGCGATTCTTTGCATTTTCAAGCATAGTCTTTCCGCGCTGAATTTCTTTTGTCATTTCAAGAATTTCTTCAACTGAATTTTCAAATTCATATTCTAAGCGGCGCAGTTTTCTGTCAATCTTTTGAATAGTTGTGTACAGTTCACGGATTTCATCTGCAGATATGCCCAATTCCTTTTCAAGCTGCATTGACTGAGAGTGAGTTGCAAGACGGCGACCAATTTGTCTTAGCCCTGCAGCATCCTTTATGTGCAACTCACGCATTCTTTTTTCCTGCTTGTGGTGGAATTCATCAATTTTTTCAGAAGCAGTAAGAAATTTCATCGAAAAGCGGTCAATTTCTTCTGTTTGAAGATCGATTTTTAAAAGTTCTTTAAGGATTTTCTTTTTATAATCATTTAACTGCTTGTCTTCAAAAATAGCCATGGTCTGGTCATTTTCGTTGAGCTGCTTTTTTAAAGAAATGTATGACTTTAAATCAGGATAAATGGGTTTAAGATATTCTCCGTAACAGCTCTTAAGTCGACGCTTTTCTGTCATTTCTTCATTTATTTCTTTTCTAGCCCTGCCCGGCTCATGAGGATCAATTCTTGTGTAGGCCTTTTGAGCAATAAGGAAAAATTCAGGCAGCATCATACCGGAATTTTTTATAACATCCTTGATGATATTTTGACCGTCTTCCATTTGCTTTGAAAGAATAACTTCCTGTTCTGCAGTAAGAAGTGATTCTTTACCAATATCGCGAAGATAAATGCGGATTGGATCATCAATATTATTTTCTTTATCATTTGCTAAAAGGCGACCCTTGTATTCTTCGGCTTTCGCTTCCTGCAAAAGTTCTTCTGAGCCTTCATCTTCGTCATCTTCTACAGAAACATCCTCTTCATCATCCATGAGGCCTGCTTCATCCATAATTTGGATATTGTTTTTTGTTAAGAGCTGAAGGACATTTTCCATTTCCGGACTGTTAACAAAATCCTGACCAAGATGTTCTGTAATTTCATCCCAGGAAATAATTTGTTTACTTCTTCCGTAATCCAAAAGTTTTTTTACTTCTGGAGAAAGATTTGCATCTTCATCTTCTTCCGGACTGTCTGTAGCAGGATTTTCACTTTCAGCACTTTCGTCCTTTTTATTTTTTGAAGGAGTTTTTTTCTTTTTATCTTCATCTAAAGCAGCGTCCTGTAACTTTTCTTCATTCAAGTCAGCCTTTGCCTTAGAAGACTTTTTCTGGTCAGAGTTTTTTTCTTTTTCTTCTTTTACACTGGATTTTTTCACTTTTTCTTCTGCTTTTTTCTTTAAACCTTTTACTTTATTTTCCTTTGCTTTGTCCGTACTAAGTTTTTCCTTTGATTTTGCTTTTTTGTCTTCTTCTGTTTTTTTTGCCTTAGCATTTTCCTTTACAGCTGCTTTTGAAGTTTCCTTTTTGACTTCTTTTGCAGGTGATTTTTTTACACTTTCCTTAGAAGAAGATTTTTCCCTCTTAGACTTGGAAATTTTACTTTCCTTAGTTTCAGGCTTTGATGCAGATTTAGCAGGACTTTTTGCTTTTTCTCTTTTAGAAGCAACCTTTTCCTGCCTCTTTGATTTAAGATCAGTTTTTTGATTTTTTTTGATTTTGCTTGTTTCTTCAGTGTTTTTTTTAGCCATTATTTAACCCTTAAGATTTTCTATCTGTTTATTGATTTCTTGCTTTTGCATAAGCAAATCTCTCAGTTGATTTTTATCTTCTGGAAGACTGCTCCGTTCAAGCCGTTTAATGCGATTTAAAATCTCATCAGACTGACGCTTTAATTTTCTGCCTTTTATTAGTTTTATACTGTCGTCTACTATCATTTCCTGCTTACCTTTAAAACCATCGAGGGCAGAAAAAATTTCTTCTCTCATGGAATTATCTTCGCAGTGAGTAGCAATGTTTATTACAGAAAAATTATCACTCCTTGAACATTCCTCAAGAATACAAAACAACTCCTTAGCCCTTGCATTCTCCAGATCATCAACAGAAACTTCATTCCTCATTTTGTTGAAAAGGCTGACATCATCAGCTACGGTACTCATCACTGCACGCAACTCCGCATTCGGGTTAATTTTTTCAGGCTTAAGCTCCTGCGTCTGAACCGTATTGTTGTCTTTTCGATAATTTTGGGGATTGACTTGTTTTCTATTTCTATAATCTAAAGCAGCAGCCTCCAGGCTAATGTCAAACGCCTGACAGAATTGTTCAAGACAGGCATTTTTTTGAACATCTGATTGCAGAGCGTCCAAGTATGGAAAAAATTCCCTGAGAGCCTTTGTCTTTCCTTCAGGCGAATTTTTTGGATACAATGATGACAGTCTATTAATCAGAAAATCGCTATCTAGTATAGCTTTATCTACGTCATTCGTCAAGGTTTCTTTTCCATAATTTAACATTATTTCTGCGGGATCTTTTCCACCGCTCAAAATAATTACCTTGCAGGGAATGTCCTTTTTTCTTAACATTAAAATATCTTTTATGGTCGCATTTTGTCCGGCACCATCACTGTCCATAGAAAGGTAAACACTTTCTACATAAGGCTGAAAAATGGAAATCTGGTCTTCTGTTAAAGCCGTACCCAAAGGGGCTACAGCCCATGTAATTCCGCACTGGTGGTAGGCAATGCAATCCATGTAACCTTCACAAAGAATTACCGCTTTTTTTTCGCGGATACTGGCCTTTGCAAAGTTGAATGCGTAAAGGGTTTGCCCCTTGTGGTAATGAATCAAATCACCAGAATTAAGGTATTTTGGAGACTTTTCAGGATCTCCTCGTAAAAATCTGCCCCCCATGGCAAGAACATCACCGTTTCTGTCAAAAATAGGAAACATGAGTCTGTCAGAAAAAAATGAAAAATCAGGATACTTTTTTGAAAAAAGACCGGAATCATTTAAAAATTCATTCGTATAATTCTTTTTCAGTAAGAACTTTTTCAGCCACTTACGGTCACTGGGACTGTAGCCCAACTTGAATCTTTCGATAGTTTCATCTGTTATGCCGCGTTTTTTTATGTAGTCAAGGGCGAACTTTCCCTGTTCAGTATTTAAAAGCATGTAGTGAAAGGAAGTCGTTACCCTGTTGTAAAGATTTTTATATTCTTCCTTGAGTTTTGCCTTTTGATCAACTTTTTGGCTTTCGGATCCACCTTCTTTATATTGAAGGCTTACACCAGCCTTTTTTGCCAATCTTTCGA
Organism: Treponemataceae bacterium; assembly: GCA_963649315.1. Lineage (GTDB taxonomy): Bacteria > Spirochaetota > Spirochaetia > Treponematales > Treponemataceae > Treponema_D. The sequence goes on along the minus strand of CAVJHV010000032.1, from coordinate 2,459 downwards.
TCGCTTCCGGATAAGAAATTTTTTCCATCTCCATAAGAAAACGGTATGCATTTCCGCTGGCATGGCAGCCAAAGCAGTAATAAAATTTTTTATCCGGTGAAACTGAAAATGAAGGAGTTTTTTCGTGATGAAAAGGACAGCAGCCCCAGAATTCCGCACCTCTGGGAACTAAAGGAACATATTCATTCACAAGCTGAACCATATCTGTGCGGTTAGTTACTTCGTCAATGCTTTCCTGTGAAATAAATCCTGCCATAAAATTCCTTTTTTGAAAATTTTTTCTAAGAAAATCTTCTGTAAAATCCAAAAAATCCTTTAAAAATTATCGGAGAGAAATCTATTTTTTAACAGTAGAAGTATTTTCTAAAGCCTTGTGTTCATCAAAAGTTTTACTGAAAGAATGGGTCCCCTCTTCCGGATTTGTAAGGACGAAATAATAATAGTCACTTTCTTCAGGACAAGCCGCTGCCTTTAAGGCAACTAAACCTGGATTTGAAATTGGACCCGGCGGTAAACCTTTCCACATGTAAGTGTTGTAGGGATTATCAATTTTTAAATCTGAATAATAAATTCTTTCCGGATGAGGCTTGTCTAAAATTTCTGTAATGATGTATTCAATTGTAGCACATGAATAAAGACCAATATTGTGTTCAAGACGATTTACGAAAACTGATGCAATAAGAGGTGCCTCACCTGCCACTTTGTATTCTCTTTCGACAATAGAAGCTAATTTTACAATCTCATGCAAGTCATCTGAATTTTTTGATTTTAATTCTTCTACAGAAGATATTCTGAATTGGAAATTATCTGCCAGTTTTCTGACAACATCCTGGGCAGGCATTTTTTTTGTAAAAAAGTAAGTGTCTGGAAAAAGGTAACCCTCAAATGTTTTTGAAGGAATATTGTATTCCTTAAGAAGGCTTTCATCACTTGCCGCAAGAAGAAAATCATCAAAAGAACAAATTTCATTTTCTTCAAGAAGACGGCCTGTTTTTTTTATGGTAAGGCCTTCCGGAATGTGAATAGAAATATATTCAGGAGAACCTACCTGCACTTCCTGGTAAATTTCTTTTAAAGACATTGTGTTTTTTAAAGTGTACTGACCGCTTTTTAAATTAAAAGACCTGCTCCTGTCTAAAAGATTAAAGCGGGCTGCATAATAAAAAACTTTTGCTGAGTGGATTAAACCATCTTCTTCAAGTTGAAGGGCAGCATCCATAACAGAACAGCCTTCTTCAATTTTGATTTTAGAAATTTTTTCATTAGCAGAATCTTTTTCTACTGGAGAAATTTCATAATTCCAAAAGGCAAATGCACAGACAAGGGCGACTGCAAGAACAGCAAGAATCCACAAAATGACTGTAAGAAATATATGCTTTTTTTTAGTAGATTTTTTTTCTTCTTCCATATTAATTTTTTCTTTTTTCACAATACGATTTCCTGTCCTTCAACAGCAAGACAGATATTAAGTTTTGAATCCAGATTTTTTGATTCATAATACCATTTCGCTGACTGAAGAATTTTATAAATTTTTTGATCATCATAAGTCGGTTCATGATGAAAAATATACAGATTTTTTACATTGTAAAGGCTTGCAAAGTCAACAGCATTAGCAAATGAACTGTGGCCCCAGTTTGCCTTATTGACTGCTTCTGGCGGAGTATACTGACTGTCCAAAATCAAAGCATCTACATTTTTAAAAATGTCATTTTTTGGATCGTCAAGGTCAAAATCCTTAGGCTGAAGTTCTACATCTGTCGCATAAAGAAACTTTTTGCCATTTTCTTCCAGGGAAAAAATATAAGAATTTCCCGGATGGTGCATTTTGTGGGATTTGATTTTTACTCCTGCAATTTCAAAATATTCATCCGTTTTAAAAACATGAAATGTAAAACGGTCTTTTATATGTTCCCAAGAAGCGTTTTCCGGAAAATAAGGAGTCCTGCTTTGTTCGCTTAAAATTCTTTCTGCAGCAGGAAAAGCCGAATAAAGATCAATTTTTACCTGAGGGTCAAAAGTTGGATCAAAAAAAGGCAGTCCCTGTATGTGGTCCCAGTGAAAATGTGACTGTAAAACAACATAATGCTTCGATTTTGGAAGAAGACCATGTTTGGCGTAAGAGCGCAGCCCAGACCCCATATCCAAAATAAATGTCTGACCACTGTCCGAGCGCACTTCTACACAAGCAGTATTTCCACCGATAGTTCCAAAAATGGCAGGGGGAAGATTTGAAAGAAATTTCATGCGTGATTCTTCGGATTCAAGATCTTTGGGACTTAAACGCTGAACCACAGCAGTAATTTTATTTTGAAGTTGCTGCCCTGTTATTGGAGCCGGAATGGAACCACGAACTCCCCAAAAATGTATAAGCAAACTTTCACCTCGGATTAAAAAACGTTGCCCCAGAAATTACAGTTTTCTAAAAGGCTTTTCTTAATAATAACACAAAAGAATTATAA
>CAVJHV010000031.1:0-22512 GCA_963649315.1 Treponemataceae bacterium | reverse complement strand
GTTGAATCATTGTATAAATGAATGACATTAAAAATGTCCGCTTCTGATCCTTCTTAAAAGCAATAAACAAAAATCCCAAAGTAACAAATTCGTTTTGCACCAGGCGGGCAATAATCACATTCAGCCCATAAGCAATCTGCTTTAAGAAAACAGAAATAATTATAAAAAGCACAATGGATGTCAGCAAAGAATTTACAGAAATGCTGCCGTTTCTTGTAAAAGAAAAAAAGGCCGGAATCCAGGCAAGCCCGCTAAAAACTGTATTTATCAGAGTGTAAAGCAAAACAGAAAAAACAGCCTTGTTACTGTTCACTTTTATTTCTGCCGTCATCAAAGATTTCAATTGTTTAAATGTAAATTTTTTTTCAGCCATAGTATTTCCCTGTCAAAGCAAAAGTCTTTCTTATTTTTAGGCCGCTCCAAAAACTGTAATTTCTGAAAGCCAGCCGCAAAGTCCCTTTAGAAAAGTTTCATCTGCTCACTATCCTTTTCCACTTCAATAGATTCAACTTCTTTTGTGTCCAGCCTAAGTCCGTTAGCCTTGAGCCCCTTTTCTTCAAAATCGCCTGCATTAAATTCTTCTTCAAGAACTTTTATACGGCTTTTTTTAACATAATGCAGTTTAAACTTAAACTTGTTCCTTGTGTCAAGGTGCAGTACTTCCATTCCATCCGGCGCAAAAAGATAAGGGCGGTTCATAATCCAGCCATTGATTCTGCACCTCTTGATGTAAGCCTGCTTGTTTTTTGGATCCCTATAAATTATTGTAAAAAGAATTTTATTAATTTCTTCCTTGTCCGCAATCTGGCAAAACCACATGCCCTTGTCTACGAAAAGTTTTTCAGGCACATCGCAGACAGTATAAATGCCGCTCTTCCTGACAAAAAGAATTCTGTCATAAGGAGTCACCTTGCAAATTTCCATACCGCCAGAAACGCCCGTACCCAAATTTCCTTTTTCACTGTCATAGCGCAAAGCAGTATCTCTTTTAACAGCAGTCTTTGCTTCAACAGCAGAAAAACTTGCAATTTGAGTATGACGCTTAAGATCTTCCGGGCTAAACTTTGAAAGCATTCCGTCCAAATATTCAATTGCACATGCCGTAAGATTTTTAAGACGTTTAGCAATTTCCTTTAATCGCAAATTAATTGCAGCCACTTGATCCTTATTTTTATTTATATCAAAAAGTGAAATTCTTCTAATTGGAATTTTTAAAAGATTTTCAACATCTTCATCCGTTACATCACGAACAAGTTCCTTCTGGAAAGGTTTAAATCCATCTTTAACAGCCTTGTTCACACTTTCAGCAGTTTTCATCTGCTCAATCTTTTTGTAAATTCTTTCTTCAATAAAAATCCGCTCAAGAGTTCTTGCATGCAAATCTTCAGTCAGCTTGCCCCTTTCAAATTCCAGTTCATCCTTAATAATTGCAGTAAGTTTTTTTGCATAATATTTTATGATTTCACTTGCTGTCATCACAACAGGCATGTTGTCTTTTATAACCAGCATCTGGCAGGTAATAGATTTTTCGCAATCCGTAAAAGCATACAAAGCCTTTTCTACATCTTTTGCATAAACTCCGCGTGGCAGTTTGATTTCAATATGACAGTGATCAGTTGTAAAATCATCAATGGAAGAAATTTTTATTTTACCAGACTTGTAGGCATTTTCAATAGACTGCATCAAAGTATCAGATGTTGAATCAACAGGCAATTCTGTAATTACAATTTTCTTTTCATCACTCATGTCCAGCTTTGCACGGGTAATAATTTTTCCGTTACCATCATTGTAATGACTCACATCAATTAAACCGCCTGTAGGAATGTCAGGATAGATTTCAAACTTTTCGCCCTTAAGACATTTTTTTTCTGCCTCAAGAACTTCCTTAATATTGTATGGCAGAATTTTTGTGCTCATACCAACCGCTATTCCTTCAGCACCAATAATCAGGGCAACAGGAATTTTTGCACGGAAAACAAGAGGCTCTTCGTTTCTACCGTCATAACTTGGCAAGTACTGGGTAATGTTCGGATTGTAAAGAAAATCTTTTGCCAGAGGATTTACACGACATTCAATGTAACGCGGTGCCGAAGCTTCATCCCCGGTATAGGGGTTTCCAAAGTTACCCTGGCGGTCAATAAAAATTCCCTTGTTGGCAAGAACAACTAAAGCTCCACCAATAGAAGCATCTCCGTGGGGATGATATTTCATGCACTCACCCACAACCCCTGCAACTTTATGAAAACGCCCGTCATCAATTTTAAAAAGCGTATGCATGATTCTTCGCTGAACAGGTTTCAAACCATCTTCCAAATCAGGAATTGCACGATCGCGGATTACGTAACTTGCATACTCAATAAAATTTTTATCAAAAAGATTTTTTACAAAAGCCATAATTTTTCCTTTTACTACCACAAAAATTTCTTACGCAAAAACTTCCACTAGGCATCAACATTTTGAAGAAGATGTTTTTCAATAAATTCCCTTCTTTCCGGAGTGTTGTTTCCCATGTAAAAATTCAAAAGTTTAGGAACCATCTTCAGTTGGGAAATTTCGACTGGAGTTAAGTGCATTGTTGCAGGATCTATAAACTGCCTGAATTCAGAAGGGTTAATTTCTCCAAGACCTTTAAATCGTGTAGTTTCACAGGACTTTCCCAGTTTAGCCTGAGCCTCATCCCTTTCTTCTTCGCTGTAGCAGTAAATGTTTTCCTTTTTATTTCTTACCCTGAACAAAGGAGTTTCCAAAATGTAAACGCGGCCAGTCGTAACAAGTTCCTCAAAAAATCCCAGGAAAAATGTCATAACAAGATTTCTGATATGGTAACCGTCATTATCGGCATCAGTCGCAATCACAATTTTTGAATAGCGCAAATTTTCCACATCATTTTCAATACCCAGCGCCATCATTAACTGGAAGAGTTCATCATTTTTGTAAATGTCTGCCTGTTTTTTTCCATACATATTTTGAGGCTTACCGCGCAAAGAAAAAATCGCCTGATAATTTGCATCGCGCGAATGAGTCATAGTGCCAGAAGCAGAATCTCCCTCAGTAATAAAAATCATTGACTGTTCGCCCTTAATTCCATCCTGAATATGATACTTACAATCCTTCAGTTTTTTAATTCTGACAGAAACTTTTTTTGCCGCTTCCTTAGCCTCTTTTTTTACAGCGCTCAATTCCGTTCGGAGTTTTTCATTTGCTTCGATTTTTTCCTTCAACTTTCGCGCCGCTTCCGGATTACGATTCAACCAGTCATTCAAACCAGACTGCACCTCCGGCACAATCCATGATCTCACATCCGTGTTGCCCAATTTATTTTTTGTCTGCGATTCAAAAACAGGATCCTTCACTTTAACAAGCACAGCACTTGCCATACCGTCACGAATATCTTCCGCCTTAAAAGATGTTCCGTAAAAAGCATTCACTCCTTTTACAAAACCTTCCTTAAAAGCATTCAAGTGAGTTCCACCATCCGCCGTATACTGACCGTTTACAAAAGAAAAATGATTTTCACCATAAGCATTCGTGTGGGTAAAAGCAAAACGAATGTGGTCTCCAACATAAGAACCAATCGGGTAAAGGGAATCTTCTTCCATCTCACTGTTCAGTAAATCAAAAAGTCCGTTTTCAGAATGATATTTCTGCCCATTTAAATTGATAGTAAGTCCTTCGTTAAGATAAACATAATTCCAAATTCGCTTTTCAACAAATTCCATGTTGTAGTTGTATTTTCCAAAAACTTCTACATCCGGAACAAATTCAAAGTAAGTACCATCCGCCTGCTTTTCCTTAAGCTTTCCGGTGCGCTGGGAAATAAGCTTACCCTTTTCAAAAACAGCTTCACAACATTCGCCCTTACGAATGGCAATAACACGGAAGTAAGAAGACAAAGCATTTACAGCCTTGGTACCAACTCCATTCATTCCCACTGAAAACTGAAAAACATCATCATTATATTTTGCACCAGTATTAATTTCAGAAACGCATTCAACCACTTTTCCCAAAGGAATACCGCGCCCGTAATCGCGCACCTTTACCCGGTTATCCTTAACGCTCACATCAATTTTGTTTCCAAAACCCATGATGTATTCGTCAATGGCATTGTCAACAACTTCCTTCAACAGCACATAAATTCCATCATTTTGATTTGAACCATCCCCCAGGCGGCCAATATACATTCCACTTCTTAAACGGATATGTTCCAAAGCGTCCAAATGTTTAATTTGAGATTCGTCGTAATCTTTCACAGCCTTTGTCTCTCTTTTTACAGAAGTATTTTTTGAAGGCACAGAAGCAGCCGTTTTTTTTACTTCTTTTTTTTCTTCCAAATTTGATTTTGGGGATTTTTCTGATTTTGAGGATTCTGCGGATTTTACAGATTTTTCGGATTTTTCAACTTTTACAGCCTTACTTGATTTTTCAGTTTTTGCCGATTTTAAGGCTGGCTTTTCATTTTTAGAAAGAGCACTTTCTGCCTTAGCAGAAGTCTTTTTAGCACTAGCAGTCTTCTGTCTAGCAGAAGATGATTTTTTACTTATTCCACCCATAAAGACCATTATAAATCATAAGTAGAATTTCGTCTATAAATTTAAAACTCAAAAAACCAACTTACAACTTGAAAAAATCAAGCCAGCTGGTTCGTTTTTTGAGAATTACTGTAAGAAAAGGACAAAGTTGCCTCTAAAAACTGTAATTTTAGAGGCTATCATGAAATCTTCAGGATAGGAATCACCCTTCAAAAAGAAGAAAATCTACCCCAAAGAAATACACCATAAAACTGCCCAAGAAGTCAGCCTGGTAAAGACACTTTAAAAGCGTGACCTTTCAAGTCCTTCTGCTAGCAGTCACTAAAAGCAACAGCATTCGTAAAAAATGCCAAGACAACTTAAAAACTGCCCCGAATATAATCTTACAGGAAGATATACTATTTAATTGAAGAAGCTATTCTTTCAAGAACCTTCTTGCGGTCCAAAGGCTTAACAATATAGTTCTTTGCACCAGCCAAAAGTGATCTTTTAACAAGTTCTTCCTTACCCAAAGCTGAAACCATTACAACCTTTGCGTTCTTGTCAAAAGCCATAATCTGTTCCAAAGCGGTAATTCCGTCCATACGAGGCATAGTAATATCCATTGTAACAAGATCAACGTTTGGACAAAGTTCTTTGTATTTATCTACACCTTCTTTACCATCAGCAGCAGTGGCAATTACTTCATAACCGTCACTAGAAAGAATCTGTGTAAGCTGCTTAGCAACGAATGCAGAATCATCTACAATCAATACACGAAACTTTGTTCCGTCATCCTTGATTCCCTCAGGCGGACGTTCGTTAATTGATGGAAAATCCTGTTTTGTCTTCATACTATATTCTCCTTATATTAAACCCTTTAATTCATTATTCAAATTGAATGAATACTAACTAATCTACTAAAAGTTTGCTTTCTATTCAAGATAGCAGACAAAAATCAGAGAAAATAAATTCTAAAATTATGTGCGCTCACGAATAGCAACATTTACTTCAATCTTGCCGTACTCTGTAATAAGAGGAACAATCAATGCTTCAACATTTTCATTTGTTCCGCCCAAAGCAGCAATTTCCATTTTTTCTCCGGCAAAAAGTGCTGGAGGGGTAAGGTCAAACTTAAATCCCAATTCATGCAATTTTGTAACTGCCTGAGCTGTAATAAGATTAGCCAGTTCAGAAATAGTAGCCTTCGCAAGATCATCAAATTCCGGCAACTTTTCATCATTCATTTTAGAAGCAATAGCCAAGGCTGTATCGTATGTCATGTCAAACAAAACGCGGCCTTCAACATCACCAGCCAAACCAACAAGAGCTGCAACTCCCATAACAGGCATTGCTGTAGACTTAAGGTAAAGGTCACCTCTTTTTACATCTGCACCACCAAGTACTTCCTTAAGTACACGATAAGAAGTTTCTACGAATGGGTTGATATATTCGACTCTCATTAAATCCCCCTGAATATATAAAAAAAATAATATGATTTTTTGGCGACTAAAAAAACATAAAATGATTTTTTAGCTGCCTGCGGATTTTAAATCTTTGAAAATTCAAGGACTCAAAATGCCGCTTTTTAAAGTTGCCCCCAAAAACTGCAATTTTTAAAGGCTACCTTTATACTATTTTGTATAAAGCCTGATTCCTTCAACCTTACCAAGCTTCCAGTCTGGCAGGTTAAGCTTTTCATTTTCACCAAGGACTATTAAACCATTGCCCTTAACCTTTTCAGCAAAGTCGTCAAAAATAACTTTCTGTGATGTTTCAGGAATGAATGATAGCACATCTCTGGCAAAAATAATATCAATATCCGGTAAATTATTTGAATTTACGACATTGTGGTATTCAAACATTACCATATCCTTGATTTCCTTAGAGAAAGTATATTCTCCGGAAACAGTCTTTGACAGATAAGGAGCAAACCAGCCTTCAGCAACATCCTCTGGAACAGTAAGCAAAGGCGCATTTGAAACAGCCAGTAAATCCACATCATGGGCATAAATGCGAATGTGGGCTTTTGGATAGCGGGCTTTCAAAATGCATGCCAGTGAATAAGATTCATAACCCTTACCGCAACCCAAATTCCATACAACAATATTTTTTGCAGTATTTTCCGGAAGAGCAGCCTCTACAATCTGAGCATATTCTTCTGTCCACCATGTGCCGTTGCACTTAGAATAAAAGGTCTTAAGGAATTCGTCTGCATCTGCTTCACTGGACAACTGGGTATTTTTTTCACCCCTTTCTTCTGCCCATTCAGCATAGCGCTTTCTGGCCCATTCTTCATTTACAGAATTCAAAACAAATTTCTTTAAACTCAAAAGTGAAGCCGCAATAAAGTTAAGGTCAACTTCTTTTTTCTGAATTTCCTGCTGAACAACATTAGTTGCATTTGCCTGGGCTGGAGCTTCTTCTGAAGAATTAAAGGTCGGAGCTGGAGCAATCTTATGCTGTTCCTTAACAGCCACTTCAATTGCTGCTTCCTGCCTTAACTTCATCTGTTCCTTAACTTCTTCCTGAATTCTCTTTTCTTCTTCTGCACTCTTAACACCAAAGATTTTTTCAATGTCAAGAAGAATGTAAAGTCTGTTTTCTGCTTCTACAACACCATAAATGTATTTGATGTTTATGTCACCAAAAAGAGGATGAGGCGGCTGGATTGTAGAACTCTGGACACCGACAACTTTATCGATGGAATCAACTACAACTCCATAAATCTGCTCACCAATATTGACGATAAGCATATTTTCAACAACATCATCGCCCTGGTCTTCTACTTCAATGTTAAAAAAGAGGCGTAAGTCCACAACAGGAATAATTTCACCACGAAGGTTGTAAACTCCCCTTACAAAAGGCAGGGTGTTAGGAACATAGGTAAAAGCACTAGCCTTTGCCCTTTCCTTAACCTTCATAATGTCAATTCCGTAATCTTTACCAGCAAGGCTGAAGGTTACCATTTTATAGTCAACATTAGTAGTTTTTCGCTTTTGCTCTTCCAAATCACGCATTGTCAGAGGACCTCTATCTGCCATCTGTGTAGTGCTTGAAAGAAGATTCAATCTTTCGTTTATCGTAGCCATAGTCTAACCTCAAGTCTGCCTTAGATTCTTGCGTAAGAAGAAGTTTTTACAGCTTCCTCTTCACGCTGCTGCTGGGCGCTAAGTTCCTGTCTAACTCCCAGTTCAAGAAGCTGACTTACATCAATAATCAGGGAAACAGAGCCATCACCAAGGATTGAAGCACCTGCAATACCAGGAGAATTTGTAAACTGATCGCGCAAAGACTTAATAACAACATCCTCTTCACCAATAAGGGCATCAACCATAACGCCAAGTTTCTTTTCCTGAGAACCAACAATTACAATAAAGCAATATTCACTTTCGTCTGCCGTCTTTATGTTAAAGAGTCTGTTTAAGCGGAGAATTGAAATAACTTCATTTCTCACATTCAAAACTTCATAGTTATCAATTGTGTTGATTGAAGATTTCTTTACGCGCTGAGATTCAATAACACTTGCAATAGGAATAGAGTAAACTTCCTTGCCGACACGAACCAAAAGTCCCTGAATGATTGCCAGAGTAAGAGGCAGGCGGATAGAGAATCTTGATCCCTTGCCCTTTTCAGAAGTTACCGAAATGGTACCTTTAAGTTTTTCTACCATAGTCTTTACTACATCAAGACCTACACCACGTCCAGAAACGTTGGAAATCTTGTCGCTTGTAGAAAAGCCCGGCATGAAAATAAGGTCATATGCTTCCTGATTGTTAAGCTTTTTATTTGGAGAAATAAGGCCTTTTTTAACAGCCTTTTCCTTTACTTTTTCAACATTAATGCCGGCACCATCATCAATAATATCAATTACAATCTGGTTGCCTTCGTTCGCAGCCTTCAGCCACAAACGGCCGGTTTCATTTTTACCGGCAGCCTTGCGGACTGCAGGATCTTCAATGCCGTGGTCCACAGAATTTCTTACACAGTGCATGATTGGATCAAGAAGATCATCAACTACAGTCTTATCAAGTTCTGTATCTTCACCTTCAATGATGAGTTCCACACTGCGGCCCAGTTCACGGCTCAAATCGCGGACAACACGAGGGAAGCGGTTGAAAACAGTTCCAATCGGAACCATACGGATTTTCATTACCCCTTCCTGCAATTCGCTTGAAATGCGTCCCAAATTCTGGGTGATTGAACGATACTTTGAAGAAGAAACTTTAAATTCGTTTTCAAAACCGTCAAACCAACTGCCCATAGAAGAAAATTCTTCATTTATTTTTGAACGGATTTCTTTTGCAGAAACACCGTTCTTTACCATTTCAAGGTACTTTGGAATTTCTTCCATCATGTGATGCTGCTTTTCTTTGAAGGTAGAATTAAGGTTTTGCAGATTCACCTGCAAGTCTGCCATCTTAAGACCATTCTGATTAAAGGCAGCCTTAGTAATAACTGTTTCCGAAACAAGATTCATAAGGTTGTCTACGCGCTTAGAATCAACACGCAAAATGGAACCAGTCTGAGTAGCTACGTGGGCAGGTGCAGCCTTCTTTTCTGCGTGAGCTTCCTGCACATCATGATCTTCTTCTTTTTCTGCCACTTGAGAAGCAGGAGCTGCAGCAAGGTCTGTAGTGTCTGCTTCTTCACCTTCTTCAGGAACCTGGCTTTCTGCACTTGCACTAGATCCAGCACCAGCAGAAGCAGAAGCTTTTGAACCAGCATAATTTTCGTCTGATACCAGGCGGGCATCTGTTGCCAAAGTTACATCATCCAGGAAAGAAGCATCTTCCAGAACATCCTGGTCATTGCTTGTAGAAATATAATATACAACCTGATAGTGGAATTCATCCCCATACAATTCTTCAAAATCCGGAACAGTTTTAAGAACTGAACCTACATTTTTAAGGGATGCAAAAACCTGAATGCCACCAACACTGTTCATCAAATTTGATTCATCAAAGACAACATTTACAGTCCAAAGCTTGCAGCCTTCTTCTGTAGCCTCTTTAAGTTCCTCATATTCATCTTCTGAAAGAGAAGGCAAAGAAGGAATTTCTGTTGCACCACCAGCAGAAGAAGGAGCCGGACTTGCAATAGCACTCGCTTTTGCCGCAGGCTTTTGAAGCCCCGCAGCAGGCTTACTGGCAGTCTTTTTAGATTCACCTTTTTTAGGAATAAAGGATTCTATTTTTGCAACGATTGAAGAAACGTCTTCCTGGTAAACAGAACCGGAAGATCGGGCTTCCAGCATAAGTTTTATGGTATCAATGGCATTAAGAAGAACATCAACAATTTCTTCGCTTACACTGACAGTGCCACTGCGGATAGCATCCAGCAAATCTTCAACATCATGACAAAAAGAAGCTAATTCTGTCATTTCTACAGTTGCAGAACCACCCTTTAAGGTATGGGCTGCCCTGAAAATTTCATCAATAGCATCATGATTCGAGGGGTCATTTTCTATAACAAGGATATTGCTTTCAAGGCTTTCAACCTGCTGTTCAGCCTCAGAAAAGAAATCTTTTAATAATTCCTCATTGTTTGCGTCAAGATAATCACTCATAGAATATATTTTAACCTCTTAACAACAATAGTCAAGTTTAAAGAATAAAAAATGCTCATTTTAAACCTAAAATTTCAACAAAAATATCAAAAATCTCCAGGTAAGAACAAAATCCTAAAGGTCAGAAAAAAAATCTTAAAAAAAATCAATTTTCCTATGGTAAAAAAAAAAACTAAAGGCTGAATTTTGAAAGCCTTTTACATGCTTCAAGAATATCATTTCTATGACCAAAGCATGAAAAACGGAGGTAACCTTCCCCTGCAGGCCCAAATCCCGAACCAGGAGTCGTAACCACATGACATTCATCCAAAATGCGGTCAAAAACATCCCAGCTTTTCATTCCAGGAAAGTAAACCCACAAATATGGAGAATCACCCGTGTAGTAAACCTTTACCCCGGCCTTTTTAAAATTGTCAGACCGCAAAGTTTCTTCCATTATGTGGGCATTTTCCAGGTAAAAATCAACCAGGGCCTTTGTTTCCTTAAGACCTTCTTCGTCAAGGGCAGCAAGGCCTCCCCTCTGGGCAATATTTGACGCCCCGTTAAACAAAGTAGTCATAAGGCGGTTCCAGTCCTGCTTTACGGGAGTCCCGTCCTGGAATTTTAAACTGGCAGGCACTACAGACCAGCCCAGGCGAACCCCGGTAAAACCTGCAACTTTAGAAAAAGAATTAATTTCTATAGCGCACTTTCTGGCACCAGGAATTTCATAAATGGTTTTAGGTAACTTTTCGTCCCTTATAAAAGCAAAATAAGCGGCATCGTAAATGATAATGCAGCCGTTTTTGTTTGCAAAATCAACCAGTTTTTTAAGCTGGGCCTTTGTAGCGGCAGCGCCAGTCGGATTGTTAGGTGAACAGAAATAAATAAGAGAATTTGGCTTTACACAAGAAAAATCCGGGAAAAAATTATTTTCTGCAGTACAAGGCAAATAGGTAATGCCCTTGTAGCCCTTTTTAGAAGCCTTGCCGGCAGCCCCAACAACCACACTGCCGTCAACATAAACAGGGTAAGCAGGATCCTGAACCGCCAGTTCCACATTTTTACCAAAAAGAGTCTGGATTCTGGCAATATCGCACTTGGCACCATCAGAAATAAAAACTTCATCCGCACTAGCCATGCCCGGGTAGTAAACACTGGCAATTTTTTCGCGAAGCTGGGGAAGGCCCTGCTCATCACCATAACCAGAATAGCCCTTACTTGTAGAAAGAGCCTTTACATAATCCACCATAGCCTTTGTAATGTGAGGAGTTAAAGGCTCTGTTGTGTTGCCAATTCCCAAACTTATAATTTTTGCCTCAGGGTGCTTAGCCTGATATTCTTTTCTTCTTTTTGCAACCTCCGGAAAAAGGTAACCCGAAAGCAAATTTGCAAAACCAGTGTTTCTTTCAATCATTTTTTTCCTCCAGACATTTGTGCCCATTTTACACATTTTTTTTAATAGATAAAAGTTCTTTTTTATTTTTTTGGTGAAAGATTTTGCGTTAAGGATTGTAGTGGCATGCCGAAGGCATGTTCTGCCGCCAGGCAGAATGGAGGCGAAAGCCGGAACCACGGAAAGCCTGACCCCTTAAGCTGAAAGCTTAAGGGGGAACGCCCATAAAAAAATCAACAGAGCTTAAAAAGCTGTTCAACAAAAGGTTCTTTTACAACCAGGACAGAACAATTGGCGCTGCCAACAATTTCACCAATTTCCCGCGAAACATTCAAATGATTATTCTGGTAAGGGTTTGCCGAATCTTCGCCCACAAGAATAAGATTTGCCTTAAAGTCATTTGCGGCACGAATCACTTCACTCCAGACAGCACCTTCCAGTGTTTCTACTTCAAGGTTCACATTTTTCTTTTTTGCCAGAGCCTTTACGTATTCCATATCACGCTTTGAATCAGACAAAAGGTGGTCCTTCATGCTACCGGCTTCTTCAGCAACAATAAATTTTGAAAGAAGAAGTTTTTTTATGCTTGCATCATCTACAACAAAAACAACTTTTACCTGGCACTTGTAAACCTTGGCCATCATAATTCCATACTGCACTGCATGCAGGGAAGACAGAGAACCATCATAGGCAACAAGAATTTTTTGAAAAAGAGCTTTTATCATTTTTCTTCCTGTCTGTTTTTTAAAGACTTTAACACGAAAATATTGTCCCTTTCGCGTTCTTCAAGGACACCCTCTATATATTTTATGGTTTCCCTGTTTTGCGGAATAACCATTTTGTCCAGGGCATTTACACGGCGCTGGGTTTTCTTTACTTCCATTGCAAGGCGCCAGGCAATTGTGCGGATTGAAGCCATTTGCGTCAAAAGAGTCAAAAGTTCAAAAAATTCGCTCATAACTTCATCGCTGTCCGCAAATGTTCCAAAAAAAGATTCAAAAAGCTGCCTCTTTGGAAGGGTAACGTCAATGGTGGTAAAAGGCATGCCCGCAATAACTGTTTCTTTTTCAGTAATTTGAAATTTATAGTTTACTGCATGGGCAATGCGCTCTACACGGTCCCCGCCAACGGTTAAAAGCATGCGCTTTAAGGCAGGATAGGCTTTTGCAAGGCACTTGTCTATTTTGTCTTCCAAAAGCTTTACCTTTTCCACCAGGTGCATCAGTTCCATAACAAGGATTTCGCGCTTTTGTTCCAGCAAATCGTAACCTTCCGTACTGACTGCCAGCTGGTCTTTAAGAGAAAGCAAATTTGATTTTGTAGGTGCAATGTTGAGTTTTGCCATAAAAAGCCTCTCTTTTTAAGAAGATGCCTCTGGGCTTTCGCCTTCCTCTGTTTTAGGAAGGTACTTTTTAAGCAAATCTTCGTTAATGCGGTAAAGTTCAGAAGTAGGAAGAATGCTCAAAAGTTTCCAGCCCAAATCAAGGGTTTCTTCAATAGAACGATCTTCATATTCACCCTGGGTAAAGAATTTTTCTTCCAGCTCTTTTCCAAACAAAAGATACTTGCGGTCAAGAGGGCTCAATTCTTCTTCACCAATAATGGAAGCAAGATTTCGTATAGACTTTACCTTGCTGTAGGCAGCAAAAAGCTGGCTTGAAACAGCGGCATGGTCTTCACGGGTCATTCCTTCACCAATTCCGTCTTTCATCAAACGGCTTAAAGAAGGCAAACCGCTTACAGGAGGGTAAATGCCTTTTGTGGAAAGTTCCCTGTCCAATACAATCTGGCCTTCTGTAATGTAACCGGTCAAGTCTGGAATAGGATGGCTTATATCATCATTCGGCATGGACAAAATAGGAATCTGGGTAATGGAACCGCTTGATCCCTGAATTTTTCCGGCACGTTCGTAAAGTTCAGCAAGATTTGAATAAAGGTAACCAGGATAGCCCTTTCTGCCAGGCACTTCGCCTCTTGTAGTAGAAATTTCACGCAGGGCTTCGCAGTAGTTGGTCATATCTGTCATAACAACCAGAACGTGCATGTTTAACTCAAAGGCCAGATATTCAGCAGCTGTTAAAGCACAGCGGGGAGTAATAATTCTTTCGATAGAAGGGGCGTCTGCGAGAGACTGAAACATTACAACTTTTGACAAAACGCCGGACTCTTCAAATGTGTGTTTAAAGAATTGGGCTACGTCGTACTTGATTCCCATTCCTGCAAAAACCATAACGAATTCTTCGTCAGAATTGCGGATTTTTGCCTGGCGGATTATCTGGGCCGCAAGATTGTTGTGGGGCAAACCGTTTCCCGAAAAAATAGGCAGTTTCTGGCCACGAATCAAAGTGTTCATTCCATCAATAGAAGAAATGCCTGTCTGGATAAAGTCGCGCGGATATACGCGGGCGTAAGGATTTATAGGGTTGCCGTTAACATTTACCTTTTTTTCACAAATGATTTCCGGAAAACCGTCTATTGGCTGGCCCAGACCGTTAAAAATTCTGCCCAAAAGACCACGGCCTACTTTTAATTCCATAGGTTCTTTGAGGAATTCAACGCTTGTTTCGTCAAGGTCAAGACCTGTTGTGCTTCCAAAAATCTGTACAAGGGCAGTTTCTTCATTTATATCAATGATTCTGCCTGTTTTTTTCTGGCCGTTTTTGTCACGAACATAAACTACTTCATCGTAGAAAGAATTTTCACTGCGTTTTACAACTACAATCGGTCCGTCAACTGATTTTAGCCCTGAATATTCTACACCTTTCATTATGCCCTGTCCTTGCGATATGTTCGCTTCAGTTCATTCATCTGATCTTCAAGATGATTTTTGATTACATCCAGTTTTTCAAGATGGTCATTTTCTACAGTAGACTTTGCCCTGATGATTTCAGTCCTTACACTCAGTTCAGAAATTTTTACTAAAGGACAGCCTGAAGACAAAAGGTCAAGGGCCATGTCGTAGTAAGATATAATCAAAAGTAAAATCTGCAGCTGCTTGGCCGGAACAGAAAATTGATCAATAGGGTCAAAGGCATTCTGCTGCAAAAAGCCGTTTTTTATCATTTCACAGACATTCAAAACAAGGCGATCACTTTCAGGCAAAGCGTCTGCACCAATAAGGCGGACAATTTGCAAAAGACGCTGTTCCCTTTTTAAAAGATCCAGTGCTCTTTTTCTTATTTGAACCCACCTAGGGTCCACCTTGTCCCACCAGTCCTTAATTTCTGCGGCATATTCTGAATAAGAATCTATCCATCCAATGGAAGGATAGTGGCGGGCGTTTGCGAGTTCCCTGTCCAGGGCCCAGAAGCAGCGGATAAAGCGCTTGGTATGCTGGGTAACTGGTTCTGAAAAGTCGCCGCCTGGAGGAGAAACGGCACCAATAACGCTTACGCTTCCTTCACAGCCTTCAAGGCTTGTAACACGGCCTGCCCTTTCGTAGAATTCAGCAAGTCTGGTTGGAAGATATGCCGGGAATCCTTCTTCTGCAGGCATTTCTTCCATACGGCCGGAAAGTTCACGCAAGGCTTCTGCCCAGCGGGATGTTGAATCTGCCATAATTGCCACGTGCATGCCCATGTCACGGTAATATTCAGCCAGGGTAATTCCTGAATAAAGGGAAACTTCGCGGGCCGCTACCGGCATGTTTGAAGTGTTTGCAATAAGGATTGTTCTTTCCATAAGGGATCGGCCTGTTCTAGGGTCAATCAATTTAGGAAAATCTGTTAAAACATCCGTCATTTCGTTTCCGCGTTCGCCGCAGCCAATATATACGATTAAATCAGCATCGCACCACTTGGCAATGGCGTGCTGGGTCATAGTTTTACCCGTTCCAAATCCACCCGGAATAGCAGCTGTTCCACCCTTACTTAAAGGAAAGAAAACATCCACTACACGAAGGCCTGTTATAAGAGGCTGTGAAACTTCCATCTTTTGGGCAAAAGGACGCGGAACTCTTAAAGGCCAGTACTGACTCATCTTAAGTTCTTCTCCGGCATCCGTCAGGGCAATTACGTCATCAACTGTGTAAAAACCTTTTTCTGCCATCTTTACAAGTTTCTTTCCTTTAACATTTGGTGGAACCATAACCTTGTGGGTAATTGAACCAGTTTCTGGAACCGTACCTAAAAGGCTGCCACCCTTTATAGAATCTCCTGCTTTACAAAGAGGAGTAAATTCCCATTTTTTTTCTGAATCGATTGGAGAAGTTCTGTCACCCGGAATAAGAAAGGCTCCTGACTTTTCATACATCTGCTTAAGAGGACGCTGTATGCCGTCATAGATTGTTCCTACAAGACCAGGCCCCAGCTTTAAGGAAAGAGGCATTTCTGCAGAAGTAACTTCTTCCCCAATGTGCATGCCGGAAGTGTCTTCGTAAACCTGAATGGTTGCCCTACCTTCCTTTTGCCTGATGATTTCTCCAATAAGTTTTTTTTCTCCAACATCAACTACATCATAAAGACCACATCTGTCCAAACCTTCTGCATAAACTATAGGTCCTGAAATGCGGGTAATCTTACCTTTTATCATTGTGGTAACCTCCCGTCAAAAAGTGCAAGGGCTAATTCCCTCTTTTTTGCATCAATTACTTCCTTAATCTTTTCATCAAGGGTAAGGAAGCATTTTATTTTTTTATCATCTGTTAAAAGGATAATACCATCGTGATATTTTAAAAGTTCCAGTTCTTCTGCCTGGCTGTCCTGCAAACTTGCTTTAGAAATAGAAACGCTGCCCTTACCAAAAAGCTCTTCCAGCATTTCCTTTGCCTTATTTTCATCAAGGTTAATGACTTTTGCCTGAAAGTGACTGTAAGAAGACAAAATGCCTTTTACCCTCAATGCCAAAGCCTTAATGATTTTTATGCGGCCGTCCTCACCTGCTTTTTCAAGGTAAGAGTTTATCGCTTCAAGAATCGAATTGTGGATGAACGAAATAGAATAGCGCTGTTTTTCAAGCGGAAGTGCTGCGTTTATATTCTTTGTAAAAAGAGCAAGTCTTTTTTCACTAGCCTCTTTTGCCGCAGTCTGGGCTTCCTTTACTTTAGCGTCAACGCCAGAAATAAGGGCAGCAGCACTTTCTTTTGCCTTATCAACAATTCTCTGAGCTTTTTTCTTTGTTTCATTACGTATTTCACTGTCAAGAACTTCTGTTGAACGTAATTCTTCCATAATATTTTTCCTATCAGTGACTTTTCATTTGCCTTTCAAATCAATTTAAAATCATTTTAAGGCAAAATGAACTTTTCTAAAAAAGGTCAATTGCGATTTTCAGACCTTTCATTCACTCACCATCCCTTAAGGGGTCTCTGCAAAAATTTCAATCTTTAGAGACTCCCTTAAAAACTTACACTTGAATTCCTACAGCTTCACGAATTGAATCTGTCAAAGTTTTACGGCCAGGGATATGACCGTTCAACCCTGGAATCTCAACAATAAGAGGGGCCTTGCTTTTTAACTGCCAGTCAAGCACTTCCTTAGAAAGCATATCTGCCACATCTTCCGTGAGAATCAGGATTTTTGGAATTTCCTGCACTGAAACAATTTTTCCTTTAGAATTTCCGGTTAAAGAGTCAAAGGCTTCCAAAGCTTCCTGCCGGTTATTGACCACCTTTCCTTCAACACCAGCAAGCATAAAGCCTAAAACAATTTCCCTTTCTCCTAATACAAAATATTCCATAGGATAAAATTACATAAAGATAATAAGGAAGGCTACAATGAAGCCCCAAAGACAAATACCTTCAGCAAGACCTACGAAAGGAATGGCCTTACCAGAAGCTTCAGGATTTTCACTCATTGCTCCCATGGCAGCAGAACCAATTTTTCCTACAGCAGATGCACCGCCCAGACAGGCAATACCAACCGCAAGAGCTGCAGCCAGATACTTGATGGCCTGAACAAGGTCTGACGAAGAAGAAGCTTCTGTAACTTCAGCTTCACTTTCGCCGGCATTTTCTACAGCTACAAGGGCCTGACTTTCGACAGCATTTTCTGCAGGAACTTCCTGTGCAAAAAGACATGTCCAAGATCCAATCATTGCCAAAATTAAAACAACAAAGATTTTCTTATTCATAAAAATCACCTCTTAAAAGATTCCTTTTTTCTTTGCCGGATTTTCCGGCTGATTTATTTTCCTTCCAAAAAACTTTTCACTGCCCCCAAAATGCATTTTTTAAAGGCCTAAGTTGTTTTTTGAAAAGATATTAGAGGGCGCAAACTGCAGCCCACAACTTACAATCACTTAGCCTGGTCTTTTTTGTATACAAAAGAGAATGGCTTAAATTCGCGGCCCGTTTCGTTAAAGAATTTACTGAAAAATTCATAATACTGAAGGCGGACAACCTGAATGGCAACAATCATACCTTCAAGGACAATAATTATTGCGTTTCCAATAATGCTGATTATGATGCCGGCAGCTCCCGGGAATTTTTCTACCATCATGGCAATAATAAAGCTTAAAACAGCATGGCTTAAAGCAAAGGCACCTACACGAAGGAAGCTGACAGTATTTGAAATGTAACCCGAAAGCACTTCGATTACTTCGACAAGGGCAGAAATTATTCCGCTCAAAAAGCCGTTTTCAAAAAGAGGCCTTTTTCCTTCCACTAGACGTTCCAGGGGTTCGCAGAAAGCAGTCAAAATCAATGTGACTGAAAGGAAAATCCAGTCGAAGAGCATAGGGCCAATCTTAAAGGCAGCCACCCTGATGGCAAAGAAAATCACGTACCAGAAAAAGAGGGCACCAGAAAGACCGTTCTTTCCAAAAAGAGCCTTTGCCGGACGATGCAAAATAAAATTGTTTATGATATTGATTATTAATCCGGCTGTATTGATTACAAAACCGACTGCAATCGTTACGCCAAAGAAAATAAACATATTCATTACAGAAGCAGTAGAACCGTCTGGCATAAGGTGGATGATTTGATCCCTCGGCTGACCAAAAAGCGAAGTTACCCAGCGGCTGAATGGAATGAGCAGACTTTCATTTGCAAAAACTTCACCATTTAAAATTCCCATGACCATGGAACTTAAACCAATGCAAATAAAAATAGGACCAAATTTTTCCCAGCCCATCAGTTTAAACTTTTTAGCACTCATCAAAATGCCCACAAGCAAAAGGACAAAGCCCTGACCTGCATCACCAAACATAATGCCAAAAAGAACAGTAAAAAATAATGCCACGAAAGGTGTCGGATCAACTGTGCCGTAAAGAGGAGCACCATAAGAAAAAATCATGCGTTCAAAGTTACCAACAACTTTTCCATGCTTTAATTCTACAGGAACTTTTTCTTCACCACTTTGAACTGACGCAACTTCAGAAGGCATGTAGTGGCGGAAGCCCGTACGCTTTTGTGTGAGTTCATCAAGATTTTTTGAAAGTTCGCGCACACGGTATTCCGGAATCCAGCCCTGAATGCGGTAAACATATTCAGTTGATTCAAGTGAAGCTTCAATTGCATGCACCTGTGAACCAACAGAAAATCTTTCCAGAAGGCGGTAAAGTTCATCCTTGTGAGTCTGTGCAAAATTCTTAATTTCAGTCTGCACTTCATCAAGTTCCGCATCTTTTTTATTTTTTTCAATTTGAAGATTTTCTATAACATCATCCGGAATGCCCTTGAAATTTTCAGGCAGTTTGATTTCAGAAAAACCGACTTTTTTAAGTTCGCTGTCCATAAAAAAGCGGGCATTTTTTGAAGATGCTACAATAATATTGGACTTATCATTTCCCAAAGGAAGGACAACCGCCCTTATGCCTAAATTTTCTTTTAAAGAATCAAAATTTTCCGGCAGGATTTTACCAATTCTCATTGTAAGGTAAGAAAGGCTTTCAAGTTCAGAATAAGAAACCTTTAAATTACTGAAAGCCAGAGATTCCCTATAAGTTTGACCAATGTGATCCGCCTGGTCTTTGACGGTCACTAGTTTTGCCCTCAGTTCATCAACCTTTTCTACAATGTGACTGGCACTGTCAAAATCCTCATCTTCAGGAAAGCAGGGCTCCTTAGTGTAGTGATCCAAATCTTCAAGAGAAAGAGTAATTCTTGCCTGATTCAATTTTTCAAGCATTTTTTCATAAGGATTGTCAGCATCGTTTGAAACTTCGACATCCTGCTTAAACTGAAAATCACCAAAAGTTCCAAGATATGTTAACACCTTGTGAATGTCTTCACGGTAGACCATCAGCTCTACAAGTTTCATTGGTGTAGTTTTAGCCATTTTTTACCTCCGAAATTCCTGAAAGTAGCATTGCCTCATCGCTTGAAATTCTAAGGCGCAGACTTTCAGAAGCAGTTCTAATATTGTCTAACTCTTCACGCTTCAAAATAAAATAACAAATTAAAGGGCATGAAGAAAAAGGAAAACGGTGAAAAAGTTTATGCGCTTTTTTTACGTGATATGCCCTGAAAGAATTTGTAATCCACCTTGGGTCTACAGACCATATGACACCATCTTCATGAGGATTAAGAAGGTGTGCATACTTCCACTTTTTCCACTGATCAAAATTATCCGTTTCAAGTGAAAGAATTTTTATTGCTTCGCTGATCAAAGGATCATCCACACTTTTTTCTTCATTTGAATAAGCCAGTAAATCTATAATTTCTTCATCTGACATTTTGTAGTAAATGCGAAGGCGCAAAGCCCAAAGAACATTTTGCATCATGTAGTTTTCAGAAATCAAAGCCCTTACCGCATCCCGACATTCGCTGTCCAGTTTTTCTATTGAAGAAAAAATCTGGTGCATGTACTGAATGTCCAGGCGGTGGTCATTGTCTTTTTGCTGACTCAAAAGAGGCACCTTGTCGCACCAGGCAAGAGTCCCCCTGGCAGTCATAGCCTTTAAATCCGGCCATGCTGAATAGTCCAGCATATTGAAAGGAGAAATATCTGCATAATCGGGAATATCTTTTTCGCCCATACAAAGGGCAGCAGAAAATTCCTTTAAATTGTCATAATCATAAAAGTTGATTAAAGAAATCAAAAGTTCTTCCGGATCTTTATAATTGGAAAGCATCTTTTTGTAATCATCAATAAAGACAGTTAAAGCTTCCTTTTCCAGAGAACGGGCAAGAAGTGCTTCCGGCAGGGCAGGCGCCTCTTTTTTAGAAATCATCGACCAAAGCTCACTTAAACTTTTTGCGTTAAATAAAAGAGCTGCCCTTTTTCCAACATAAGAGCGGGCTAAGATTCCACTAGCCTTTGCGTAAACATAAGCATTTGCAGTTGACTTATCCATCGGCATAAGAGGTCTCCTCTTTTTTTAGATTTTCATAGTTACCTCTAAAAATTGCAATTTTTAGAAGCTCCCTTAACCTTTTAGAAAAACAAAAAGGCAATCCTTAACTAATAAAGTTCCTGTCTTAAAATTTCCTCAAAAGAAGTTTCAAAAGCATTTGTATTTTTTTTGCTATTTACAAGGGATTTTTTGTAGTCTTCAAGAGCAGCCTGGCTTTGAACCTTAATTTCTACTTTTTTCTGCTCTTCATTCTTTTCTATCTCTTTGACAATAAGAGAATATTTTTCTTTGAATTGATTTTCTGAATCTGTCCTGGCAAGGGCAATAATTTCGTCCGCAGATTTCTGCGCCTCAAGGATAGATGTAGAAGCTTCCTTTTCAATCTCCATAAGATGTTGGATCACATCAACTTCATCGCTCATATTTTCCACTCCTTACAGCCCAAAAGCCAAACTCTTCTACTTTTTCATAGTTGCCTCTAAAAATTGCAATTTTTAGAAGCTTACTTTTGTGACAGCCCCAAATTATACCTTTCCGGACTAACCTTTGACCTTTCACAAAAAGTCTTTATTTTAATTTTAAACCGCCTCAAATTCTTTTTGAGTCAAATACTCATAAACAGATTCAGGACTTCCCTTTGACATAATATCCTTAACAAAAGCCGGATTTTGTAAAACCGCAGCCAGTTCCTTAAAAACCTTAAGATGCAATTCCGTAGCCTGAGGACTGCATGCCAAAAGAAAAACAACGTGAACCGGAGCCTTATCCAAAGAATCGTAATCAATTCCCTTACGGCTGATGCCAATCGCTCCAACCACCCCATTTGCCGAATCCACAACCCCATGAGGGACAGCTATTTCGTGCATAATGCCGGTAGTCATTTTTTCTTCACGCTCATGAAGTGCCTTTAAAGCCTGGGCCCTGTCTATAGAAGGCTGGATTTTTAAAACAGCTTCAAGCATTTCCTCAAAAAGTTCATCTTTATTTTCACTTTCAAGGTTTAAAATCACAGCCTTGGAATTAAAAACTTGCTCAAAAACCATAAAGCACCTCGCAAAACAGGATATTTTTCCTGTTACTATTACTAAGCTCTACCTAGCAAAAGAACAGCACTTCTACATTTCTAAGAAGGCTGTTCCCTTTAAGTGACCGTAAATTAACTTTAGTTAGCTAAAAAAGTTATCTAAAATTATTCAGCTGCAGCATCTGCACTTTCTGTTTCTACAGCAACATCTGCGCTTTCAAGAGCACCTGCGCCTTCTTCTGCCTCTTCTGTAATAATTTCTTCACCGGCAGCCTCAGCGTCAACAGTTTCACCTTCTTCAATTACAGCTTCACTTTCAACAGCATCCAGCCAGTTTGCAGAAGAATCATCTTCTTTTATCAAACCTTCCTGAGTAGCAGTGTCAATAACTGTGTCACCCTTAGCAGCATCTCCGGCAAATCTGTCAGAACTGAGGAAAGCCAGACCAAATGCAATCAAAAAGAAAAGTGCAACAAAAACACCAGTTGTCTTTGTAAGAACACTTGCCGAACGTGAACCGAAAGCAGCAGACTGTCTGCCGCCAAAAACACCGCCCATTCCGTTTTGTTCATCATTTTGAACAAGAACCATAAGTACAAGAAGGACACTGACAATAATAAAAGCTACAAAGAGGATTGTTCTAACAACACCCATTTTTTTCTCCAATTTTAATTAATTTCAAAAACAAATTGCACATAAATATACAGTAATTATTTTTTCAAGTCAATTAACATAAGAAAGGATTTTTTTGTATTTTTTTTCTTTTGGGCGAATCCCCGGCTTTTGCAGGCAAAAGCCGGGG
>CAVJHV010000030.1:1227-23195 GCA_963649315.1 Treponemataceae bacterium | reverse complement strand
CGGGCAGGAAGAGAAAGAAGAAGCGAAATAAAAATTATTGTATAAGAAAGAAGATTTCCTTTTTTCATCATTCAACTCCTTTTGTTTTAGATTCATTTTCTTTCAGTTGCAAGTCAATGGCATTTTTAATTTTTTTTGCCCAGAAAGAAATTTGATTTACTTTTGTATTTTCTATAAAAGTTTCTTTTGCAAAATCTTCATCAAGAACATAGTCAATAAATTCTGCTTCACTGTTGCCGCTTTTGTAAATAAAAACAGCAGGCAGAGGGCCATATATTGAAGTTACCTTTGCCAAAGCTATAAAGGTACCAGGGCCTGCATTATAAACCGCAAGTGTCGTATTTAAGGCACTGGAAAGTTCAAAAGGCTCCCCTGCTTTATAGTCTAACTTCTTTTCTTTCAAAACTTTTTCTACTTGAACTTTTAACCCCTGGTCCCAGGATTTTCTAGTCAGTAATGTGATTGCAACAGACAAAGCAAACAAAAGAAGAAAAATAGAAAAAAGGCTGACAAAAACAAAAGATGCTTTTGCAGGCAGGGCATTTGCATTTTTGATTTTTTCATGGGAAAAAGATTCTTCATTAATTTTGGCATTTTCCTGGTCTATCTTGTCATCTTCCTTTTGGACAAAATTATTTTCCAAAGGATTTTCACTCTTTTCTTCAATCATATTTTCTTTTGAAAGTTCATTATGTTTTTCAAAATTACCATCAAGTGAATTTTCAATACTACTCTCTTTGCTTACCAAAAAATTTTCTGTATTACCAGAATAAGAGTTTTTTCCTTCTTCCTCATTTTTGACTTTCAGAGAAGGGCTTTCATTTAAAAGGCTATTATTATTTTTCTCGGAATTTTCAATTTTTTCCTGGTCATTTTTATAAACTGGCTGAGGAAGAACTTGAATTCTCTGCGAATAAGAAAAATTTTCTTCTGCTGGCTGGGGCGCCACTTGAGGAGAAGAATTTTTATTCTGCAGGGAATAATTATTTGCCTGCTGAAATCTAAATTGATTTTTATTCTGATGCTTCTTTTTATTTTTCTTAGACAATTTTATTCTTCCTCCATCTTTTTAATTTTTTCCTTGAGAGATGTTTCAATATGTTTTCTAACCTGGTGACTTTCACAAATTTGAATGACCGTAGAAAAAGCGTTCATTATAATCACAAGAAAGATAAAGCCTATGGATGATGTGCCCAGTCCCATAACAAGAAATGCTATAAGGCCAGACAAAAGTCCAAAAAGAAATTTACCCTTTTTTGTTACAGGACTTGTACCATACCACTGTAAAAGATATGTCGTACCAAAAAGTGTTCCACCTGTAAAAATTGCAAGAAAAATATCCCCCTGGAAAAAGTTTTGACCAGCAAGCAGAGGACCAAAAAGTTTTACAAGGAAAGCATAACTTGCAATAAAAGTAAAAGGAATTATCATATCAAAAATTTCAAAAGCAAAAAGAAAAATTGAAGAAAAAAGAGTTATTGTGTTAAAACGAAAGGCTGGTATTTCAGCCCCTGTATCCCAAAGCAGGGTTATATAACCTTCAGGCACTTCTACCTTAAAAAGACGGAAAATCATATTATTAAAAAATTCAGTAACCCTGTAGTCATTTTTTAAAAGAGGAATGCTGCCATCCTGAAAAAGAGAAAGAGCAGCATTTCTTGTAGTTATATTTTGCATAGAAAGCTGTAATGAAGAAAAAGATGAAGGCGAAAGAAAATAGGCTAAAAGTATTGTAACCGCAATCGGATTTGCCCAGCTGCCTGCAAAACCGCCAAATGCATATTTTACAAAGAAAATTGTAAAGAAAGTAATTATAAAAATTGAAGGAAGAAAATAATTTGAAGGAATAAACATTCCAATGAGTATTCCCTGAACTATTGCAGAAAAAATATTAAAACTGTTCTGCCTGTTGATTTTTGAATAAAAAAAATCTGAAATTAAAGATGCCAGCAATGTTGCAAGAATAATTAAAAGTGAAGACCAACTTAAAGTTATGGCAAGCATGATTAATTGAGGCAAAAGGCATAACGTCGTAACTAAAGCCGCAGACTTTATTGACGGCGAAATGTAAGAGAAAGGACGAAGTGTAACATCAGAATAATTTCTTGATTCAAGTATTCTATTCATCATGATTCTCCTTTTAGTAAATCGATTGTCTGGCTTAAAGGAAGTCTTGAAGGACAGACACAGTTGCAAAGTGAACAGCCAGAACAAAGAAGGGCTGTTTCAAGGAATTCATTTCCTACCTGCTTACCGCCAATTTTATGACGGAACAAAAGATCTGGATAAATTTTTTCAGGACAAACTTCACGGCACTTTCCGCATCTTATGCACTGACTTAAAGTCTGATCATATAAATCACTTGAAGGAATAAAAGCCACAGACTTTACATCTTTTGTAACAGGAGTGTCCATTGTAGAAATGGCATTACCAATAATCAAACCATTTATTACAATTTTGCTGGGAGTCTTTTTAAAACCCCCGCACTGCTTTGCCAAAGATGCAATGCTTGTTCCAAGTCTTACGCGAAACATAGCCGCAGCTTTTAAAGAATTGCCAGTTACGTGCACATAACGTTCAATAACCGGCAGAGAATAAATGAGTGCTTCGTAAACACAAAGGGCTGTTTCCGGATCAATAAAAATTGATTTGTGGCTCACTTTATAAAATTCTTTTACAAGAGGATTTTTTGAATTTTTAGAAATTTTTTTTATTGTGTGAATAAGATTTTCTTTAAATCCCTGGGGATAAAGATTTGTATCTGCTTCAACAATAGCAAAAGACCTTTCCTTTAGTGACTCTTTGTCTATAAAAATATCATTTTGATTTTTTGAAGGAGCTGCTTTTACAAAAACAATTCCCTGGGCATGCATTACAGCTGCTATAATTTTTGCTCCCTCTACAACTTTTTCAGTAAAATGTTCAGCAATAAAAGAATCTGTCATACGACTTGGATCTTCATCAAAAAGCCTTACTACAAGAAAACGATTTTCCCCTTGTTTACATTCTTTTATCTGTTTTGAAAGAAGAACTGATTTTCCAAAAGAATTTATTACACCCTTTTCATTTAAAGCCGTTAAAATTTCATCATCAGTTAAAATGCGCCAGTTACTTTCTTCAACTTTTTTACCAAGAAAAGTGAACTGACCTTCAAGCATTATTTTTGCAGAAAGCCCAACGCAACCGTCTGGCAGGGAGCACTGCTCAATAGAAATAACCTTGCCTGGAATGGGAGAATGAATTTGAGCTTCAAGTTCCTTGTTATTTGAATCAACCGCAATCGCAATGGGCTGACCTTCTTTTACATAGTCACCAGGTTTTACAATACAAATATAATCCTTCCCCTTAAACTGACAAAAAGGAAGAGTCACAATGTTTGGAATGTAGGCTCTGACAGCTTGAGTAAAAGGACTTTTTTCAGCATGAACAAAATTACTTATTTTTTTCATTTTATATTTCCCTTTTTATTTCAAAAAAAGCAGATTCTTATTTTTTTCCTTTAGCATTTGTGAAAGAAAAAAAGCAAAAGTCAAAAGAAGAGGAACAAAAAGGGCTATCAAAATAATCACTAAACTTAAGCTGTCATTTTGAACCTTTGTGTTTGCTGAAGCACTATATGCAACTTCTATGCCCCTGTCCTGATTTAAAAGAAATTTTTCTATTGCAGGATAATCAAATTTCTTTATGGTAGAATTTATTTCTTTTTCAAAATCACCATTGTATTCAAGAATGGTGTCTTCATATTCTGCAATTCCATCTTCCGTCATCATGTAACGGGTTAAAGTAACTTTTTTATTGTCTTCAAATTGATTTATATTTTCTTCCCAGAAAGTATCATAAAGATTTCTGTAAGGGTAAGCTTCAACTTTAAAAGCCCATTCATAAAAATCATCTATGACCGGCAAAAGATTTTCTTTATCTGAAGTATTTTCATTTTCTTCGTGAGAAGGATTTTGCTCTTTTTCATAAGAAACTTGAATTTTCGGAGAAGGAATTAAAAGGCCAGTGCCTGTTGTCTTTGGTAAAAATTTCGCCTGCAGTAAAAAAATAGTCAAAATTGCAGTCATTGGAATAAGGGCACTTGCTATAATAATTGCATTTCTTTTTGTCATGATTTCAAAGTGATTGGCAGTAAAAAGCATATCAAATTTAAAAGTATGCATTTTTTCCCTTTCTACTTCAAAGTCCCTCAAAATTTTCAAGCAGACAAGCATAAAAAAAGAAATCATCAAAGAAAAAAGAAAAGTTTTTAAAGACGTCAAGATGAACATCACTATAGATGCCGTTAAAAGAATGTCAAAATATGGACTTTTAAAAAGTTTTTTTAAAGCAAATTTTCTTCGCCAGACACGCTGAATCATAAAAAGAGTAAGCTGGGACATTATAACCGCTGCCTGCACTCCGTGTTCAGGAACAAAAAAACCGAATGCCGTAAAGAGAAGGCCCGGAAAGAAAAATATTTTTTTGTTTTCTGCCATAAAAAAAAGAAAGATAAAAAAAGCAAGACAGACAGACGTCATCAGCCAGGGAAAAGCTTCTTTGTCATCAAGACCAGCCCTGACTCCCTCCTTCTTTTGAATTTGATTAACAGCGTTTACAGAAAGAGACTCATAACTTGTAGGAATATAAAAAAGCTGGAAAGTTCCATCCTTGTCTTTAAAATAGGAAAGTCTTTCTTCAAGGTAAGAGTCAAAAGAACGGTCAAAAGACTGGATAACAGGAATTGCAATTTCCAGTTCAGGGATTTTTTGTTGCCCTTTTGATATAACATCTTTACAGCCGGCATCATAAAAATACTGAAGGGCCTTTTCTTCAGACAGTGAATTTTCTATATAGGCAACATTATAGTTGTCCCAAATTTTTGCATAAGGAACAGTCCTGCAAAAATACAAAACAAAAATAGAGACAACATAAATTAAAACGAATATTGAAGCCTTTAGAAAATTTTTCATCTCTTATTTAAGGACGCTGAATGCCACTCCAATAACAAATCCCAAAAAACAACCAATAAAAACTTCCGCAGGTTTATGGCCCTGAACTTCTTTTATTGGTTTATATTCATCAATAAGATTTTTTTCTTTCATTTTGTGGCCGATACGGTTAATCATATTAGCCTGAATGCCACTAGACCGTCTTACGCCCAAAGCATCTCTGACGGTTACAAACATGAATGCAGCTGAAAGCATAAAGACATCTGAATTAACACCAGAACGAAAGCCAATACATGTTGTTAGAGAAACGACCAGGGCCGAATGACTTGAAGGCATGCCTCCAGTCCTCCACAAAAGAAGCTCTAAAAGTTCTTTTAAACTTTTTACGCTGCCCGAAAAAAGTTTTATGAGTGTTTTAATGAGCTGGGCCAAAAGCCAGCTAAAGAGCATGGAAAGAAGTACTGGGTTTGTAAGAAATACAATTATCTGCTGTCTTGAACCATTCATTTTTAACTTTTCCTTTATTTTGGAGCTTCTAAAAAGTTGATTTTTTAGAAATGCCCTTAAGATGCAAGTCCTTACAGTATAGCACACTATATAATTTTATTCTATAATAAATAATGTATGGAATTCAGGGATTTTGAAGCGGCTTTTGATGACAGCGGAAAAAGGCTGGACAGGATTTTAAAAGCCCTGCTGTCAAAAGATCAGCAGTCAAAAATCGATCAATTACTTAGAAAAAATCTTATAAAGGTGAACGGCAAAAAGGCAAAAGGCTTTGACCGCATTCAGGAAAAAGACATTATTACTATTGCCGCTTTTCTTTTAGAAAATTCTTCAAGGGTTTCTTTAGAAGAGCCAGAGGAAAAGCCAAATTCAAAAGAGAAAGTTCTAAAGGACTGTCCCAAAATAGAAGTCATTTTTAAAAACGAATATCTTAAAATCATAAATAAACCCTACAATGTTTTATGCCAGGGGGCAAAAGGCTCAATTTTTGATCTTTCCACATGGGCAAAAGAAGAATTTAAAAAAGAAAAAAAAGAAGATTCCCTGTCTTTTAAAACCGGAGCCCTCCACCGTCTGGATCTTTACACAACTGGTCTTTTGGTTTTTTCTCAAAATGCAAAAGGAGCTTCCTGGTTTTCTGCTGCCATAAAAGAAGGACTGGTAAGAAAAACTTATCTTGGCATAGCAGAAGGAAATTTACAAAAAGAAATTTTATGGGAAGACCAGCTTGTAAAGGAAGATGCCCCCCAATTCAATTTTTACAAAGTAAAAGATCCTGTTTTTTTTAAAGACACAGAATCTGAAAAAAATAATTTTCCTAAAATAGAAAAAGCCCGGACAATCGCAAGGCCACTATCTCATGGGCATTACAGGGAAAAAGACATTACCCTTGTGGAATACAAAATTCTTACAGGAAAAAAACACCAGATTCGTTTTCAAAGTGCAAAACATTCCATGCCGCTTTTAGGAGATAGCGCTTACGGTTCAAAAATAAAAATGCAAGTCCAATATTTTCTTCATGCCTTTTGCCTGACCTTTCCAAAAGACAATCCCCTGAATGTACCTGAAAAAATTACAGCCTACCCCCCAGACTTTTTTCAAAAAGCCATAAAGATTTTTTTTCCTGACTTTTCTGTCTGTGAAATTTATTAAAATATTATTTTTTACACACCGCTTAGTAATAGGAAAATTTTCTTTTACACAGGCGCACTAGTCGGACAGTAGTGGCCTGCCAGGGGCAGGTTGCAGCAGGGAAGTCTAAGCGGAAGCTTTGACTTCCCTGCTGCAATGGAGCGAAAGCGGAACCACGCATGGCCGTTGGGAATGACGGCATCTCCTAAAAAAAATCTTAAAAAATACAACTTGAAAAAGCGCGGGGGTCAAATTATAATTTGACTGTTATGGGTTTATTTCAAAAATTCTTCGGTAAAAAAATTCAGGTTTTTGCTCTGGTTGGTGGAAGCGGTACGGGAAAAAGTTTCAGGGCAAAATTGATTACGGAAAAAAACAGTATTGACGCAATTATTGATGACGGACTTTTAATTCGAGATGATAAAATTCTTGCCGGAAAATCTGCTAAGCACGAAAAAACGTACATGGGAGCTGTCCGCATTGCCCTCTTTGATGAAAAGGCTCACCGTGATTCTGTTGCAAAGGAAATTCAAAAATCGAATATGAAAAAAATTCTTATCATTGGAACAAGCCAGAAAATGGTAAGTAAGATTTGCACAAGATTGCAGTTGCCCCAGCCTTCAAAAATTATCAACATCGAAGATATTGCAACTCAGGATGAAATTACAAAGGCCATCCGCAGCCGGCAAATTGAAGGAAAACATGTTATTCCTGTTCCGGCTATCGAAGTAAAAAAAACTTACTCTCAAATTTTTTCGCAGTCAATCAGAGAAAAAATTTCTAAAAGCAAGTTTAATATTTTTGCAAAAAAAGATTCTACGGTTGCAGAAAAATCTATTGTTACGCCGGAGTTCAGCAAAAAGGGGCGGCTGGAAATTTCAGAGGCTGCCCTTTCGCAAATGGTTATTCACTGTGTAAGTGAATCTGACCCGCAGGTAAGAATTAAAAAGTTGACTATAAAAACTGACAGTCACGGTTACCGACTGATTTTGACGGTTGATGTTCCTTTTGGCAAACAGTTAACTGGTGTGATTCACAATATGCAGAATTACATAATAGAAAAAATTGAAACTTATACAGGAATTTTAATAGAAGAAGTCAGTATCATTATTGACAAAATTACAACAGAAGACACTGACATGAATAAGGCAAATCATTCAAGAAGAAAAAGTTAAGCAAGCCTTAGAAGCATCTGTCAAAGTTGCGATTTTTAGAAAGTCCCTAAAAAAAATACAGGCATCCCGAAGATGCCTTTGTTAAAAAGAGCTTCTTAATTTTTTGAAGCTGAAATTTTAGCAGGACTTTTTCTTTTGGAAAAAACATTGCTTTCTTCCTGCCCCTCCTCTTCCACAGGAAAAACGTAGCGGTGTTTTCTTTTGGGAGCTTTTAGCTGCACCCCGTACTCGCTTAAAATTTTCCTTACTGCAAAATCCAGTTCTGAACGCTGGGGATTCATTGGAAGAACAAAATTTCTGCAGGAAGCCCAAGTTCTTTTGTAAAGGTCTGCTGTCTGAAGAGGATTTTTTATTTCTTTTGACCAGTCCGTAAGTGAAGCAACAAAGTCACGGATTATAAAATAAAGTTTTTCACCTAAGCGAAGGTCTAAAGATGTTTCTACTTTTTCGTCCAGAGCCTTGAGGCTTTCGTAATAATTTTTTCTATATGCCTTACTGTCTTCAATCATACTGGTTGCGGCAGGCTGAAGGTATTCAAAAAGATCCACATCCATGGCCAGGCTTACAATTTCTGCAGAATGTCCCGAATTAAGGATTTTTACTAACTCTTCTGTAAGTCTTGATGGAGAAACAGGTGAAAGCAAATTTGCTGACTGCCTGATTTTTTTCTTTAAGTTATGTGGAAGGACTGAATGTGTTGTGGCAGAATATTTTATGGCCCTCAACATTCTGACAGGATCGTCTTCAAAAATAACATCAAGAGGAATTACTGGCTTCACAATTCCTTTTTTAATATCATTAAGTCCGTCTACGTAATCAATTACCTGTTCATGCAGGGGATCATAGTAAAGGGCATTCAGCGTAAAGTCGCGCCGCTTAACATCTTCTTCGATTGTACCAAAAACATTTCCAACAGAACCGTCACAAATGGAGCGAAATGTAGAAACTTCAAAAATCTTTTGTCCAAAAATGACATGAACTAAGCGGAATCTTTTTCCAATTATCCTTGAATTGTGAAAAATCTTTTTTATTCTGCTGGGTGTGGCATCTGTTACAATATCAAAATCTTTTGGAGTGCGGCCCAAAACTAAATCCCTGACTGCTCCGCCTACAATATAAGCAGTAAAACCATAGTCACTTAATCTTTTGACTATGGTGATCGCATTAGGATCAATTTCACTGAGAGGGATTTTATGTTCTTCTTTTGTATAAATCACTGCCTCTTTGACAGGATTTCCTTTTTCATCTGTTGAATATCTGACTAACACAGTGGCAATATTTTAATGAGGTGACCGGTCTTGGTCAATCGGCAAAAAAGCCTGAAAAAAAATCTGCAAAATCAAAGTAAGTAAAAATGACCGGCCACAAATTTTTAGAAGATTTTTTTACGCATCAATTTGCCTTTTAAGCCATTCAAGGACATCCTGCTCAACTTCATCTTTATTGATTTCATTTAAAAGTTCATGGCGAGCGCCTTCATACAGACTTAAATCAACATTTTCCACTCCATTTTTTTTGTATATTGAAGTAAGGCGGATGACCGTTTTTGCATAATTTCCAACAGGATCAGCCGTTCCAACAATAAAGTAAACTGGTAAATTGTGGGGCACTTTTTTCATATTGCGCCTTTTGTGGATATATGAAAGTCCTGAAAAAAGGTCACAGTAAAATGATGTAGTGCAGACAAAGCCGCACCATGGATCATCCATATATTTTTTTAAGTTTTCATTGTCGCGGCCAAGCCAGTCAAAAGGAGTTTCTGGATTTTTGATTTTTGCATTGTAAGTTCCAAAGGCCAGCTTGTTAAGAAATTTATTGACTCTCTTTTTTCCAAAAATTTTGCAAATTCCCCCCAGACATTTTGCAACAGCAATAAGGCCCCTCCTAGGACCGGCACTTCCGCAAATTACAGCTCCATCAATTGAATCCCCATATTTTTCCACATAGCACTGGGCAACAAAAGAACCAAAACTGTGACCAAAAAGAAAAACTTTTTTTCCAGGATAAATTTCTTTTGCATATTCTATTTCTTCGCGAATATCATCAGTTACCCGGAAAAAACCGTTTTTGTCTGCAAGGTAGCCAAAATCACCAGTGCCATTTTCTTTAGCAAGTTTGGCAGTTTGTCCATGTCCGCGGTGGTCTTCTGCAATAAGGGCAATGTTGTGACCTGCCAATACGGATGCAAAATTTTCGTAACGGGCAGCGTGCTCTGTCATGCCGTGGCTCAAAACAACTACAGCATCAACTTTTGATGGCTTCCACGAATGGATAACATTTACGTTTCCGTCTGACATTGTAAGTTTTATCATTTCGTATTTCATATTTCACCTCTAATATAAAAGTTTTTAGATTTTTTTTTGAAAGAAAATCAAGGGCAACTGAAAAAATCAATTTTTAAGCCCCCCTTCAGCAGAATATTTTACTTCTACTTCTAACTTTTGTAAAAGGGATTTTTTTTATGATAGCCCCTAAAAATTGTAATTTTCAGAGACAACTATGATAAACTATGATAAAGGGATTTTTTTAATCTTCCTACAAAAGGAAAAATCTGTTAAACTAAGCTTGATGTCACAAGTTACGATTACAACGGAAAAAATGGTTCTTGGGGGAGATTGTATTGCAAAAAATGAAGGAAAAACTATTTTTTTGCCTTACTCTCTGCCTGAAGAAAAAATCAATGCGGAAATAGTTGAAGAAAAACGCGACTATTCAATTGCAAAAATCAAAGAAATTTTACAAGCTTCTCCTTACAGAGTAAAAGCACCCTGTCCCCTTTACGAAAAATGTGGTGGCTGCAACATGTTGCACATTTCAAATGAATATCAGAGGGAATTAAAAAAAATAATGATGCGCGACGCCTTTTTGCGTGAAGGCATAGAACTTAACATAGAAGATATTACCTGCGTAAGTGGCAGTCCCCTTCACTACCGTTCACGCTTTCAGTTTCACAATGGCGGCCTTATGGAAAGACAGACAAATAATATCATTCCCCTGACAAATTGCCCCATGGCAAATCCTTTAATAAATAAATATCTTGAAGAAGTTCCTTTTGAAGACCGCCCTCAAGGCCGCTGTCAGATTTTCGCATCAGAAAAAATTACTTCAATTCCACAGGGCTTTGACAAAATCATTATTGCAAAAAATACAGAAAGTCAAAGATCCCAAAAAGAAAAAAACTCCAGGGAAAAGAAAAATCCCCAGTACACTCCAAACGGCCGGAAACTGCCAAAGCAAAAAAAAATTAAAGCCCAGTTTGCCGGAACTTTTTCAAATCAGGAAGACATTTGCACACTTGAATTAAATGGAGAAAAAATCACTTTTGACGTACAGGGATTTTTCCAGTCAAATTTGGAACTGCTTGAAAAAACAATTCCTCTTATAACGGAAGATATTGGCGGAAAAAATGTCCTTGACATGTACTCAGGCTGTGGAACATTTTCTGTATTTTTAAAACATAAATTTGAAAACATCTGCCTTGTTGAACACAACCGGGGTGCAATAGTTTATGCTGAACAGAATTTAAATGGATTTCCTCACGAAAGTTACGGTCTTTCAGGCCAGGTGTGGACTCAATATCATGCAGAAAATCACATAAAGGAACATGGTCCTTTTGATGCAGCCATTGTTGACCCGCCAAGAAGCGGCATGGAAAAGGCGGTTTGCCAGTGGCTTTGTTCTAGCGGCATTCCTAAAATAAAAAGCTTAAGCTGTGACATTGCAACACATGCACGGGATGCAAAATTTCTTATTAGAAGCGGCTACAAGTTAAAGAAAATTTACCTGCTTGATTTTTACCCGGGCACCAGTCACATAGAAAGCCTTGCTTCTTTTGAAAAAGAATAAAATGTGAAAAATAAGATGACTGGAAAATTTAAAAGGACAGCTGGTATTTTTATTTTTTCTCTTTTTTTGAATGTGGCATTTTCACAGAGCAATACCACCTATTCTGTAACAGATTTAACTTATCAAAATACATCATGGGTTGCAGAAACAGGAGCCAGTGTAATTTGCCAGCCAGAAAGAAACAGTTTTGGTTATATTTTTATTTCTGAAGGCAGAATGATAAATGCCATAAATCAAAACGGAACAATTCTATGGCAAAAGCAGGTTTCTGAAAAAATCAGTCCCTTTCTTACTTCCATCCCGGGCGATTTATTTTTTGCAGTATTTTCAAATTCAAAATTAACACTTATAAATTCAAGTTTTTTATATATCTGGCAGAGGGATTGTAATTTTAAAATCGAAGAAAAACCCCTTCTGGGCTTAGACGGCAGGGTCTTTGTAAGAGGAAAAGACAATCTTGCTTCTTACAGCATAAAAGGCCAGTTGAAGTGGTCAATGGAATTAAAAAATCAAAATGTAAATCTTCCCCTTACAGAATTTAATGACGGCTCACTTTTGCTTTTTCTAAATGAAGATGCAGGAAAAAAAAGCATTGCTTCCCTGGCAGACAGTCAACCTTTCACAGAAGACCAGTTTTCAAAAAACAGTCAGTCTTCAATCCTTAAGACTTCCTTAAACCAGGAAGAAAGTTCAAACGATAAAGAATGCAAGGCATTGCGCATTTCCCCCTTTGGAGACATTTTGGAAGAAATTACATTCAACTCAAATCCCTGCGAAATATGCTCCACAAAAAGCGGAATTGTAATTTCATTTGAAGATGGCAGGTGCAGCTTGATTGCCGTAAAAAACAGGCAGATCTGTGAAGTCTGGCGCTTTTCAAATTACAAAAGTCCTTCAAAATTATACGCCCTTAAAAATGAAAAGGATTTACTTTTAATAAACGGCAATCCTTCTACAATAAATTTAATTTCCCTTTCAGACGGAAAATTAAAAAGTAAATCCACATACACAAATCTTTCGCCTTCACAAAATCTTTCCTACATAGATGAAACTTCAGGCGGCATAGTTTTGTTTTTTACAGACAATGCCATTTGCATAAGCCCCAGCCTTAAAATTCAGTGGCAGGCAGTTTACAACAAAAAAAAGAATTTCAGATATGCCTTTTCTACAGACTACGGCTATCTTGTAATGTGCACGGACGACTGGGTAGTAGAAGCCTTCCGCATGCAGCAGTCCTTCCAAAAAAGCAAATACACATACAAAACAAAAAGCCTCCGCCCCTACACTTTAAAATTTAAAAAATCTTCCCCCCTTTACCCCCTGGAAATGAATTATTTCAGACAAAATTATGATTCCATTCTGTCTTTTTACAGGGAAGAAAATTCTCCAATAGAATTTCAAAAGTTTGATTCTTCTGCCACTAGGGATGACAGACTGTCAACTTCAAACAGCAGGGCAGACCGCATAAACGAAGAAATTTTTTACGTTGATTTAAACAGTCAGTTTACAGATTTTGTCCTTGCATATCAGACAGGTCATGAATATTCTGCCAGTCAGCTTTACATGAAAGAAGATATGAATGAAGCAAGCGCAGTCCTTGACCTTCTTTCGCAAAGCGGAACATTTTCCAACTGGAGTGATTTATCTTATTTAATGAAAGAAGTTGATGATCCAACCATACTTCTTATGCTGGTAAAAGCAGCCGGCATTATTGCCTACGATCCGGATGGAAAAATGCTTTCAACCTTAGAAAGAATCAGTCACTCATGGCCAGACAAAAAAGACGAACTTTTTTACAAAAGCATATGCGATTCGGTTTATGAGATATGCGCCTTTATGGGCCGCCCCACTTTTTTTGAAACAGGAGAAAAAATTCTTACATATTTACTTTCCAAACCCTTTCTTTCAGGAATAAAATCCTATTCAAGGGAAACATTAAAAAAAGTAATAACTTTAAAGCTTTAAAAATCCGAAAATTGTTGTATTATATAAGAAGTTGTGTTAAAAAAAATTGCACAGCAAATGTGCTGCCTCTAAAGCGGTACTTTTTAAAGAAAAATTTTTATCATACAATCATTTACCAGGAGTAAAGATATGAAAAAGCAAGGATTCTTGTTATGCCTTTTACTGACAGTTTTTTTAGCATCTGCCAGCGCAATCGGAATCAATGAAAATGAAATCCGAATCGACTCAACTGTAGAATTTGAAAACTACTCTGGGCCGCATTCACGCATTGACTCAGTAGAATCAATCAACTCAATCGGTTCAGCATTAGGTCGGGAAGTTTCAACATCACTGGAAACTTCAAAAAACATTTCTACAAACGCAAAATATTCTGTAATCCATGTAATTGGAAATGAAGACGGCAGCAAACTAGATGCAGATATTTTCATCATTGGTCCTGACGCTACAGTTGATCACATCAAAAACTTACGAAGAATCATTGCTTCTTACATCGCTTCCGCATACAACTATTCATATTCAGACGCATCCACACTGGCAACATTCGTAACAGTTTACAACGCTGTTTACAGAAATGACCTTGACACCTTCTCTAAAAAATACAAAACAGAAGTGGTCCAACATCTTACAAAAGAAAAAGCCGGACTTTCAACAAAATGGACACAGTGGCCGGGCCAGTCACAGATTGTAATTCCACTTTACGATGTTACAAAAGGCATTTCCACCATCGACACAACAACCATTTCAGACCAGCAGGTAATTAATTCAATGCGCGAAGATGATGACCGCGGTGTTGATGAACGCAAAAACATGGTAGACCTCAAAGAGCGTGAAGCAGATGCTGCCTCAGACAGAGCCCAGGAAGCTGCAAAGAATGCTGCCGATGAACAAAAAGCCTTGGACGAACAGAAAAAAGAAGAAGCCCAGGCAGTAGAAGAAGCCGCAGACGCAAAAGAAGCTGCTGAAGAAGCAAGAGCCGCCGCAGACGCAGATCCTGAAAACGAAGAAAAGCAAAAGGCAGCCCAGGAAGCAGAAGAAAAAGCAAAGGAAGCAGAAGAAAAAGCTGCACAGGAAAAAGAAGAAACTGAAAAGCAAAAAGAAGCAGCCCAGGAAGCAAAAGATAAAGCTTCAGAAGAACAGGCCTTCTCTGACAAAAAGCAGACAGAAGCAAAGTCAGACAGAAAAGACATTGCTCAAGATCAAAAAGAACTTGCCAACTCTACCCCAAGCGATGAAGAACTCAATTTGGTTACAGGGCTTCGCATTTTGGACAAGGAAAGTGGTTTAAGCACAATTGTTAAGTTAAACGCAGACACAGGTCTTGTTGTAAAAACTTCACCAGTTACAGTTGTCAGGGGAAAAACAATTCTTCCTGTAAATGACGACCTTGCTTCAGGCCAGACAGGAGATTCCAGCCTCAAGTATATGGCAGTTTGTGGAGAAAATACAGGCAACGCTGCAATAAAACTTTGCCTCTTAGATTCAAGTACCCTTGAAATCACAAAAGAAAGTCAGGAAATTCTTTCTGAAAATTCAGTCCTTGTTCAGCAGGGCAGCGATTATTATTGTGTCATCAAAGATTCATCAAATTTCGTTGTTGCCCAATATGACAAAAATCTTAGCATGATAAAAAAGAGCCCGGTTGCAGTAAATGATGCCAGCCCAATCACAATTACAGACAAGGGAATTGTCGCAACAAGCGCTTCAGGCCGTGCAGTTCTTTTGAGCCTCGAAGATTTAACACTTGTTCAGGAAAAGGCCCAGACAAACCAAAGTTCTGTCGTCCCTGAAAAATAAAAGTCATTTCTAAAATAAAAACAAAGAAATACAAAAAAAGCCTGACAAAATGCCTAGCATCAAAATCAGGCTTTTTTTATTTTGGGCGTGTCCCTCCGCTTCGTTCTGCCAAGGCCTCACTACGCTCCGGGCCGGCTGTTCCAGGCTTACGCTTTCGCTCCAAAAAAAAATAGCGGACAAATTGTCCGCTATTTTTTTTCGTCTTCGGCAATTGAAATTGCCTTCGACGGCCTTCCATAGCCTCACGCTATCAACCTTCTTCTTTGGATTTGTTTTCGAATTTAGTGTATGAAGACAGAAAAAGCACTTCTACATCCCCAATAGGACCGTTACGCTGCTTAGAAACAATAATCTTTCTGTCCAAAACAGGCACACTTTCTTCCCCTTCCTCACTGGCAGTTTTTTTCCTTTCGCCATGAATAAACATTACAACATCCGCATCCTGTTCAATAGAACCAGAACCACGCAACTGGGCCAAAGTAGGTTCCTTTTCTTCAGCATCGCGAGCCACCTGGCACAAAACAATAATAGGAATGTTCAACTCGCGGGCCAAAGCCTTTAATGACTTGGAAATTTCAGATTGCTGCTCCCAAGCCTCTTTGCTGGTATTTTCAGAAGTAATCAAACCAATATAGTCAATAAAAATAATCTGCACCTTTTTATCTACAACCATCTTTCTGGCCTGGGTCCTTAAATCCAGCAGCTTCATGTTAGGAACATCGCAAATAAAAAGAGGAGCCTTGTAGCAGGCACCTGCCGCATCATTTAACTTCTGGAAATCCTGAATAGTAAGAAGGCCCGAACGAATCTTTCCGCCAGGAATGCGTGCCACCTGGGACAAAAGACGGGAACAAATCTGTTCAGCAGACATTTCCAAAGAAAAAAAGCCACAGGGAATTTCTTTTTCAACCGCAATATGCTGCATCATAGTCAAAGCCAGAGCCGTTTTTCCCATAGAAGGCCTGGCCCCA
This sequence comes from Treponemataceae bacterium, assembly GCA_963649315.1. Lineage (GTDB taxonomy): Bacteria > Spirochaetota > Spirochaetia > Treponematales > Treponemataceae > Treponema_D. The sequence goes on along the minus strand of CAVJHV010000030.1, from coordinate 6,875 downwards.
ATAATGGTCATTTCCCCCTTCTGAAAACCACTCAGCAAAAGATCCAGCTTTGTAATGCCAGAAGGAATGCCCGAATAAGAACCTTTATCCTTATAGCGCTTGTCAATTATTTGAATAGTTTTTACAACCAGTTCATTTAAATCAAAAATTGTAGAAGTAACATTATTTTCTGTAAGTTTAAAAAGCTTGCCCTGGGCATCTTCAAGAATCTGGCGGCTTTCCTTAGTTTCATCAAAAGAATCCGCCTTAATTTCAGAAGCCATCTTTATAAGATTTCTTTTTGTGGAAAGATCCAGAACAGTTTTTGCGTAATACAAAATATTTGCAGAAGTAGGCACTTTGTCAGTCAGCGAAGAAACATAAGACATTCCCCCGGCCTTTTCCAAATTGCCAGTCTTATTCAATTCATCAACTAAAGTAAGCACATCGCCAGTATCACCAGAAATGCTCAAACTGATAAGGGCCTGGTAAATGGCCTGATTTTTTGGATCATAAAAGTCACTCGCTTTAAGCATGGAAGAAACTTCGCCAAAAGAATCCCAGTCCAAAAGTATAGCGCCAAGCGTTGCCTGCTCAAATTCCAAATTATGTGGGGGGACTTTATCCTTAAGTTCCATTCGTGACTCCTATAAAAAAAGCCCGCAGTAAACTGTGGACTTTAAAATTTCCAAAACTGCCCCCTAAAAAACAAGCTTTAAGGGCAACCTTAAAAAATTAAGGGCAGCCCCAGACAAAGGAGCCGCCAAATCAAAAAAAGAAATTACTCTGCAGCAGAAGAATCTTCTTCAGCAGCCTTTGCTTCTTCAGCAGCAGCTTCTTCCTTAACAGCCTTCTTTGCAGGAGCCTTTTCTTCCTTAACTTCTTTTGTTTCCTGTGGCTTAACAGCAAGTTTTACTTCAGCCACAGAAGATTCATAAAGGTGAACCTTAAAAGTATAGTTACCAACATTCTTAATTGTAAGACCAGGAATTTCAATCTTCTTGCGTTCAATATCAAAACCGTTCTTACCAAACCAGTCAGCCAAAGTCATGTTTGTAACGGCACCAAAAAGTTTACCGTTACCACCAGCAGGCATTACAAGTTCAATGTTAAGGGCTTCAAGCTTTTCCTTAAGACTTGCAGAATCTGCACGCTTTTGTTCCTTGCGCTTTTCAATTTCATCCTTTCTTGCTTCAAAAGCAGCAAGAGTTTCTTCTGTGCAAGGGAATGCATAACCATGTGGGAAAAGATAGTTGCGGGCATAACCATTAGCAACATTCTTTACATCACCCAATTCACCAAGATGCTTTACATCTTCATTAAGAATAACCTTCATAACAAGCTCCTATTATTTTTTTAGCCCACGTCACCAGGAGTTGGATCGCAGGCTTATTTTAAATTCAAGGGGACTCAACAAAAAAATCAAGTCCCTGAAAAAACTACTCTGTAACGAAAGGAAGCAGACAAATAGAACGTGCTCTCTTGATTGCTACAGCAAGTTCCTTCTGGTGCTTTGCACAAGTTCCAGTAATGCGACGTGGAAGAATCTTACCGCGTTCTGTTGTAAAGCGGCGAAGACCATCAGCATCCTTGTAGTCAATTTTTGCCTTGTTAGCGCAAAAGCGGCAAACCTTCTTGTGGAAGAAAGCCTTTCCCTTACCATTGCGTCCACCACGAACTTCGTCTTCGCGGCCAGAATTCTGAAGAGCTTCCTGAGAAGAAGCTTCCTTCTTTTCTACAGATTCATTTTCGTTAACTGTATCTGACATAATATTCTCCTAAGTGGAAATTAATTCCATTTGCCAAAAAGGACTTAAAATGGAACATCTTCAGGGAAATCCCCCGAATCGCCACCAAAAGTTTCACCATAAGGGCTAGGTTCCGGCGGCATGCTGTTGTAATTTGAATTATTCATTTGAGCAGAAGGATTTGCAGAATAAGAAGCCTGCTTTTGATAGCCCCCGGCATATCCAGTACCATTATAACCTGAAGATGCGCCATCAGAACGGCCTCCCAGAAGTTCTACAGAATTGGCAACAATCCTCACCTTACTGAACTTCTGTCCGTCTTTTTCCCACCTGTCCTGCCTCAAAGAACCTTGAACAGCAATCTGTTTACCCTTTGTCAAGTACTGCTTTACAGCCTCAGCCGGTTTTCCAAAGTAAGAAACATCAAAATAATTTACTTCACTAACCCACTGATCACCATCTTTGCGACTTCTGTTAACCGCAATTCCCATAGAACAGACAGCATTACCGTTTTGCATGTAAGTCAATTCTGCATCGCGTGTAAGGCGTCCGATAAGAACTACGCTATTTAAATCTGATGTTGCCATAAAACCCTCCTTAAAGGATATTTAATGAATTTCGTTTTTGCTTTTACGGGAGTCTCTAAAATTTAAAAATTTTAGAGTTGTCCTTATGCCTTTTCATCTACAGCGACAAAAAGATACTTAAGAAGATTTGTGTTAAACTTAAAAGCTGCATCAAGTTCTGCAATCTTAGCAGGATTAGCCTTGATGTTAAGCAGAAGGAACTTACCGCGCTTAGCTTTCTTTACTTCATAAGTAAGATCGCGATCACCGTAAGGTTCTTCCTTTTCGATTTCTGCACCGAATTTAGCTAAATCTGCACGGAGCATTTCAACTCCAGCCTTGTACTTATCATCCTCTACTGGATAGATAGTCATAAGTTCATACTTTTTCATCTGTATGTACTCCTTATGGTCAAAATGGGAGTCACCTGCGTAACTCCAAGGGGATTTAAACTATATGTAAAATCTTCAATTAAGTCAACGCCCCAAAGTCCAAAGTTCTTTTTTTTCTTCTTTTAAAGCATACCTCCTTTTGTTTAACGGCCCTTGCAGCCTTCGCTGGCGCTCATCACACGCGTCTTTCGCCGCATGTGACTACGGGCTTCCACGGCCGGCTAGGTTACTTTAGCAAAAAAAAAACACTTCATTCGTAAAGCTGCTGCCCCCTTTGCTTGTCCTTAAAAAGACAAATGACTTGCCGCTTTTACACAGACCAGACTTTGGAAAGTTTTTTCTTTATCTGAGCGGCCTTTTTTATAATCAGACAAAATTTCCAAAGACTTTTTTCATACGCTTTTTTGTCTTTTGCAAAATGCCCACACCAGAAGCGGACAAATTCCAGTCCAAAAAAGAAAGACCGTTTTTTATACAGCAAATGATTTCTTCTTTAAATTTCAGAAACAGTTTTTTTTCTGCTTTTTAAGCATTTAAGCATTTATTATTATTTTTAATAACATTGGAAGTGACAGTTTCTAAGGCGGCGTCTCCCAGGCTCTATCAGACCTGTGCTGAAATTTGATTTTGGGAGGCTTACTAAAAAGATAATTATATAAGGGAGCACTCGAAAAAAAACGGCTCACAAACAGGAGAATCCTCATGCAGGAAAAATTCAAAAAATTGGAATTAGGGCATCTCTAAAAAATCATTTTCAATGCTTTTTTAGAGATGCCTTCGAATTTTAAGTCTTTGAAATACAAAGACTTAAAATATCGCGTTTTCAGGGTTGCCTCTAAAAATTGAAATTTTTAGAGGCTCCATTCACAGACGACTTTATGTTTAGAAAAGTCATGGAGGACAAAGGTATTTGTAAGCGCATGCTTGAAATTCTTTTGGATATCAAAATTGACCACATCGAAAATTTAACGCCGGACTTTACCATAGAAAACGTCTTTAACAGCCGCGGCGTAAGGCTTGACGTTTATGTAAAGGATTCAGACCGAGTTTTTGACGTGGAAATGCAAACTGCTGTTAAAGGCGATGAAGGCCTAAGGGCCCGCTACTACCAGGGTGAAATAGACATGAACTTATTAAGCCGTGGCCAGAGGTACAAGCAGTTAAAAGAAAGTTACATAATCTTTTTGTGTACCCAGGACCCTTTTGGCCAGGGCATGCCGGTATACTATTTTGAAACCTTGTGCAGAGGAGCAAATTACATTAAAATTAATGACAGGGTTAACAAATACTTTTTCAACGCTTCTGCCGCAGACAAAGTCACAGACAACGAAGAAGTAAAAAATCTGCTTTCATATACTTTAGAAATGATTGAGGATTTAAAAAACAAATACTAATTTTATGGGAAAAAAATCTAAAGAAACAAGCCTGGTACATTTGCTTTGCGAATAAAGTTTTTTCTTCTTAAAATGCGACTAGCCGGCCCTGAAGCCAGGCCGAAGGCCGTCCGAAGGACCGCGCGCAGCAAGTGGCGGAAGGGCCGTTAAACAAAAGGCGGTATGCTTCAAAAAAAAATCAAAAATATATTGAATAAAAAAAGTATAAAACTATAATTGCCTTGTGGCGAAATTATGGACAAGATTGATTTTTTAAGACAGCTTGCGGTTATTATTGTTTTTGCGAAATTGTTTGGTTTGATTGCGCGTAAGTTGAAGGCGCCCCAGGTGGCGGGCGAAATTATTGCGGGACTGATTATTGGGCCTAGTGTTTTCGGAAAAATTCCTTTTTTGAGTCAGTACCTGAGTGTGCAGCAGTCGGAACCGCTTTCTTTTATGGCGGAAATTGGCGTTATTATGCTGATGTTTAATGCCGGTTTGGGTACGAATATTAATGATTTAAAAAAGAGCGGCGCTAAGGCTACTATTATTGCCTGCTCCGGAGTTTTTGTTCCTCTGGTGGCTGGTACCATTCTTTTTATGTGCTTTTATGGTTTTGATAAAATTGGTTCTGAAAAGTTTTACAAGGCTCTTTATGTGGGAACTATTTTGACGGCGACTTCGGTGAGCATAACGGTTCAAACTTTAAAGGAATTGGGAAAGCTGAATAACTTTTTGGGACAGACTATTGTAAGCGCTGCTATTATTGATGATGTTATTGGTATTATTGTTTTAACTATTGTGATTGGATTTAAGGATCCAAGTCAGCAGATTTGGCTTTTGCTGGTAAAGACGGTGGCTTTTTTCCTTTTTGCTACAGTTTTTGGTTTGCTTTTTTACCGTCTTTTCAAAAAGGCTGATGCAAGGTGGACTCACACAAGGCGCATTCCGATTATTGGTCTGGCTCTGGCATTCTTTTTGTCTTATGTGGCACAAAAGTTTTTTGGCGTTGCGGATATTACGGGTGCCTACATTGCGGGTGTAATTCTTTGTTCTACAAAGGATTCAAATTATATCCAGCGCAAAATGGATGTGAATTCTTACATGCTTTTTGGTCCTGTTTTCTTTTGCAGTATTGGTTTGCAGACTAGCATTCAGAATGTGGATTTGCCTCTTATTTTATTTTCTGTCGCTTTTGTTGTTGTGGGTATGCTGTCCAAGGTTGCGGGCTGCGGTGGAGTCAGCCGCCTTTTGGGCTTTAAGGGAATGGAATGTTTAAAAATTGGCTGTGGCATGATGACACGCGGCGAAGTTGCCCTGATTGTTGCCCAGCGTGGCCTGGCAGCCGGCCTTTTGTCCAGCGAATTCTTTACGGCTGTAATTCTTTTGATAATCATCAGTTCAGTGTCTACGCCTTTATTCCTGAAGGCACTTTATTCTAAGGATAAAGATGTGGCTGTGGAGGCTGGACCAGCTGTTTAGGCAATGGGTGAATGTTTGACGGAAAGGGGGCTGTTTACGAATGGCGCATTTCGAAAACAGATGCGGTCCGCTTTACGAATGGCGCATTTCGAAAACAGATGCGGCCCG
>CAVJHV010000030.1:0-1212 GCA_963649315.1 Treponemataceae bacterium | reverse complement strand
ATTTCGTAAAACACCCCTTTCCTAACCAAAGAAAATCAATTAAATCCCGTGGTCATTTTTGCAAACATGTAGCCGCGGATTGAAAGCCAGCGCATGAAGGCATTTTGCGAACTGTAAATTTTTCCCAAAGCGCAGCCCTTGATTTCTTTGTAAGTGTCAGGGTCTGTGGCCTTCATGTAATCCCAAAGGTCCTGCTTTTTCTGGTAATTTTCTTTGTTCTTGGAAAGATTGCACAAAACTGAAGAAATGACGCTTATGATTTTTAAATAACCAAACATGTACCTTCTTAACTTTTTGTCATCCTTGAAAAAGTCAGCACTGTTTTTAAATTCATCAATCATAATGCGGTTAACACGAATCTGCTGGTCAATTCTGCCAATCATAACTTTTTCGTTTACGCTTTGATCGTTTCTGCCAATAAAATAATGGTAAAGGCAGACAGGCAGATAGTAAATTTTTTTGCAATAAGGGAAAGGCTTAAAGGCAAAAATATTGTCTACGTAGAAAGTGTGTTCCGGCAGTTCCAGTTTGCACTGGCGTAAAACATCTGTGCGGTAAATAATGGCATGCATAAGAATGTTTGTGCCCAGGGGGAATTTTTTTGTGTCTGCCCACGAACAAACTTTTTCTACAGGAAACTGCTTTTTAAAAGAAACAGTCTTTTTGTTTTTCTTTCCAACCTTGTCGTACATAAAGTCGCAAAGCAAAAGATCAATTTCATTTTCACCGTCAGAAAATTTCTTTAAAGTTTCAAGCAATCTTTTTAAAGCAGCTTCATCAACCCAGTCATCTGAATCAACAACTTTAAAATATTTTCCAGTCGCATTTTTAAGGCCGAAGTTTACAGCCGAACCGTGGCCGCCATTCGGTTTATCAACAACTTTTACAATAGAAGGATTCGCCTTTTCCAATTCACGGGCCACACCCAAAGTGTTATCCTTTGTAGAACCATCATTCACAATAATAATTTCCACATCCTCGCCGCCAGACAAAAGCGTGTCCACGCAATGCCTCATGTAACTTTCTGAATTATAGCAGGGGATCGCAACAGATAATAATTTCATAAAAACCTCTTATAAAAAAGTAACTTCATTGTAAAACTAAAAAGCCCCCGTGGCAATTTCTTTTTTTCCTTTTAAAGCGTACTTTGTTTTGTCAAACGGCCCTTCCGCCACTTGCTGCGCGCGGTCCTTCGGACTGCCTTCGGCATGG
>CAVJHV010000029.1:9260-23429 GCA_963649315.1 Treponemataceae bacterium | reverse complement strand
CTTTAGGAAATAGGGCCATTCTCTGTCTTTGTGCAGGGAGTGGCTTTTTGTTTTAGATTTTTTTTCATTATGGGGGAAAATCATGAAAAAAATGGAAAGATGTTTTTAGGGATGGTGGCGCTTAGCCTTAGCCTTTTTGCCCTTTCCTGTAACAAGGAAACCGAAAAAGATACAAAAGCTCCGGATGAAGTAGGCACTTTCAGTGTACGGCAGCTAGAAGACGACAAGGCTCTTCTTACATGGACAAATCCAGGTGATGGTGACTTTGCAGGAACAAAGCTTTCAATGAGCCCAGCCATTGGTGAACTTGCCGAAGAAAAGTCTTTAAAAAGTGATGTAAGTACATTTACGGTAACAGGACTTACTGGTGGTCAAAGCTACACTTTTACAATAAAAACTTTTGACAAAAGCGGAAACATTTCTACAGGAAAAACAGAAGGTCTTTCAGTAGTAGATGAAAAAGCTCCAGATGAAGTAGCTAATATTGGCGTGTGTAAAGAAAACGGCATAACTACTTTTTCATGGACAAATCCGGAAAATTCTGACTTTGCAGGTATAAAGCTTTCAATGGATCCGCCAGTTGGTAACCTTTCAGAAGAAAAAATTCTGGGAAGCGATGTAACTTCATTTACACTGTATTCTGTACTTGACGGATATTATACTTTTACATTTAGAACTTTTGACAAAAGCGGAAATGTTTCTGAGGGGTTGGCTGTGCGTGATCAAATAAAAGATATAGTGGCCCCTGGAGAAGTAAGCGATTTTAAGGTAGAGGCAGAAAACGGCCAGGCTGTCCTTACATGGGCAAATCCGACTGACAGTGACTTTGCAGGAACAAAACTTTCAATGCAACCTGCAATCGGCCAACTTGCACAAGAAAAAGTCTGGCAGGCGATGTTACCACATTTACAGTAACAGGTCTTACTGACGGGCTCTCTTATAATTTTAAGATTCAAACTTTTGATGCAATGAAAAATGTTTCAGATGGCATAACAGACACAGGTGCCCCTTGGGGAAATGTAAAGGTGACTGGTGGTGAAATTGAAGGTAAAACGAATACAAATAACAATGCCGGCGTTTTCATAAAAGATCGCACAGTAACCTTAAGTGATTTTTACATGGGCAAGTACGAAGTAACCCAGGATGAATACGAAAGTGTGATGGAAGGCCAGACAGTGACAGTAAATGGAATTGAATACACGCTGGATGCAAAGCCGTCATTTTGCTCTGAAGGCAGCACTGAATATGCACTTGACATTGAAAGTTTGGGCGAAGAGCAGGGCCTGCGTCCGGTAGAAGGCATAACATGGTGTGACGCAGTATATTTTTGTAATGCAAAAAGCACAAAGGAAGGCCTGACCCCTGCATACGAAATTATAATTAAAAGTGTAAGTAACAATCATATTACAGCGGCAACGGTATCTTTAGTAGAAACTGCGAATGGTTACCGCCTGCCAACAGAAGCTGAATGGGAATATGCTGCCCGTGGTGGCGACACAAGCAAGGCTGACTGGGATTACGTATTTAGCGGAGCGGATACAAATGGAAAAAAATACACTTCTGGTTTTATTTATAGTGACAGTGCCTTAGATGCTATAGGCTGGTACGGTTACAACAATACCACTGGAACAACAGGTGAAAGCTGGGTAGCCACGAATAACAAGGCTTAAGAAATGGGTAGTCATCAGACTGGCAAAAAGAAAGCAAACAGATTGGGCCTTTTTGACATGAGCGGAAACGTAAGTGAATGGTGCTATGATTTGTATAATGCTAAGGTATCTGTAGAAACTGTTACTGACCCCCTCGGCGCCATGTCAGGTGACTATCATGTTATACGCGGTGGAAACTGGCAGAGCCTTGCATCTGAGACATCTGTCTGCTTCCGTGACGACTATGCCCCTCTGACAGACGCCGGGAAACTTTGGGCCTGCGCCTGGTTCGTTCCGGCTCTAAAAACTAAAGGGCAGTTCTAAAAGAGATGTTAAGGAAGACATTTCTTCTTTAAAAAAAATTGGCCGTTTTTAAGGCCTTGCGTCCGGGCCTGGACCACCCGCGAAGCTTGTTTCAACAAGCGAAGCGGAAGAAAAAAGTTCCGCCATTGCGGGACTTTTTTCTTTGAGGGTTACCGAAGTGGGGAAGGACCGTTGGAAAAGTGACTTCCGCCAAAAAAAATATATGAAAAATCTTTCCTTTATTTGACAAAGCAATAATTGGAAAATATAATGGAAGGGCCGTAGAAAAGTCTAAAAACTCATTTTTAGAAATTCCATTTCTGGTGCAGAAAAAAATTAAGTTTCTTTTAAAATGTGCCGATATGTAAATATGGTGGTTTCCGCATTAAAAAAAATGCCGCGGAAGCTTAATTCAAGGAGATTTTGAATGAAAAAGGGCATTGTTATTTTAGGTAGCCTTATTCTTGCATTCGCCTTCTGCCTCCCGGCAGTTGCCCAGCCAAGTGCAAAGGCCGTAGAAACAATCGTTATTGATAGTTTCGATGAAGACACTGAGTGGACATGGAATGTTACTTCAAGCCGCTTTGTTGCTGATGGTTATCCTATCGTTAAAAAGTTTGACGGTATGCCAAATTCGCTTCGTGCTTTCTACAAGAATTCTGACAAGCAGATGCAGGTTCTTGGCGTAAAGACTGCTTTTGACCGCAAGGGTGACAACTGGTTTGAAATTTATCCTGAAAAAGACGGTCAGCCTTATGAACCTGAATTTTTGGGAACTGTTACTCAGCTGGATTTCTGGGTATGGGGTGGAAATTACAACTATTACCTGGAAGTAATGATCAGGGATGCTGATGGCCGCGTTCATACTCTTGATGCAGGCAGCCTTTTGTTCCACGGCTGGAGAAACATTGTCCTTAATATTCCTACTTCTATCAGGCAGCATTCACGCTACCACGCGGGCCGTCCAAATCTTACTTTTGTAGGATTCCGTGTCCGCACAAGCATTCGTGAAGCTGTAGATAATTATGTTATTTATTTTGATCAGATTAAGTATACAACAAATACTCTGTCAAATATCTATGATGGTTACGAGCTTAAAGATGCAGACTTTGGTGACAGCCAGGACTCTTCTTCTTCTTCTGCTTCTGAAGCTCCAGAAAAATAAAAGGCGGTAATAAAATGAAGAAAATAATTGTATCTTTCTTGGCAGCCACTCTTCTTTCATGTGCTGCTTTTGCACAGTCCAGTATGGCAGCTCCAGATGCTTCTGAAATTGGAAATGACAGTGCCCGTCAGGGACTTCGTGAAGTAAGTGTTGACCGCATGGAACGTGAAGGTTCATGGAATGTTCACATTTCTTCTGATGTTGGTCTTATTACAGGCCGCCTTTTTGATGGAAATCCGCTGGCTAAAGAAGCGCTTGACAATGGTGATGGCATAGAAGCTGAAGATTCAAAGGTTTTTGGTGCTAAAATTGAATTTTTCAGACGTGGTGTAAATTCTTTTTACATTACGGCTGCCCGCCCAATCCCTGTTGAAGGTGTTGTAAAGACAGTTTCTTTGTGGGTTTGCGGTAGAAATATTGCTCATGACCTGTGGCTTTTGATTCAGGATTACAATGGTAATGATTTTGAACTTTATGTTGGTAACCTGGAATTTGCCGGCTGGAAAAAGATGACTGTTGCCATTCCTCCTTCAACGGACGGTATTCACGGCATTATTCAGCAGAGCATTTACTGGGGAGACAAGCCTGGTCTTCGCATCAAGGGTTTCCGCGTAGACTGTTCACCAATGGATGCCCAGGGGTCTTATTACATTTACCTTGATGACATTCGTGCCGTAACAGACTTGTATGATATGGAAAATAAGTCTGAAGATGATATGCCAGACAACTGGTAATTTTTCAGTATGATTTTTTAAGCAGTCTGGCTTGTCCGGATTTGCTTTCAGTTAGGGCAGTCTTAAAAAGAAATTGAAAGTTTTTTGCTGCCATTAAACTTCTTGAATTGACTCCGTGCTTTTTGTGCGGAGTTTTTTTTGTCTGGATTTTTCTTTGATTTGATTTTTTTATGTTTTGGAATTTACAAAAGTCTGTAAATGTTGCTTTTGCCTTCTTTTCCTGTGTATTCAATTATGGAGGCATGGCTTAAAACCCAGATCATAAGGTGGACTTGGTTTAGTGTGACTTTTTTTTCTTCCTTTTTTAATTCTTCAAAAAGGACTTTTGCTGAAAAATTTCCCTCCAGATTTTTGGGTAAAAGGTCTTTGTAACTTTTTTTGCCATGTAAAATTGTGGATTTTCCTATTTTTTCAAGACATTTGCCTTCTTTTGTCCATGTTTTTCTGAATCTGCGGCGGCCGTTTGCTGACTGCTTTAAAAGACCGTCGTCCCTTCTTTCTTCTGTGATTACTACTTCCACCACTTCCAGGTAAAAGCTGCGGTTTAAAATCAGGGGGTAAAGGCCTGTTAATTCGCGGAAAATGGAATATATGTTTTTTTTGACAGGGCTTTTTCTTTTCCTGGCTTCTGCCTTTGTTGAATCGAAGGTTTTTATGTATTTTTCTGTAACAAGGGGATAAATGACTTTTACTTTTCGCTTCTGGCTTATGTAGTAAGAGCATTTTTTTAAGAGGCTTGAAAGATTTCCTGTCTGGATTTCGATTATGGAAGAGTCTTTTTCTTCTATGTCTGCAATGTAGGGGCCTACAGGGACTTCTTTTTTGCTGCCTGGAGAATTCAGGCTGTAAAGTTCTTTCAGGGTTTTGTGCAGGGAAGATTCGTTTAAGGTGTTTATCATTAAAAAATCCTTTGTTTGCCCTCTGAAAATAGTAATTCTTAAGGGCTCTTGTGCCACTTTAATTGATGATTGAAAGTTAGTCAAAGACTTTGTTTTTTTTTTGGGGGGGGGCTATACCTATTTATAGTATTTCCCCGAAAAATGGTAAAATTTTTCTTTATCGGCATTTTTTTACATTGACATTATCAAATTTAGGATTAAAATGGTAGATAAGTGGGAATAAGTGGGGGAAAGTGGTAGAATAGTGGTTATGGACATGCTTATTGGGGAATACCGCAACACTCTTGACGAAAAGGGAAGAATCCTTTTTCCGTCAAAGTTGCGGTCTGTTTTACAGGAAAATGAACTCATAATAACGCAGGGGCTTGAACACTGTCTTACCCTTTTTACTATTGAAGAATGGCAAAGTCTGAATGAAAAAATTGTAGGCTCTGCTTCTTTGTTTAGTGCACAGAAAAGTCTTGTTATGCGGCGCTTTGTGGCACCTGCACAAAAAATTGAATTTGACAGGACTGGCCGTCTTTCTATTCCTCAAAACTTAAGAGAATATGCTTCTTTAAGCGGTGAATGTGTTGTTCTGGGTATGAACAAATACATGGAACTTTGGGACGCTGAAGCTTACAGGGCATATCTTGAAAGGACTGAAAGTTCATTCCTTCAGGCAGCTGAAAGTTTGAACGACATTTTGTTATAAAAATGATTTACAGCAGTTTTTTCCAGGAAGTGGGAATCCTGGGAAAAATGAAGAGAATTTTTTACTTTTGTGGGGAAGTTAAAAATGGAAATTGTGCATAAACCTGTTTTGCTCAATGAATGTCTTGAATATTTGTCGCCTCTGGGGGAATCTTTTGAAAGTGATGCTTTCATGATTGATTCAACTTTGGGTGAAGGCGGACATTCTTTTAACTTCCTTGAAAAATATCCTTCATTAAAAATTTTAGGCCTTGATGCAGACGCAAAAATCCAGGAAAGGGCAAAAGAAAGACTTGCTCCTTTTGGTGACCGCATGTCTTTTTACAATGGCTGGTTTAATGACTTCTACAAAAATTATTTTCTTGAAAGAAAGCCGGATTTAATCCTCTTTGATTTGGGCATAAGCGTTTACCATTACGAAAAAAGCGGCAGAGGTTTTTCCTTCCGCCATGATGAAGAACTTGATATGCGCTTAAATCCTTCTAGCGGCCAGAGTGCTCAGGATATTGTAAATGGAATGGATGAAGAAGCTCTGGCTAATATGATTTATTTGTATTCCGACGAAAAATATTCCAGAAGAATCAGTCATGCCATCTGCCTTTCGCGAAATGATCACCGCATTGCTTCTACAAAAGACCTGGCTGACATCATTTACAATGCTGTCCCTTCAAATTACAGACATGAAAAAATCCACCCTGCAACAAGAACATTCCAGGCTTTAAGAATACAGGTTAACAGTGAGTTAAAAAGACTGCCGGAAGCTTTACATGCAGCTTTTAATGTTTTGAATGCCGGCGGAAAAATGGGTGTAATAACTTTTCATTCTTTGGAAGACAGAATCGTAAAAAATTATTTTAGAAATTTAGGAAAGCAGTGCGTTTGTCCTTTAAACGAAGCAACTTGTACTTGTGAAGGTCATCCCTGCGCAGAACTTTTGACTAGAAAACCGGTGGAGCCAAGTCTTGAAGAAATAAAAGATAATTCTCCTTCAAGAAGTGCAAAACTGCGTGTCTTAAGAAAAATTTGTGATGCCTGTGACAAGAGACTTTTGAATGTGGAGGCAATGTGATGAATCAGAAAAAAAGAAATTTTTTAACAATATTTTTTGCATCTTTAACGGCACTTTGCATTCCTGGCATTTTGATTTTGAATGCCTATCATTCTTCAAAGTACAAGGATCTGCTGAAAGAAGTTACGGAACTGGAAGAAAAACAGGAAGCTCTTGTTGAGGAAAACAAGCAGCTTATTACAGACATAAGTTTGCTTTCTGGCACCGAAAGAATTGAAAATATTGCGGAAAATCAACTGGGGATGAGACAGGCTGAAAGCGACGAAATTATCAGAGTGGAGATGAATGAAGAAAATGGAAAAAAGTCTTTTGATGTTAAATGAAGTTCTTTCTGCAGTTGACGGAATTCATGTTTTGGGCGGAAATAAATTTTTCTTTTCCAGCGTCCAGACTGACAGCCGTAATGTAGAAAAAAATACACTTTTTGTTCCTCTTATTGGTGAAAATCAGGATGGTCACATTTACTGCCAGTCAGCCTGCCAGAAAGGCGCTTCTGTAATTTTTATTGCCAAAGCGAATTTTGAAAAAGATCCTTCTGTTTTTGTTCAGCTTTCAAAAGATTTTCCGGATGTTTATTTTATTGCGGTAGAAAATACTTTGACTGCCTTACAGAATGCGGCTGAAGCTTATGTGGAAAAATTTCCTTCACTTATAAAAATTGCTGTTACGGGTTCAAGTGGAAAAACTACGACTAAGGAAATTCTTGCTTCCCTTTTGAGTCAAAAGTACAAGGTTATTACAAACAAGGGAAACTTTAATTCGGAAACAGGTTTGCCCCTTTCGGTTTTTAATATTCGTCAGGGTGATCAAGTGGGCCTTTTTGAAATGGGGATGAACCGCCAGAACGAAATTGGTGAAATTTCAAAAGTGCTTAAAGCCCGTTACGCCCTTGTTACAAATATTGGGACTGCCCACATTGGAAAACTGGGATCAAGAGAAAATATTGCCCGCGAAAAGTGCAAGGTTTTTGATTACCTTAATTCTTTTGGCTGCGGTTTTATTCCTCAGGATGATGATTTTGCTTCTTTTATGAAAGATTACATTGATGGAAATGGTCACGTAATTTATTACGGAGATGACTGTGATCCGAATGTAAAATTTCTTGAAGACAGGGGGCTTGACGGAAGTCTTATTCAAATTGGTGACTTTAAGGCTTTGCTTACTTTGCCTGGAAAATATAATTACAAAAACGCTTTGGGGGCAATTGCCCTGGCTAAGCATCTTTCTTTGACAGACCAGGAAATTGCAAGGGGCATTGAAGAATTAAAAGCAATGTTTGGAAGAAGCCAGGTGCTTCACGGAAAATATACTGTTCTTCAGGATTGCTATAATGCAAATCCGGATTCAATGGAAAAGGCAATTGATTTTGTAAGTTCAGTTACATCTTCATGCAAAAAAATTTTTGTTTTGGGCGATATGCTGGAATTGGGAGAGTCTTCCTTTAAGGATCACCAGACTGTTGGAAAGCAGGTTCTTTCAAGTTCTGCCGATATGGTGATTTTTATCGGAAAGGAAATGAAGGCCGCTTTTGATGCAGCAGAATGTGGAAAATCAAAAGACGGAAAATCATCTTCAAAAATATTTAAATATTTTGAAGGACACAGCGATGCTGATATTGAAAAGGCATGCTGTATCATAAAAGATTTTGCCGGTGAAAAAGATATTTTACTGGTAAAGGCTTCTCGCGGAATGGGCCTTGAACGCATAAGAGAAAATCTGGAAGGTAAAAATAATTAAAATGGAAAACTTTACTTTTTACGCACAAAGACCAAATGACTCATACCGGAAAACAGATGCTATGCTTATTGTCAGCATTTTGCTTTTGTGGGGTCTTGGTCTTTTTACGGTATTCTTTTCTACCAGCGCAAGAAGTCAAGTTCTTTTTGATAATAAATATCATTTTTTTGTGAAGCAGATAATCTGGTCAGCAGTTGGCTTTGCACTGATGATTTTTATGACACTTTTCCCAATGAATAAAATCCGAAGGTATGTACCTCTTGTTACTTTTGCAAGCCTTTTTCTTTGCCTTTTGCCTTTTGTTCCTTTTATGTCAGAAGAATTAAAAGGTGCCCACCGCTGGATTTCTATAGGCCCTTTAAGTTTCCAGCCGTCAGAACTTGCTAAGTTTGCAATGATTTTGTTCCTTTCAAATTATCTTGCAAAGGAAGAAGAAAGCATGCCTGGTCAGAAAAAAAGTTTTTTTGTTCCTCTTATGGGCATACTGATTTTTTCTTTAATTGTACTTTTGCAAAGAGACTTTTCTACGGCAGTTTTATTTTTTCTTGTCGGCGTGATTTTGCTTTTTGTTTCCGGAGCAAGAATGTGGTGGGTTTTCCCCTGCCTGGCACTTGTTATTCCTATGGGCATTTATTTTATTTTTGGATTTGATTACCGGTCTTCAAGAATACAGGCATTTTTTAATCCGGAAGCCTACAGGGATTCTTCGGGTCATCAATTTTTATCCAGTAAAAATGCCATCGCTTCTGCTGGTTTCTGGGGTTCAGGATTGGGGAGTGGTTTGACTTTAGTTTATAAAATTCCGGAAGTTGTAAACGATTACATTTTTGCCGGCTGGGCAAGCGCTTTGGGCTTTATTGGAGTTTTACTTTATTTTGTAGTTTTGACATTTTTTATGATAAGGGCTGTAAAAATTGCCCTGGACTGTCCTAATGTTTTTGCGGCATACGGAACATTTGGCTGTGCATCATTTATTGTCTTACAGTCGCTTGTGAATTGCGCGGTTGTCTGTGGAGTTTTACCAACAACAGGTATTCCTCTGCCATTCTTTTCAACCGGTGGCTCTTCACTTTTAATGACTTTTGTAATGTGCGGTTTTATGCTCAATGCAAGTCACTGTGACGAAGGAAAAGATTTTGTTTCTTCTTATGAAGATAAAAATGAAAATATAGAAAGCATTGGTGGTGTGGTGGTTGAATATGAGTGATTCTGTTTATTCAAATATTACTTTTGAAAATTTAGATGATTTTAACAGGTATATGGACAAAAGAGAGGAAAAGGCTCCGACAAAAAAGGATAGGAAGTTTTTCTTTTTTAAGCTGCTTGTCATTGTCATGCTTTTTATTCTTTTTCTTGAAGTTTTTCTTTATAAGGCAGTTTTACCCTGCATGGGACCTGCAGATATTGACATCTGTGGAAATAAATCCATTTCTACAAGACAAGTCTTTGAACTGCTTTCTGATGTAAATAACAGGACCTGGTTAAATTTTGATACCTCGACTGCCAGCCAGAAACTGTGTGCCATTCCCTGCATAGAAAGTGTGTCTGTAGAAAAATCTTTTCCGGACAAGGTGCTTGTTAACATTAAGGAAAGAGTTCCTGTTGCCAAAACACTTTTGATGGAAGACGGAAAAAGTGTGTCTGTTCAAATTGATAAAAATGGTGTATTATTCAAGCAGTCAGATTCATCTGCCCTTTCGGATACAACAGTTCCTCTTGTAACAGGAATTTCTCTTGAATCACTTCAGGATGGAAGAAGACTTCCTTCTGAATACAAAAGTCTGATGGAAAAAATAGAAGATATTTCTGTTTTGTCACAAAATTATTTTGCAGTACTTTCGGAAATTCAAATTGTGCCAAAGGAATATGGTAATTATGAATTGATTCTTTATCCAATCAATTCGCATATCCGAGTTTTGACGGACAGGCTTTTAACTAGAGAAACCCTGGACTATATGATTGTAACGCTGGATATTGTTAAGAGTCTTGAATATGACGTGTCAGAAATTGATTTGCGCTACGGTTCTGTTTCATACCGTACAAATCAAACTATGACAGATACTTTTGCTCAGGCAGAAATGTAAGAATCAAACTGAGTCATTTAGGAGAATATTTTGGACAGGTTGATAGTTGGTCTTGATATTGGAACAGACAATGTCAGAGTGGTTATTGCAGAAATCGATTTCGAAAACAAAATTCAAGTTCTGGGGCTTGCAGAAAAAGCTTCTGCCGGAATGCGAAACGGTGTGATCGTAAATGTTGATGCCGCAGCCAGTGTCATAAAAGAAGCAATTGAAGAAGCTGAAGTTAATTGTGGAGTAAGCATCCCTTCTGTATACACTGTCATTGGTGGTTCTCAGTTTGAAAGTTATAATTCACGCGGTGGTGGTGGAATTGATTTAGAGGGCAGAAACCGTCCTCTTCCTGTAAATGAAGCTGCCATAGAACGCGCTATAAAATCTGCCCAGGCTGTAAAAATTTCTTTGGACAAAAGACTTATTCATACAATCCCACAGGAATATATTATTGACAACAATGAAGTCTACAAAAAAGATGAATTGATTGGTTCTTACGGGGTCCGCCTTGAAGTGACATGTCACCTTGTAACGGCTTCTATGACCGCTTATGATAAAATCCTTAAAACGATTGACAGGGCCGGCTACACTGTTGAAAACAACGGTAATGCAGTCATCTTAAAAACACTTGCTGCTTCCCAGTCATGTATTCACGAAGATGAAATGGAATTGGGGTCAATTTTAATTGATTTGGGGGCTGGCACAACAGATGTAATGGTTTTGTATAAGGGTGCCCCAGTTTATTCTGCTTCCATTCCACTTGGTCAAAAAAATGTTACAAATGATATTGCAAAGATAAAAGGCATTCCTTTTGAAACTGCTGAAGAAATAAAAATCAAAGATGGTTCTGCATGGCCTCAGGATGATGAAGAAAAAACTTTAATCATTCCGCCTGTTGGTGGAAAGCCGCCAGAGGAAATCATGCAAAAGCAGCTTTGTGCAATTATTATGGCACGTGAAGAAGAAATTCTTACCATGGTAAAAAGAAGCGTTGTTCAAAATGCGAATGTAAAAAAACTTGACGGTAGCATTGTTCTTACGGGTGGTGGCGCTGAGTTGCCTGGAATTATTGAATTGACTCAGGCTGTCTGGAAAACATCTTCTGTCCGTCTTGGTGTGTGTGGTGATTTTGGTGGTGAAGATGATTCTTACAGGTCACCTTCTTTTGCTACAGCCATGGGTATTATTTTTGCAAGCAGAATTTTTTCCGCTAAGGCTAAAAGTGAAAAAAAATCGCGTAACTTAAAGGAAAAAGATTCTGGCAAAAAAAAGACAAATGGCTTTAAGAAATTTTTAAGTAAAATCTTTTAAAAGACTTTCTAAAAAATATTTTTAGAAACTTTTAAGGGAGCCTCTAAAAATTGCAATTTTTAGAGACAACTATGAAATCTTATAGATTTGCCTTATGGGGATAGGGCATTCTTTTTAAGGGGTCGGGAGGAAACATGATCGAATTTTCAGTTGGAAATGGAAAGGACGTTTTAGCAGAAATTAATCCTACAAAGATTAAGATTATAGGCTGTGGCGGTGGCGGTTCAAGTGCCGTAAACCGCATGATTGCAGATGGAAAAAAAGGTGTAGACTTTGTTGTTTTAAATACAGATCTTCAGGCACTTCACGTTTCGGATGCAAAGACCCGCATTCCAATCGGCCAGAAAATTACTGGCGGACTTGGTGCCGGCGGTCATCCGGAAGTTGGTGAAAAGGCAGCAGAAGAAGATGCTGATGTAATTAAAGAACTTGTGCAGGATACCCACATGATTATTATCACAGCTGGTATGGGAGGGGGAACTGGAACAGGTTCTGCCCCTGTTGTTGCGAAAATTGCCCGCGAAGCTGGTGCTCTTACAATTGCTGTTGTAACAACCCCTTTCGATTTTGAAGGCGAAGTAAGAATGAAAAATGCCCGCGAAGGGTTAAAGAAACTTCGTGAAAATGTTGATTCCCTGATTGTTGTTCCGAATGAACAGATCAATAAAATCAATGAAAATGAAAAAAGAAATTTAACTTTTAAACAGGCTTTTCGTCTTGCTGATGAAGTTTTAAGCCGTGGTGTTTATGGTATTTACGAAATAATTACTGTGCCTGGTAACCCTAACCTGGATTTTGCGGATGTAAAATCTGTAATGAAAGATCAGGGGCAGTGTATTCTTGGTGTAGGTCAGGCCAGCGGAGAAAACCGTGCAGTTGATGCTGCTCAAAATGCCATTTCAAATCCTTTGCTTGAAGAATGCCAGATTGACGGGGCTAAAAAGATTCTTGTAAATATTAGTGGTCCCGAAGATCTTTTGATGTCAGAAGTTACCAACGGTGTTAACACAATTAAGGCTTCAGCCGATCCAGGAGCTGAAGTTATTTTTGGTGCCGTTAATCATCCGGGAGATGATGACACTATCAGCGTAACGGTTATTGCAACAGGTTTTTCTAAAAATCCTGAAAGCATGGAAAGAAATGAAGAAGAAGGGATGGACAAAAACAGCATAATTTCTTCTACAATGTTTGAACAGCTTTTAAACGGCCATTCTCTTTCCGCTAAAAAGACAGACAGTCATTCTTCTCCTGTTACTTCTTTGTTTACTGATGCTGAACTTGACCAAAAGTCTTCTTCAGAACTTTTTTCTTCAAAGGAAGAAAGTCATTCTTCTTTTGACAATATAATTGAAGAAGCCTCAAGATCTTCCAGTAAGGGCCTTGAACCTCCTGCTGATTATAAATGCAGGGAAGGGGACTTGGATGAACCTGCCCTTTGGAGAAATAAACTTTCTGGCCTTAGCCGTGGCATTGATTTAGGAAATGACTGATTCATCTTTTAGTGAAGATAAAAAGCTTCTGGAAGAATTTTATGCGGATGAAATTTACGCTGAAGGAAAAGCAAAACTGACTGCGGAAACTTATGACTTCAGCGTAAAAGAATTTCTTGTTTTTCTGAAAGCAGAAAATCTTTCAATAAAAGATGCCACTACAAAAGAAATAATTTTATTCCTTTCAAAAAGACATTCAGAAAATTCCAGTGATTTTACTCTTGCGAAAGATTTGTCTTCACTCAGGGCTTTCGGTTCTTTTTTAAAAAGGAAAAATCTGTGGAAGGAAAATTATGCCCTGGAAATTGACAGACCAAAAGTTGCTAAAAAAATTCCCAGGGTTTTGTCTTTGGAAGAAGTGGATAAATTTTTAAGCGTAATTGATGTTTCCACTCCACTGGGGATCAGGGATCGTTCCCTTTACGAATTAATTTACAGCTGCGGTTTAAGAATTTCTGAAGCATCTGATCTTTTGATTTCAAACATTCACTTTGATGAAAACATTTTAATTGTTCACGGAAAAGAGGATAAGGAAAGAATTGTTCCTTTTGGGCAGGAAGCCCGCACATGGCTTTTAAAATGGCTGAATGAAGCCAGACCTTTGCTTGCAAAATCTTTGGCTGTAAATGAAGTTTATCTTAATGCCAGGGGGGCAAAACTTTCCAGAAAGGGCATATGGAAAAATTTTCAGCGCTATGAGGATTTGAGCGGGGTAAAGGCTAAGGTTCATACATTGCGCCATTCCTTTGCCACTCATCTTTTGCAGGGCGGGGCAGATTTGCGCCTTGTCCAGGAAATGCTGGGGCACAGTGATCTTTCTACGACTACAATTTACACTCACGTAGACAATGAAAATCTTCGTCTTTACCATTCAGGTTACTTTCCAGGTCACGGTGGTAAAGATGACAGTGGTGATGAAAAAAATTGATTTGGATTTTTTTCAGTCTTCTAAAAAAAGTAAAAAGATGAAAAAATACTTGTAAGAGAAAAAGAAAAAATTTAATATTGGTCTTAGAATTTCGATAATTAAAAGAGAGCCTCTAA
>CAVJHV010000029.1:7444-9250 GCA_963649315.1 Treponemataceae bacterium | reverse complement strand
GAAAATAAGACCTTAATCAACTTAATCTTGGAGTTAATATGAAAAAAAATATTGCTTTCTTTTTGACCATGGCACTTTTGGCAGCAACTTTTATTTCTTGTGGCGGTGCTTCTTACAAAACTGTTAAACGCATGCAAAAACTGGAAGAAGGCGTTTCAAATCCTGTAACAAAAGAAGAACTTCAGGATGCCATAAAAAAATATGACGAAAGGGCTATGGATTTAGTCGCAGCCCAGGCTCAGGAAGGCATCTGGTATAAAATTCTGGGTACCAGGTACCTGGATGAAAGAATGTATTCTAAGGCTTTGGAAGCTTTCCAAACCGCTTTGACTTATTATCCGGACAATGCAAACCTTTACTACTATGTTGCCATTTGTGGCGGTTACATGGCAAATGCCCAGCTGGATTTTGACGGTGAAGGTGCTTCTTATGCCCGGGACAAAAAAAATAATTACTTAAAGCTTTCAGAAGAGTCTTACCTGAGGGCCCTTTCCATTAATCCTAAATATTACCGCGCCATGTACGGTATTGGAGTTTTGTATACTTTCCAGATGGATGAAAGTGAAAAAGCCATTCCTTATCTGGAGCGCTACCTGCAAACACAAACTAAGGACACTGACGGAATGTTTGTTTTGGCCAGGGCTTATTATTCAACTTACGAATTTGACAAGGCCATCAGTCTTTATGATAAAATAATTTCCCTGAATGTGAATGATGAAAAAACGGCTGAAGCTGAGGCAAATAAAAAAATTGTTCTTGACGTTCAGGCCCTTCATTAATATCTTTTTTATGTGGAAATTCTAGATATAGCAATCTCCTCCATCACCTTTTTAACGCTTAAAGAAAAAATCTCTTTAAGAAAAAATCTGGACAGTCTGTCTGATTTAGCTAGATTGTCTAAAACAGATATTGCTGCTTTGGTAGGCCGTCATTCAAGGACTGCAGTTTGGAATGCGGCCGAAACTATTTATCTTTGCCAGAGAAGTTTAAGATTAATGAAGCAGCTGGACATTTTTTCTCTTTCTTTTTTTGATGCCTCTTACCCGGCTCTTTTGCGCGAAACTTTTGATGCTCCCTACATGATTTATTACAGGGGCAATCTTGATTGCCTTTACAAAAAATGTATTTCTATGGTGGGAACAAGGAATGTTTCCAAGGATTCTGCTGAAGGGGCTTTTTCTTTTGCAAAAGAGGCTGCTCTTGATCAGAATTGCATTGTAAGCGGTTTAGCAAATGGAATTGATACTTTTTCCCACAGGGGGGCTCTTGCTTCAAAAGTGCCTTCTTCGACTGTGGCCGTTTTGCCCTGCGGAATTGATACAATTGTTCCAGTTGGTAACAAAAGACTGTCCCAGGCCATTTTGCAAAACGGAGGTTTAATTTTAAGTGAATACATTCCGGGCTGCCCTGCAGAAGCATGGCGCTTTGTTCAGCGTAACAGAATCATTGCAGGCCTTTCTTCTTCGACAATTGTGGTTCATGCCCCTCCTTCAAGCGGTGCTCTTATTACTGCGGATTTTGCCCTTGATTTCAACAGGGAACTTTTTTTTCATTCTTCTGGATTTACAAAAGAGTCACTTTGTATTTGCGAAAAGAAAAAAAATCTTTTAAAATCCAGTAAAGATGCTGTACTGAGGCGAAGGGCTGACCACTGTGCAGAAAAATATCTTGAAGACGGGGCCCTTATTTTAGAAAATTACGGGGATTTAAAAAAGGCCATTTTGGATCAGAGAGAAAAAAATCATGCAAAAAGGGATTTGCAGCTTACTTTTTTCGATTGAAATTTGGAGAAAAAAGAAAAATTTT
>CAVJHV010000029.1:0-7434 GCA_963649315.1 Treponemataceae bacterium | reverse complement strand
TTTAAAAAAGGCTTCAATATTATTCCTATATTTTCTAAAATGATTTGACATGTTATATACTTGAAGTATAATCTAAAAAAACAAGTTATCTTTTGAGGTGATTGTATGGCAGAACAATCTGATAAGAAAAAAACTGCAAAAAAAAGTTCCAGGAAAACTTCTAAGTCAAAAAAAATTCTTGTAATAGTTGAGTCTCCGGCAAAGGCTAAGACTATTGAGCATTATTTGGGTACTGGATACACGGTTAGGGCTTCAATGGGCCATTTGATCGATTTGCCAAAAAGTCGTCTTGCTATTGACGTAAACAATAATTTTAATCCGGAATATATTACTGTTCGTGGAAGGGCTCCTCTTTTGAAGGAATTACAGAAGCTGGCAAAATCCAGTGATGAAATCCTTCTGGCATCGGATAATGACCGTGAAGGGGAAGCAATTGCCTGGCATTTAAACAGGGCTCTTGAAGAAAAATCTTCATCCCCTATAGAAAGAATTGTTTTTAATGAAATTACACCTCTGGCCATTAAGGATGCTGTTTTGCATCCAAGACAAATTGATGAAGCCAAGGTGAATGCTCAAAAGGCCCGTCGCGTTTTGGATCGCCTTGTGGGTTATAACTTAAGCCCTCTTTTGTGGAAAAAGGTAAAAAACGGTTTAAGTGCAGGCCGCGTTCAGTCTGTTGCTTTAAGCCTCATTTGCCAGAGGGAAAATGAAGTTGAATCTTTTATTCCAGAAGAATACTGGACCCTTGATGCCGATTTTCAAAAGGGAAAATCTAAATTTACAGCCCAGCTGGTTCAATACAAGGGAGCAAAGCCGGAACTTAAAAGTGAAGAAGCTGTAAATGAAATCATAAAGGAAATTCAAAACAGTAAGTGTCTGGTTCAGTCTATAAAAGAAAGTGAAAAGACAATCCGACCTAAGGCTCCTTTTACTACTTCTAAATTGCAGCAGCTTTCGGCAACACGTCTTGGTTACACTTCAAAAAAGACTATGCAGATTGCCCAGCAGCTTTACGAAGGCGTTCAAATTGGCAGCACCCGTGTGGGGTTAATAACGTACATGCGTACCGATTCTGTCCGCATTTCAGATACTGCTATTGCTGATGTAAGACAGTGGATTGGAGAAAATTATCCTGACCAGCTGCCTGCTGAAAAAATTGAATATTCTGTTGGAAAAGGTGCCCAGGACGCACATGAAGGTATCCGCCCGACTTATGTAAAATATACTCCTGAAAGCGTAAAGGAATATCTTACCCGTGACCAGGCCCGACTTTATTCAATCATTTGGGAAAGATTTGTTTCCAGCCAGATGAATAATGCCAAGTCTAAAACGACCAGCCTTGATATTGTTTCAGGTGATGCTGTTTTCCGTGTAAGTGCTTCAAAACTTACGGAAAAGGGCTTTTATAATGTAATAAAAACTCTTTCTTCAAAAGAAGAAGTTACTGGTTCCCTGCCTGCTTTAAAAGAAGGTGAAGAACTTTCAAGTTCAAAGTTTTATCCTGAACAGCACTTTACCCAGGGACCTGCCCGCTACACAGACGCTTCAATCGTAAAGACTTTGGAAGAAAAGGGAATTGGCCGTCCTTCTACCTACGCCCCGATTATTTCTGTTTTGCTTGACCGCTATTATGTTACCAGAAGCAACAAGCAGCTGGTTCCAACCCAGTTGGGAAAAATTATTTGTAAGATTTTGCTTGAATCTTTCCCGGAAGTAATAAATGAAAAATTTACTTCTGATGTTGAAAATGATTTGGATAAAGTTGAACAGGGCTCTCTTGTCTGGAATAAAATGATTGGGGATTTCTATGCTCCTTTTAAAGAGCGTGTGGATCAGGTTACAGAAACTGCTGAAAGTTTAAAGGGCAGCCTGGACGAAGCAACAGACAAGATTTGCGAAAAATGCGGAAAGCCTATGGTAAAAAAACTTGGCCGCTTTGGTTACTTTCTTGCATGTTCCGGATTTCCTGAATGTCACAACACAAAGAGCATTCCTCTTGCAAAGTGCCCTATGCCTGGCTGTAACGGGGAAATTGTTGCCAGAAAGACAAAAGGTCGTGGCAAGGAATTTTATGGATGTACGAATTATCCTGCATGCCAGTTTATAAGTCACTTTAAGCCTATAGATGTTTACTGTCCTAAGTGCGGCTGGTTCCTTGTAGAAAAGTATGACAAGAAAAATGGATCTTACAAAAGCTGTATAAATCCTGCCTGCGATTATTTGCATTCTGCAGATGCTGCGTTGGAAGCTGAAGCGAATGAAAGTGCAGCAGACTCTTTAACAGAAAAAGAGTCTTAATTTGATTTTCTTTTAGGATGATTCAGGAAATTTTGGGGAAGGGCAGTTTTTAGAAATTCCTTTTTATGAGAGCCTCTAAAAATTGCAATTTTTAGAGGCAGCTATGAAAAATGCTGGATTGCAGGTGATTTGAAATGGAAAGCAAAAATGACTTTTCTAAAAATTTTCAAAAAAAATTTCCTTGCCTTAAAGAGGAAAGTGAGGGCGAAAAATCTATAATAAAGGAAATTTGCCTTTTTGATCTTTGCCAGGAATTTCTTCTGTACATAGGGGATGTAAGAGAACTTTCTGAAAATACCGTCACTGCTTACCGGGAAGATTTAACTCACTTTGAAGACTTTTTAGGAAAGGAAAGTCTTGTCAGTGACATCACCTTTGAAGATGTCAGGGCATGTATTGCGGTTTTCAGCAAAAAAAATTACAAGGCTTCTTCCATTAACCGTTTTATTGCTGCCGTAAGAAGTTTGTTTGCTTATGCGAAAAAGTTTAACTATGTTTCTTCAAACATCGCACTTGAAATAAAAACTTTAAAGCTGCCAAAAAGACTGCCGCGTTTTATGACAAGGACAGAAGTGGATGAACTTTGTGCCTTGCCGGACCAGAAGGAACTTTTGTGGCCTGCCCGCGATAAAGCTCTTTTTGAAATGCTTTATTCTTCAGGCTGCCGTCTTTCAGAAATGGTTCACCTTACTTTGGAGGATTTTACTAAGCCTTATTCAGAAGCCCTTGTTTTGGGAAAGGGAAATAAAGAGCGCTATGTTTATTTTGAAAAAGATGCCCAGGAAGCTTTAAAAGTTTATCTAAAGGAAAGGGATGAAAAACTTAAGTCTGGAAAAAGAGAAGTAAAAGAAGTCTTTATAAATCAAATGGGCGGGCCTTTGACAGCCAGAGGAGTAAGCTACATTTTAAGCCGCTACAGTGGCATTGAAGGCACGAATCATCCTGTAAACCCACATGCCTTTCGTCATACTTTTGCAACACAAATGCTTGAAGAAGGAGCTGACATCAGGATGGTGCAGGAAATGCTGGGGCATTCATCCATTTCCACAACCCAGCGCTACACCCATGTAACTTTATCTCAATTAAAAGAAGCCTACGACCAGGCCTTTCCCCACAGCGGCAAAAAGGATTAGCAGGATTTTTTACCATCGAAAATTATTTTTTAGAGATGCCCATAAATCACATGTACATTTTGGATTTTTGATTTTTTGTGATATAATTTTAAAATGTTTTTTAGAGAAATTTACAAATTTTTTTTTGCCGGATTTTTATTTTTGATTTTTACCTTTGAACTTTTTTGCCAGACAGAAAGTGAAGAAAATAAACTTTCGCTGGATGAAACTTCCCCTTATTTTTTGCAGGACATTCCTGTTTTGCAGGGCCTTGATTCCTTTAATGAAAAAATAGAAAAAGTTCGCTCTACTGGCAGGGAGCCCCTTGGCCTTGCTTTGTGCGGAGGTTCGGCAAGGGCTTTTGCTCACATAGGAGTTTTAAAGGCCATGGAAGAAAATGACATTGTGCCGGATTTTATTGTGGCAAATTCTATGGGAGCAATTATTGGTCTGCTTTACGCTTATGGTTTTTCTCCGGAAAAAATTGAAGAAGCTGTTTCTAAAATTGAATTGACAGAGTTTTTTGAACCAGTTCTTCCTTCAAAGGGGGGAGTGCTGAATGTAAGAAAGTTCCGCGCTTTTGTAAACGATTTTCTTGGTGGTCCAAAAGACATCAGCGACTGCGCCATACCAATAATTGTTTTAGCAGAAAATCTTTACGACAAGAGGCAAATTTATTACGCCAGCGGTGATTTTGCCACAATCATGACAGGTGCTTTTTCCATGCCGGTTTATATGGAAGCAGTAAAGACTCAGCTGTCCGACGGTACAAAAGTTTTGCTTACGGATTCAGGTTCAATTGATATTGCCGGTTTAAAATGCGCTGCATCTTTTTCGGACAATCTTATTATTTCAACTGCCTTTTATGACACAAAACTTAACTATAATAGTGCCATTGTGATTTTAAATCGCGTTATGTCCATTGGAAAAGAAAGAGTCGCAATTTCAGATTTAAAAAAATACAAACCCCTTGTCATAAGAAACCAGGTTGAAAATTATTCATTTATGGCCTTTGACAAAAGCAGTGAAATCATAAAATCTGGTTATGACTCTGCAGTCTGCCTTATGGATCAAATAAAAGAATTGCCGCATTCAAATAGAGTTGATGGTGAAAGAAGAAGGATTGCAGATTTGTGCGCAGATGAGTGTGTTAAAAAAGTTCTTTCTGGCGGCCACATGACAATGAATGAAAATTATTTTGGCTTCAAGCTTTGGCCGGAATTTGCTTCTGTGGATTATTCGTCTTTTACCCTTTACGAAAAAAATCAACTAGCACTTTTTGCTTTTTTTGATACAGACAAAATCTATACAAAAGCAGCCATTTCCTTTCCTTTCGATTTTAAATATTTTTGCGCTGACCTTTACACAAAAATACAGGCGTCATCTTTTTTTTATATGGAACTCTTATCTTCATGGGATTTTTCTTATGAAGGAGCAAAGCCCTTGAATTTTTATGGAGGAGGAATTTTACGTCTGAGACCAAATTTCTTTTTGCCCTTTGTAAAGCCATTTTTTCTTTCCGGAGAAGTGAGCATGGCCAGTGATTTTTCAAAAGTTAAGCAAGCCTTTTTTACTTGCGGCATGGAATTTTCTTTTGGAAATGACAGAGATTATTTTTTATATTTTAAACCTTACTGTTTTCTTTCTGGCCCGGATTTTAAAAATATTTCAAGTGGTGGAGGAGCAGCCTTTTCTTCAAATTTGAATTTTTCTTCTTTGACAAAAAAGGATGAAAACTTTTCTTTTGGTTTTACAGAAAATGCTTCTTTCCGCTATGCACTATCATCTTTGGGGAAAGAAAGTCCTTTTACAAAATTTTATGAAAATGATTTTTGGAGATGCAAAAAAATTGAAGGTACCAGCCATTTGCTTTTTTCAAATCAAGCCGAATTATATTTTGTCTGCCTGGATCCGCAAATTTCATTAATTGAAGTTTTCATTCTTAAACAGTACAAGGCTGGTTTATTTTACGACTGTGCTTTTTTTAATTCCTTTTATCAGGCAGTAGGCGTCTTTTTTAGAAGTGAATTTTCTTTAGTTGGCCTTTGCGATTTTACTTTAGAAGCTTCTTATGGCTGGCAGCTTCCACAAAATAAGGGTGCCTTTTCTTTTGCCATAAAAAATAGAATTTGATTTTGATTTTTCTTATGGCCGGAAAATAAAAAATCCCCTCCACAAAAATTATGAGGGGGATGGTAAGAAAGATGCCTTAGTTGCTTGTTTCCGTAAATTGATTTACAGCATTTGAAATAGCGTTTTCTGTGTCAACTCGGGCAGTTTGCGACTTTGTCCTGATTACTTCCCCGGAAATTTTTAATTTTGCCGGAGCCCATATTTTTAAAGTTATCCAGTTTCCAAAATAGGCAAGAGAGCCTACATAGTAGGAAATTTTAATGTTTCTTGCAGCATTTCCGTCTTTTTTTTGGATTTCATTGAAAATGATAGCCGTTGCTTTGTCTGACATTGCAGTTGCAGAAATATTAGCTAAGTTTGAACTTCCAGAAGAGCCTAAGACTTCGTGCACCGTTACAGACCGTGAAAAAGTTCCAAGACTTTCTGCATTTGCTGTGTCAAGAGTGTAGGTTAAGCCTTCCATCTGAAAAGTTGTGCATGAGGCAAAGACGATGGCAAGAGCCATGAGCGGTACGAAAAAAAATGATTTTTTCATGATAAGTTTCCTTCCTTTTTGGAGCGAATTTAAAAGGCTTTTGTAAAGCCTTTTAATACTGTACAGTATTAAACTTTTTTGACCTTTCTCTTTGCCTTCAGGGATTGAAAATTTTTAAGGTTCTCTTTAACAAAAAAAAGACCACTCCCTTTTGTGAAGTGGTCTTTTCGTATTTTGCTAAAATACAGTGTCTATCGGCAATTTTTTAGAATGAACCTGCAACGGCTACTGCACAAGCAACTGTACAGCCTACCATTGGGTTGTTTCCCATTCCCATAAAGCCCATCATTTCAACGTGAGCAGGAACTGAAGATGAACCTGCAAACTGAGCGTCTGAGTGCATACGGCCCAAAGTATCTGTAAAGCCGTAAGAAGCTGGACCTGCAGCCATGTTATCTGGGTGCAAAGTACGACCTGTACCACCACCAGAAGCAACAGAGAAGTATTTTTTACCAGCGAGGAGGCGTTCCTTTTTGTAAGTACCTGCAACCGGGTGCTGGAAACGTGTTGGGTTTGTAGAGTTTCCTGTGATAGAAACATCAACATCTTCGTGCCACATGATTGCAACACCTTCGCGAACATCATCTGCACCGTAGCATTTTACGATGAGGCGTTCCGGGTTGTTACCGTAAGGGATTTCTTTAACAACTGTAAGGGCCTTGTCTGTACCTTCGCCGTTGAAATAGTCAAACTGAGTCTGAACATAAGTAAATCCGTTGATACGGCTGATAATCTGAGCAGCGTCTTTTCCAAGACCGTTCAAAATAACGCGGAGCTTGTTCTTGCGAACTTTGTTTGCGTTTGCAGCGATTTTAATAGCACCTTCGGCAGCAGCGAAAGATTCGTGACCAGCCAGGAAGGCAAAACACTGTGTTTCTTCGCTCAAAAGACGAGCGCCCAAGTTTCCGTGACCAAGACCAACTTTGCGGTCATCGGCTACAGAACCTGGCAGACAGAATGCCTGCAAGCCTTTTCCGATATTTGCAGCAGCTGTAGAACCTGTTTTATCACCAGTTTTTTCTGCTTCTTTAATTGCGATTGCAGAGCCCAAAACATAAGCCCATTTTGCATCTTCAAAACAAATCTGCTGAGTTGACTGGCAGATTTCATAAGGATCAAATCCACGAGCCTTGCAAAGTTCACGAGCCTGGTTCAAACCTTCTTCGCCTTCTGCAAAACCATATTCTTTCAAAGCCTTGTTTACCTGTGGGATACGGCCTTCATAATCTTCAAATAATGACATATCTATTTCCTCCGTTCCTACGATTTACTCTTTTCTTGGGTCAATAAGGCGAACCATGCCCTGATCTTCAGTTACACGACCATAATGAGTGCGTGCACCTTCAATTGCTTCAT
>CAVJHV010000028.1:0-24001 GCA_963649315.1 Treponemataceae bacterium | reverse complement strand
TCCAGGGATGGGATAATTCACAGGAACATTTTGGACTGGCTGTTGGAAGATAAAGTTTGAAAAAAGGTCAACTTGAGCAGCTGTGATGCAAAACAAAGCCTGGCATAATTATTTTACGAAAATTGTCTTTCTATTTGAAAAAGACATAGCCGGCCGTGGAATGGTTTGCCGAAGGCAAAGTGCGCAGCACCGAGGCGGAAGCCGTAGCCATGGAAGGGCCGTTAAAGGCAGGCGGGATGCTTCAAATTACAAAAATAAGTAAAAATTTGACTTCTAAAGAAAGCTGTGTTATCTTTTAGTTTATTAGCGAATAAAAACACTAGTTGTTTTTTATCTTTTCATCGGGGCTTTTTTGTCCCATCATTTTAAGGATTAAGCCATGCAGTTTTTTGATACTCACGCTCACATAGGGCTGATTTATGACAACCCTATAGAACAGTTTCGCGTTATTCAACAGGCAAAACAGGCTGGGGTAACACGTATCATCAGTATAAATAATAATCTCCACGATTTTAAAAAGGAATATTCTTTTTTAAAGACTCAAAAGGGAATTTACCATGCGGTTGGGGTTGGACCGTCAGAAGTTACGACTCCTGGTGACAACTGGATGCAGATTATCGAAGACAGTATTAATTTGCCGAATGTTGTTGCTATTGGAGAAACAGGCCTTGATTATTATAAGGAATATGGCGACAAGCGCAGTCAAATTGAACTTTTTATAACTCAGCTGGATTTGGCTCAAAAATTCAATAAGCCGGCTATTATTCACAACAGGAATGCGGGCCAGGATATTTTTGATATTTTAAAAGACCACATTCCGGACAAGGGTGTTGTTTTCCACTGTTACAGTGAAGATGCAGACTATGCAAAAAAGGTTATGGCTGCTGACATGAATGCATATTTTTCTTTTGCTGGTAATTTGACTTACCGCAATGCCAAGAATTTGCACGATACTGTCATGAGTCTTCCTTTAGACCGCATTGTAATAGAAACAGAAAGTCCTTTTATGATTCCTTCTGACATGAGGGAACACAAGCGCACAAAACCGGCTATGCTTGTTTCTACGGCAAATTTCCTTGCGGAAATGCTTGATATGGATTTGGAAAGGCTTGCGGCCCAGTTGTGGACTAACAGTTGTTCTTTCTTTGGGTTGCCTGAGTAGGAATTTATGAATTTATATCATCCTGTAAAGATAGGTTCTCTGGAAATTGCAGGGAACCTTTTTTTGGCACCTATTGCGGGTTATTCTGATAGAGCTTTTCGTTCTCTTTGTGTGCAGGAGGGGGCCAGTATGTGCACTACAGAAATGGTTTCTGCAGAGGCGCTTACTCGTGGCTCTTTAAAGACTGAAAGTTTGATGACCCGGTCCCCAGATGAAAAGGTTTATGCCGTTCAGATTTTTGGCGGAAATGCAGATGTTATGGAAAGGGCTGTGCCTTTGGTTTTGTCACGCACGGATTGTGATTTAATCGATATAAATGGCGGCTGTCCTGTTCCTAAAATTATAAAATCTGGCGCCGGCAGTATGCTTACAAAGGAACCTGAAAGGCTTTATTCGATTGTAAAAGCGGTAAAAGAGGCTAGCCTTAAATATTGCAGTGAACATCCTGAAAGGGGGAATGTGCCTGTTACTGTAAAAATCCGGAGCGGCTGGGATGCAAATAATATTACATGGAAGGAATGTGGCCAGGCTGCTTTGGATGCCGGAGCTGATGCTATAACTATTCATGCGCGAACAAGGGCCCAGGGTTACGAAGGGCATGCGGACTGGAATATTCAGCGTCAGTTGGTTGAATTTATAGATGGCAGAATTCCTGTTTTTGGAAGTGGGGATGCAAACAGTCCGGAAAGTGCTAAAAGGATGCTGGAAGAAACTGGGGTGGACGGCCTTATGTTTGCCAGAGGGGCTATGGGGGATCCTTTTTTGTTTAAGAGGACCATTCAATTTTTGCAGACTGGTACTTATGAAAAAGAATCTTTTGAAGAAAGGATAAAAGCAGGTTTTAAAGAACTTGAAATCAATGTGGAAGAAAAGGGGGAGCGGCCTGCCTGCCTTTTGATGAGAAAAAAATTTTGTGCTTACACTTCCGGGGCTAATGGCGGTGGCAGGTTAAGAAAGGAACTTGTTATGGCAGAAAGTGTAGAGGATTATAAGAATATATTTTTAGCCTATCTTGAGCAAAAGGATAGTCTGATTTAAGATTGAGTTATGTCTTTTTTTAGCGGAGTAATTGATTTTTTTGAGTCGATTTTTATGGCTTCAAATCCTGAAGTAAAGAAAAAGCAGGCTCTTAAGAAAATCGAATCGGAATTAAAAAACAACAGGTACGGCATTTACAGTAATGGGCTGGTGGAAGCAAATTTTGCTGAACTTCTGCGCATGATGTTTTTTGCTTCAAAGCCTATTTTAAAAATTCTGGATAATACTCTTTGCTCCGAAGACATAAAGCGTAACAGTCGTTTTGAAGAGCAGCTTTTGCTGACTGGTTTTGATGATGAAAATCAGCAGCTTTTGGAAAGCCTGGAATATGAAAACCGTAAAAAGGGTGCCAGGGCGGCTGCAGGAATTTCGCGCTATTTTGACGGCGAAAAGCGTAAACTGGAAAGCATAATTGCTGCAATGGAAAGTCCGGATTTTGTGGCTATAGAAGATGTTATTGATATTATAAAGCAGCTTTATGATGTTTGTAATTACAAATATCTTACGACTCTTAGAATTTTTGATGTGAATTTTTCTTCTTCTGTGGATTACCAGCCGGCTTTCCAGGATGTGCCTGCGGAACTTTTGGAAAATGCAATGAATGATTTGTATTTTGTCTTTGCCGGATTGAACATTACAAAATCTGTTGCAAATGCCATACTTGCTTTAGGCCAGCTGCTTACCGGGCAAAAGCTTTCCGACCGAACCAGTCGCGAAGTGCTGGATGCTTTAAAAAAGTTTCAAAGTATCAGAAGGCAGGTTCTTACAAACGAAGTGCTGCTTAGTCTTTTGCGTGTGTGCAAAAAAGACCCGGAACTTATGCCGGAAAGGGCGGTTTACAAAGAAAAGGTTCGAAAAAAGTATGCTGCTTACCTGCAGGAAAAGTTTGTCATAGAAGAGAAGCGTATAAAAAGAGAACTGCAGGACGAAACAATCGTTAATGAAGTGAAAACGCTTTTTGCCGGTTATGAAATGCCGCGCGTAAACGGTTATAATGCGGATTTAAACAGTCAGTTAAAGCAAAGTTCGCCGGTTTCTTTTGAGTGGATTTTGCCTTTCCAGGTTTTAAAGGGATTTATGCGTTACTACTACGAAGATACTATTAAATCCTTGATGAATGACATTGCTATTGAAGGATTTTTTAGCAATCCTGCTTTTAAGACGGATTTTTCCCAGCTGGTTTACACAGCAAATGACACCCTTTCCAGACTGTCAGATTTTGAAAAGAAGTTTGACCGAGGGGAAGCCTTTGACGAATCCATTTTAACGGGTTTCATAAGAGACAGCCATAAAGACAATTCTTTTATGACAAAGTTAAAGGACTTGGTAGATGAAATTAATGAAAGCGCTAAAGATCTTATCCAAAAGGAATGTTCAAATTTGAATCAATTGAACACCGTGATTTCGGAACTTTTGATTGAAACAAAAAAACCTACAAGCGAAATCATTTCCAACCTTAGGGTGCTGATGATTTCTTCAAGAAACAAGGAAACTTATGAAGCCATGGAAAGACAGCATTCTCAGTGGATAATTTTTCTTGAAATAATGAAGAACTATGTTATAATTGGTAATATTGATAAGCAATAGTGGGAAATTGAGTGGAAACTGCTAATCTTTCTAAAAAAACAAAAAATAAGTCTCAAAAAGCTGCAACTTCTTCTGCAAAAGCGTCTAAAAAGAATTCTGCAAAATCTGCAAAGATAAGTAAGTCTAAGTTAGGAAAAAATGTTGCAGAAAATATTGTACTTGATACTTCTGATGATAGATTTTCAAAAATCACAGAAAATGAAATAAAATCGCAGCCACGTTCCAAAAAAACTGTAGAGGAACTTGAAAAAGAAAACTATGATTTAAAGCAGGTTTTGGAAATTTCCCGGTCTTTGAGTACAACCCTTGAATATGCCAAACTGATAGAATCTGTTATTTATGTTGCCATGGCACAAATGCGTGTTGCGGGTGCCGGTATTGTCATTCATGAAGGCATAGACAGTGATGTTTTTACTTTAGGAAGTTACTTTTTTGGAATGACAAAAGATCCTTCTTATGACTACAAAATTTCTATAAATTCCCAGTTTATTGCTTTCTTCCAGAATTTAAAAAATTCAGATCACACTTACACTCCGGAAGAATTAAAAAAATGCCTTGGCGAAAATAAAGATTTAGACATGCTGCTTTCCTTAAAGCCAACTCTTATTGTGCCAATGATTGTAAAAAATCGTTTGAGCGGATTTTTGCTTTTGGGCGAAAAGATTTTAACGGATGAAGGAAATTCTTTTTCGGATTACGAGCGTTACGAAATTTATACAATTGCTTCCCTGGCAGCAATCGCGGTAAACAATACTGTTCTTATTGAAAATTCTTCTACGGATTCAATGACTCATCTTAAGCTTAAGTATTACTTCTTTAACGTGCTTTCTGACCGTCTGGATCTGGCTTTTGCTCAAAAAGAAACGGTGAGTGTCATTATGTTTGACATAGATTTCTTTAAGAAATTTAATGACACTTACGGTCACGCCTGTGGTGATTATGTGCTTTCTACAGTCGCAAAAATCATGAAGGACAGCATTCGCGAAGATGATCTTGCTTCAAGATATGGTGGCGAAGAATTTACAGTAATGCTTTACAATGCTAGCAAAAAGGATTCTCTGCAAATTGCGGACAGAATCCGGAAAAATATAGAAAAATATGACTTTTTCTACAAAGATCAGCACATGAAAGTAACAATTTCTGGTGGTCTTTCCATGTTTTCTGTGGACAATAATCCTGTTGCGTCAGCAAAGGTTCTTGTGGATCAGGCAGATCAGGCACTTTATGTTTCCAAAAAGAATGGTCGCAACCGCATAACATTTGCTGAACCGGCAACAATGGCAGCCTTAAGATAAAAAATCATTTTCCGATAATCTTTCTAGAGTGAAATTATGAACAAAACACCTCTTATTAACAGACCATTCAAATATAAGTATTTTTATGCAACAGCAATTATTGCTTTAGTAAACGTTTTGGTTTTTCTTTTGGGCAGATTAAATCCCATGATCCATTATTTAACGCAGATTTATGGGGGGCTTTCCGTAAGCGGTTGTTTTGTCTACCACTTCTGGTGGCAGCCTGTGACCTATATGTTTGTACATTCTTCCTGGAGTCACTTGATTTTTAATATGATAGGCCTTTTGTGCTTTGGTTTTGTTGTTGAAAAAAAGATTGGCTCTTTGGAATTCCTGCTTTTTTATTTTGTTTGCGGGGTTTTTGATGGTTTAATTTCGCTTTTGCTTTATAAATTTCTGGGAGTTTCTACCCTGCTTGTGGGAGCGAGTGGCGCCCTTTATTCCATTTTGCTTTTTTATGCAGTGCTTTTTCCTCACAGCATTGTGTGCATTTGGGGCATTATTCCTATACCGGCACCAATTTTGGTTTTGATTTATGCCGTAATTGAAATAGTGTCTGAATTTTTCGGCAGCCAGGGAGTTGCTCACCTGACACACTTGACTGGTTTTGTTATGGCCTACGTTTACATTCTTGTAAGAATGAAGGTAAATCCTATAAAAGTATGGAAAAATGCGTTCAAAAGGTAGTTTTAGCACTTTTTTTTCTTTTTTTGCTGAGTGAAAATTTTCTTTTTGCCCAGGTATCTTCTCAGGAAGACGAAATTCGCATTCAAATTTGGGCAGAATTAGATGAATTTCCTGGTTCTTTTGAAGAAGATGCAGCTGGTGGCGGAGAAAATGAAAATCTTTTGACAGCGCAAGGCCCTGAAATTCCCAGAGAGGCAGAATTGGAAAGTGAAGACAGCCACCTGCAACCCTTCCGCTTTGCAATTGATCGTGCAAAGGAAATCACTCCATATTTGTTGAGTGGAATGTTGAATGGCTGGTCATTTGAATATACCCCTTCGGATAAAAAACGCAGGGTAGAAGAGTTTTTTGAGATAATTCCTTTAAAAACGTTTGATAAGTCTGTTAACAAGATTTATTATAGAAATATAACAGTTGAGGATTCAAAACTTAATTTTTGGGCATTTTGCCAGCGAACTGGCGGTCAAAAAATTCTTTATCAGCGGTGGAACAGCATTTCTTATCCTAAAGTAAAGGGAGTTGGGCAGGCTTCTGTGGAAAAAGGATTTGAGGGTATTCAGGAGGCTTGTCATAATGCCGTAAAAAATGGAGTCCGTGAATACTGGCGTGTTTATGAAAAGAATAAACCTAAGGAAATTTCGGGTTCAATATTAATAATTGGAAATCCGAGAATATATATTAAGCAGGGCAATTATTTTGTTGACCTTGATTTTTTTATGGAAACTGATAGAATAATCAAGTATTCCTTGTACTGATTATTCGACCCCTGGGAGGCCTTTTAATGAAGAAACATCTTTTTATATCAATATTTTTCCTTCTTATACCTTTTTCGGCATTGATTTTTGCACAGCAGGTTGAAGACCAGTCAGAAGAAATTGTAACAGACACAACTGTAAAAATTGTAGACATTGAAGACCTTTATGCTGATGCGCATCCGTCTGCTTCAAAAGTAACGCTTACAATGGAATATGTCCCATCTACTGGCGAAGTTCGCTTGCACTACATTTGCATGGCTGGTAATTTTGATCAGGGCGAAGCAATGAATACATCTATAGCTTTTTTTGAAAAATTTGCTACAGAGAATAAATACAAACATTACGCTCATCGTGAAAAGGACAAGACTAGATATTTTAAGGATAGCAGAGGCATAAGAATGACTGAATACATTGTTTATGTCATGTTTTCAAAATAAAATAAATCAAAAAGTCTTGAAATGGTAACTAAATTGGCAGATCTCACAAATATCATTAAGAATTTGCACCCTCTTGAAATTAAGGTGCTGCTTCATTACGGAATGGAGGATGAATTGACTTCATCCCGCCTTCAGCAGGAATTGGGCTATAAAGAAGGCCATGCTAACCAGGCATTCAGCTGGTTGTCTGGAAAGGGACTTCTTAAAGAAGTGTCCAGGATTCCGCATGTTTATTATGAATTGACTGATTATGGACGTTCTCTTTCAAAAAATGGCCTTATTGAAGAAAGGATTGTAAATTATCTTAAAGAAAATGGTCCAAAGCTTTTGCCGGAACTGGCAGCTGGTTTGGGAATAGAAAATAAGGATGCAGGTTCAGCATTTGGTGCTTTGAGCAAAGAAGGCGTTCTTTCAATGAACGAAGAAAAAAAGGCCCAGGTGACTGGAAAGGACCTGCCTGCCAGAATCGAAGTAACAAAAAGTCTTATAAAAAAGGCAGAATCTGCTGAAAATTCGCAGTTGGATGCGGCAAATCTTTCAAAAGATGAACTGGATGCTATGGCTGGTTTAACAAAGAAGCGTGGCATTTCGGAAACACCTTTTAAAACCATTGAACGCGAAACTGTAGTTTTTAAGTTGTCTGGTGACGCTGGTGCTGTTGCAGAAGGCCTTAAAAGTGCAGGAATTACTGGTAACGAAATTGGTGAAATTACACCAAATATGCTTGCTTCGGGCGAATGGAAAAAGGGTACATTCCGCGGATACAATATTTCAATTCCACCGGCAAGAATTATTCCAGGCAGAATAAATCCTTATGTTCAGTTTCTAGAATCTGTAAAGGACAAACTGGTTTCTTTGGGATTCCAGGAATTTGACGGTCCGCTTGTAGAAACAGAATTCTGGAACGGAGATGCTCTTTTTATGCCTCAGTTCCATGCTGCCCGTGACATTCATGATGTTTACCGTCTTAAAAATCCAACTCACGCAAAGTCAATAGAAGAACCTTACCTTTCAAATGTTGCTGCTGTTCACAAGAACGGTGGAAACACTGGCAGTCGTGGCTGGAATTACGAATTTGATCATGAATTTACACGCCGTTTGATTATGAGATCACAGGGCACTGTTCTTTCTGCCCATCAGTTGCATAAGGCTGAAATTCCAGGTAAATATTTTGGAATTGCCCGCTGCTTCCGTTATGACAAAGTTGATGCTACTCACTTGTCTGACTTTTACCAGACAGAAGGAATTATTTTGGGTGAAAACGTAAACCTTCGCACCCTTTTGGGAATGCTGGAAATGTTTGCGGTAGAAGTTGCTGGTGCTACAGAGGTAAAGTACGTACCAGGTTACTTCCCATTCACTGAACCTTCAATCGAAGTGCACATTAAGCATCCAAAGCTGGGCTGGTTTGAGCTGGGCGGTTCTGGAATTTTCAGACCGGAAGTTACTAAGCCAATGGGAATTGATGTTCCTGTTGCGGCCTGGGGTATTGGAATTGACCGCATGGCACTTATGGCTTTGGGAC
The DNA here is from genome assembly GCA_963649315.1 of Treponemataceae bacterium. Taxonomy (GTDB): domain Bacteria; phylum Spirochaetota; class Spirochaetia; order Treponematales; family Treponemataceae; genus Treponema_D. The sequence continues at coordinate 15,515 of CAVJHV010000028.1, read as the reverse complement.
TTAACGATTTGCGTGAACTCTTCTGTGAAGATATTGAAAAAGTACGTCTGAGAAAAGCAAAGATTTAGTTTTTTTGAATAGTTTACTGTAAAAGTGCGTAAGGGATTGTAAGGCCGCCGAAGGCGTTTCTGAACGAAGTGAAGAAATGGAGCGCCTGGCGCGGAAGCCTGAAAAGCCCGGCCCGGAGTGAGCGAAGCGAACGAAGGGATACGCCCAAAAAATTAAATTTTACATGAAAACCGGTTGTTTTTTTGCGGCCGGTTTTTTTTATGCGGTGAATATTTTATAAATTCTGAAAAAAAATAACACAAAGTAAAAAAAATAGGGTAAAATGTATAAAACTTGAGGATGTATGAGAAAAAAAGTTATTGCTGTTTGCGCGGCAACAATCCATGATTATTTTAGAACTGAATTTATCTCTTATTTGCATAATTATGCGCGTGAAAATAATTTTAAATTGATTGTTTTTAATAGCAATTCTTCTTATAAAATCCGAAAAATTAACTCTCTTGAAGACGATCCTCTTTTTACTTTTATAAATTATGACAAAATTGATGCTGGAATAATTATTTCTGAATCTTTTCAAAGTTTTGAAAAGACGCAGCAGTTGATTGAACGCTTCAGGGAAAAAAATCTGCCTGTTATGGTGGTTCATGGGAACAATAGCGGTTATCATACTATTACCCGCGAATACAAGGATGAATACAGACTTTTAGTTGAACATCTTGTGGAAAAGCATAATTGTAAGAATTTTGTTTTTATGGGAGGGTTCAATGATTCTTCTGTGGATCCGGAAAGCCTTGAGCGCCTGGAAATTTTTGAAGATGTCCTTAAAAAGCACAACATCCCTTTTGACACAGAAAATATCCTTTATGCTCAATATGACAAAAGTCTTGCTGTAAAGGCTATGGGTAAATTCCTTTCTGAAGGAAAAAAGCTGCCGGATGCGGTTGTTTGCGCAAATGACAATATGGCCATTGGCTGCTGTGAACTTTTTGAAAAAATGGGTGTAAAGGTTCCGAAAGATGTGATTGTTACGGGTTTTGATGGAGTTAGAAAGTCCCGCTACAATTCACCGCGTCTTACTACCTGTGAAGAGGATGTTGAAGGTCTGGCAAAGACTTGTCTGGACAATATTAAGTATGAGTTTAACAGACAGTTTGAAAAAATGATTTTTACGGAAAGGTACAAACTGGTACTTTCTGAAAGCTGCGGTTGTGATGACTGCCTGCAGATTGATTACCGGGAGAGGTGCCAGTTGCTTTTTGATTTTATAAGTGATACTGAGGATTTTGAGTCTAAGACTTTTGTTTGGGCCGATGCTATGACAAACAGCGTAAACATGGCTTTGGATAACGAAATGCAGATTATGCTGGAAGATGAATTGTTCCAGGGTGCTTATATTTCTTTGAGAGATGATTTTATTTCTTTTTCCATGGGAACTTCAGATGAAGCAAAGCGCCATATTTTAACAGACAAGCTTTTAATTTACGCAACAGGTGATAAAACTTACAAGGATGGTAATTCCTGCGATTATGCTACAAAAGATATGGTTCCTGACTGGGATGACTGGCTGAATGACAGCGGCACAATGTATGTTATAAGCGACATTTCTATGGACGGGGAATTTATAGGTCTTTATTCTGTTAAGGTTAATAATATTACTTCTGAAGTTTATAAGAATGTTTGTCTTTCTAAAGTGATAAATCTTGTGCTTAATGGAACTGTAAACAAAATGCGCAAGACTCATTTTAAGGAAAGCATACAAAACAGTAAATTTATTGATTCCTTTACGGGTCTGCCTAACTATATGGGTGTGACAAGGTGGTTTAATAATTTTGCAAAGACTAATACTGACAAGTTGATGTCTGTTTCTATTTATGATTTGCCGGATTATAAATTTTTGCAGGATAGTTTTGGTGTTGAAGAAATTAATAAATGTTTAAATGCTGTGGCGGAAGCTCTTAAGATTGCTAACACAAGAAATGGTTATATTGGAAAGATTTCTGACAGTCAGTTTATTGTTTTTAACTGGGTGAGCACCAATGGTAATCTGGGTACGATTATTAACGAAGCGGTAAAAATATTTTTTAACTGTATGGACGGAGTTAATTCTTCGAACGAAAAGGGGTACTACCTTGAAGTAAACTGTGGCTGTACGGTTGTGAATCCGGGCTGGACTGCGGATTTAAATAGTTATGTTCGTTTTGCAATTGCGGAACTTTATAAAAACAAAATCCATTCAATAAGCAAAGGCAAAAATAAGACTACGCAAAAGCAGGACGAAAGCGCAAGGAAGCAGCTGATAGAATTGGTTGATAAAAATATGTTTGTTTACTATTATCAGCCGATTTTTGAAGTTTGCACGCAGAGTGTTTATGCCTACGAAGCACTTATGCGTACGCCATCGGAAATTGGTATGAGTCCGGAACAGGTTTTGAACTATGCTAAACAGACTGACCGTACTTATGACATTGAAAAGGCGACAATGTTTAATGTTATGGAACAGTATTTGTCCAGAAAAAATGAATTTAACGGCGTAAAGATTTTTATAAATTCAATTCCCGGCTTTTTCCTTACGAAAGAAGACCAGAAGAATTTTTCAAACAGGTATGGCGGAATAATGGGAGCCATGGTTGTTGAAATAACTGAACAGGATTCTTTGACTGACGATGAACTCATGCGAATCAGGACGATTGGGGGAACGTCTTTTGATGTGCCTGTTGCTTTGGATGATTACGGAACCGGCCATTCAAATATTGTGAATCTTTTGCGCTACAAGCCTCAGTATGTAAAGATTGACCGTTACTTGATTACGGAAATTCACAAAAATACAAACAAGCAGATGTTTGTTAAAAACACTGTTGAATTTGCCCACATAAACAACATGCGTGTTTTGGCAGAAGGTGTTGAAACTAAGGAAGAAATGGATGCGGTTGTTCGCCTGGGTGTTGATTTGATACAGGGATTTTACACTGGCCGCCCGAGCCCTCAACTGAAGAAGCAACTGGACAAGGAAATTATAGAAGACATTTTGCAGGCCAAGGCCCACGGTCCACTTTAGGGAAAAACTTTTCTATTCAAAAAAACTGGCCTGCAAAGCCAAGAGCAACTGCTTTACGAAAAAAGTATCTCTATTTAAAAGGCGCTTAGCCCGCCGTGCAGCCATGCCGAAGGCAGTCACGGAACGAAGTGGAGTGACCGCGCGTTAGCAAGTGGCGGAAGGGCGGTTAACGTCATGCGGAATGCTTCAAAAAAAGAAATGAAAACCTTTTCAAATGACATGCAATTTTGTAAAATTAGAGAGTATGGAAAAATTAAAGATTTTATTGGCCAAGGGACGCATTTACGAATCGGTTTATTCTCTTTTAAGCGATGTTGGAATTTCACTTTATTTGCCTGACAGAACATATTTTCCTGTGACAAATCAAAAGGATCTGGCTTTTCAAGTGGTTAAGCCACAAATTACAAGTGCCCTTCTTGCTGTGAATAAGGCGGATGTGGGCTTTAGCGGAAAAGACTGGGTCTATGAAAATGGCGTAGAAAATCAAGTTGAAGAAATTATGGATTTGGGTTTTGACCCTGTGCGCATTGTGGCTGCAATTCCAGAAACTGTGGATTATGACGATCTTTTAAAAAAGCATGTGACTATTGCTACTGAGTATCAGTCTTTGAGCCAGAAGTGGATTGATGAAAAAAAGATTGATGGTTCCATTTTCCGTACCTGGGGAACAAGCGAAGGTTTTGTGCAGGATACTTCTGGTGCCCTGGCACAGATTCTTATTGATAATACATCAACTGGTTCTTCACTTAAGGCTAACCGTCTGAAGATTGTGGATACGCTGATGGAATCTTCTACAAGAATGTATGCTTCAAAAGAGGCTCTTAAGGATCCGGAAAAAAAGCAGAAAATTATGGAACTTAAGATGCTTTTTGAAACAGTTCTTGCTGCCCGCGAAAGGGTTATGCTGGAAATGAATGTTTCTGAAGAAAAATTTGATGCTTTGATTAAGGGCATCCCGGCTATGAAGAGTCCGACTGTTTCTTCCTTGTTTGGGGGAAATGGTTTTGCGGTAAAGATTGCGGTTAAAAAAAGCGAAGTGCCTACACTTTTGCCTTTGCTGCATAATCTTGGGGCAACGGATATTGTTGAATACGGTTTAAGAAAAGTTTTAATTTGATTTTGATGATTTGATTTTTTGTCTGAAAGAATCAAGATAAAGTGCCGGATAAATTTCTTAAAAAAAACAGGAGATGCTTATGAATAAAAAAATTTTCTTTCTTTTGACTGCCTTTTTGTCAGCAGGAATTTTTTTTGCCCAGACAAAGGAATGTGAATATAAATTTATGGCAATTCCAGGGGCCCAGATCAAAATGGGCAAAACGGAAGTAACGCAGGATTTGTATCTTTATGTAATGGGGCAAAATCCCAGCGAGTTTGAAGGGAATAAGCTGCCGGTTGAAAATATTAGCTGGTACGATGCAATTGTTTTTTGCAACAGGCTTTCTGTGCTGGAAGGTTTGACGCCTGTTTATTCTTTGAACGGGACAACAAATACTGCGGAATGGGGGTATGCTCCTCACACTGGGGATGCAGTTGATGGAATTATAATTCAACTGGCTACTTCGGATGGTTACCGTCTGCCTTCAAATGATGAATGGCACCTTGCGGCTTTGGCTGGTAAAAATTTTACTTATTCCGGCAGTAAAAATGCTGATGACGTGGCATGGTCTGTAGAAAATTCTAATAGAAAAACACACACTGTTGCTTCAAAAAAGGCTAATGCCTATGGTCTTTACGATATGAGCGGAAATGTTTGGGAATGGACTTGGACTAATTCGAATGGATATGCTTTTTATCAGGGTGGGTCATGGAGTTCTTCTACGCTTTACTGTTCTGTGGGTGACGAAAAAGTTACTGGAACTCAGGCATACAAAAAATATAATAATCTGGGATTTAGAATTTGCGCTTATGACGGAAGCAAGGCTGCGGCAAAAAAGAAGTCAAAATCAAGTAAAAGTTTAAAATCAGAAGATAAGAAAAAGGAAGTGGTTTCTTCTGAACTGGCAGAGGCAAAAGCTGTTGAAGAAAAAAATGTAAGCAGTGCAAGGGACTTGGATTCATTTGATTTTGATGTCAGCGTAATGATGAAACTGTCAGGTTCCGTTTTTGACTACGACGAAAGCGGCTGGGGTCTTGTAAAATTGAATGACTGGAGCCCTGAAGATAAAAATAATTATTTCTACCATCTTACGACGACTATTGATGAATATGGTGGAGTGGAAATCTGGTCCTGGGAGAAAATAGTTTTTCCTTCAAAATACAGAATCTGGATTTCGCCTGTGGGATTTTTGAAATTTTCTTTTGGCTGCCTGGATGAACAGTCAATCGCTTTCCCTCATTTTGGTGACTGGCAGCCTACGGTTCTGGCTGAAGGTTACGGATATGGCCTTGATTTAACTTTTAGTTTCTTAAAACTTACTTTTGCTATGGAAGGTGGAAAGGCCGCTTATTGGATGGATTTGTCAAATACTGGTCTGGATGTGATTGGTAAATCCTGGGTGGACATGGAATTTAATTATGACATTGGTTCTTTCCAGTTCTTTGCGGGTAAAAATGTAAGTGTGGGTGCGCATGGATTTGACGCTTCTGCTTTGAGTGATTTGGCTTTTGGTCTTGCGGTGAACTTTATGCCTTACAATCAAACAGGTGTTTATTTTGATACGGCTGTAACTTTTGATGAAGACGGCGGCAGTTTGAAGTTCCAGCGCCTGGATGGTCAGGTGGGCGGTCAGTTCTTTATGGATGCCTGGACCTTTAAGTTGAATACCCTTTACCAGTATAAGACGGATTTTCTTATTGGCGGAGAAATGAACCTTTCTTACACAATAGATGATCATCTTGCTCCATACATTTATCTGGATGCCTACAATGTTTTAACAGTGGATCCTTCTATAGAGATTAAGCTGGGGGCAACTGCAACATACGGTCCAGCCCAGATTGATTTTGCAATTGATCTGCCTGTTGATTTTATGGATTATAAATTTAAGATTTACCTTCCTGTTACAGCAACGATTGTTTTGTAAAGGCTTTTGCCACTGGCGCGGATTTTTTTAGGAGGATTTGGAATGGAATACAGTGAACTGATTGAAAAAAGATATTCCTGTAAAAAATACAGTGATAAAGTTCTTTCAAAGGAAGAACTGTCTTCAATTTTGGCCGCTGGGCGTCTGGCTCCGACTGCGAAAAATCTGCAGGAGTACTACGTTTATGTGATCCAGTCTGATGAAGGACTGAAAAAGGTGGACAGTCTTACTCCCTGCCGCTATGGGGCGCCAACTGTTTTGATGGTGACATTCGATCAAAAAAATACTTTTACTTACCCGGATTCAAAACGTGATTCTGGTGTGGAAGATGCAACTATTGTGGCAACACATTTAATGCTTGCTGCAACAAATGCCGGTGTGGATAACTGCTGGATAAATAATTTTAATCCGGAAAAGGCTGAAGAGATTTTTAATCTTGCCGAAAATGAAAGGGTTCTGATGTTCCTTGATTTGGGTTTTGCATCTGAAGGGGCAGGTCCTTTGGGAAATCATTTTAAGCGCATGGAACTTGCCGAAAAAGTTTCATACATTTGATTTTGAACTTTTGCCTGAAATTATGAATTCTTAAGGTGGAAAAGATGAGAAAAGCAACAGTTGTTCGCAATACAAAAGAAACGCAGATAAATTTGACTTTAAATCTTGATGGAAGCGGCAAGTGTGATTTAAAAAATCCGATTGGTTTTTTTAACCACATGCTGAGTGCTTTTTGTAAACACGGTATGTTTGACTTGTCCGGCCAAATAAGCGGTGATCTGGAAGTGGATCAGCATCACTTGATTGAAGATACAGGCATTGCTTTGGGTCAGGCATTTGAAAAAGCTTTGGGTGACTGTGCCGGAATTTATAGGGCTGGATTTTTTATTTACCCTATGGATGAAAGTCTTTGCCAGGTGAGTGTTGATTTTGGCGGAAGAGGATTTTGTGTTTGTAATGCCCAGCTTTCTGGAATTCCTTTGGTGTCAATTTCTGCGGAAGGTAAACAGTCTAGTTTTCAGACGGACTGTTTTGAGGATTTCTGGCAGGGTTTTGCAGGTGCTGCTAAATGCAATATTCACATGGACACAATTCGTGGCAGAAGTGATCACCACAAGATGGAAGGTCTTTTTAAGGCTGCGGCAAGGGCTTTCAGGCAGGCTGTAGAAATTGATGAACGCCGTAACGGGGAAATTCCTTCAACGAAAGGCGTGATTGTATAAAATTATAGAATTTTAAAAAGGATTCCAAAAAAAAGTTCCTTAAATTTATTTCATTTTCAAAAATTACCCTTTATAATTGAATGAAGGGAAAATGAATTGTGCGTGGAAAGCTTTATTCAGCTCAAGGAAATTTGGTTGCGTAATTTTGGGAGGATGGAAAAATGGAAAGCAATATTTCTTCTAAAAAAGTAAGACAACTGGGTGCCTTCTATTTTGCTATTTTTGTGGCAAGTGATACGACCCTTTGGTTTTTAATCTTTGCCTCTCAGCTGATGTCAGTAAAAGAAAGCTTGGCTTTTTTGCATAACGGTTTTTATTATTTGACGGGATTCGTAAAATATTTTCTTGTGCTTTGCTTTTTTGCCTTCAATATTAAAAATATCCGCAGTTATGATGGTAGTGAGGAAAGTTTAAAAAAGGCAGAAGGTTCCTACAAGCGCATTATACTTTTTGTTTTGCCTCTTGAAGTTATTTCTATTGCGGTTCTTATTCCGGATTTTTATTTGATTTACAAACATTCAGGCAGTGAACTTACGTTAAGCTTTTTTGCCTTCATGATGATGATGTTTGGTTCCGGCTGTATGATTTCAGCTACAATGTATGTTGTTTTTCTGGACATGTTTGACAAGGCTACTGCCTTCCTGCCATTCGATATTGAACACAGGGTTTTCTTTGGGGTGGTTCCAAAGAGTGTTGTAATTACAGACTTTTCTTTTATTGGGTTTATTTTTGTAATTATGGCAGCTTTTATTGGTCAAAATGGAAGAATTGACGACTGGTACAGATGGATTTTCAGGAGACTTTTGCCAATATTTCTTTTCTGTACTTTTTTAACTTCGCTGACTATGTACCGCCTTTACCACCACATTGGCTACAACATGAGGAAGATAAATCATATTTTGCACAAGCTGTACAAAAATGATTATACAAGGAATGTAGAGGGTGTTGTTTCCCGCGATGAATTTGGCGGAATGGCAAAGAGCATAAATTCTTTTGTAAACACAACACGTAAAGTGATTACGGATATTCAAAAATCAGCAATGACTTCTCATGCTATGGCGCGAGAACTGGCTGTGCAGACTGCTTCCAGTTTTAATTCCGTAAATCAAATTGTGAACAGTATTGATACAATGAGCATCAGCGTTTCTACAGAAACAGAGGCTTTTGTAAAAATCAGTGAAAGCAGCAAGGTGATGTCTGAAACAATTGCTGGTCTTAATTCGAATATTTCTTCGCAGGCGTCTGCGGTGGAAGAATCTTCTGCAGCGATTGAAGAAATGGTTGCAAACATTCGTTCCATTACAAACATTCTGGATAAAAATTCGCAGACGGTTGGAAAGCTGGCTTCTGCGGCTAACGAAGGAAAGGCAAATATTGCCTCTTCTGTGCAGGCGTCAGAAAAAATTCTTACGGATTCGGCGGGGCTGCTGGAAGCTTCAAGCGTAATTCAAAATATTGCGGAACAGACAAACCTTCTGGCTATGAATGCGGCTATTGAGGCTGCCCATGCAGGTGAAGCGGGAAAGGGTTTTGCAGTTGTTGCAAACGAAATTCGTAAACTGGCAGAGGATTCCAACAAACAGGGTAAGGCTATTTCTGACAATCTGGAAAAGCTGCAGGATTCAATTAAGGAAATTACTGAAGCAACAAAAACTGCAAACGACACCTTTAATACAATTTACCAGTTAACGGATTCCGTAAACAGTCAGGAAGAAGTAATAAAGCAGGCTATGGACGAACAGGCTGCTGGTTCTGAACAGGTGCTTGGTGCGGTTAAGCTGATGACTGAAACAACTGAAAACGTAAAATCTGGTGCAAATACAATTTCTGAAAACAATGATGCTGTTAAGAAAAACATGTCAAAGATGGAAATTGAAATTGACAACTTTAACACAATAATGAACATTGTTTCGGTTAACGCTGCTGAAATTACGGATTCTATAAATGAAACGAAAAAGTCTTCTGAAATAAATAATGTGAGTGTACAGACTCTTGCTACTCTGGTAAATGGTTTTACTGTTGAAGGAAAGGAAGACAGGGAAAAAATTAAGAAATAAAATCTTTTCTTTTTGAAGGGCGGAAATTCTTTTGGGGATTTCCGCTTTTGTTTTTTGTGGACATGCTTTACGAAAGCAGCACTTCTTTTCAAAATGCGCCTAGCCCGCCCTGTAGTGGTTTGCCGCAGGCAAAGTGCGAAGCACCGAGGCGAATAGCCGAGCCACGGAAGGGCGGTTAACGTCATGCGGTATGCTTCAAAAACATAGAAAAATCACTTTGCAGCTTTTTTTATGTTTTATTGTTTTTTTGCCGAAAATAATTTAATCTATAAGGAAATTTTTATTGGGGGAAACGATATGGACGCTACTGAAGAAATTTTAAATTTGCTTAGGGACAATGCCCGTCTTTCAACACAGGACATTTCTGCTATGACAAAAAAGACACCTGACCAGGTAGAAGCGATTATTCAAAAGCTTGAAAACGATGGTGTGATTATGAAGTATGCCGCGATTGTTAACCCGGAAAAGGATCCTTCAAAATCCGCGAAAGTGAGGGCGGAAATTGAAATTCAGGTTCAGCCGCAGAGGGAACATGGTTTTGATGGTATTGCGGACCGCATTTACCGCTTTCCTCAAGTGAAGTCTCTTTATTTGATGAGTGGCGGTTATGATTTGAAAGTTGTGATTGAAGGTGAAAGTTTACAGGAAGTTGCTTTTTTTGTTGCAAGAAAACTTTCTACGCTTGAAGGTGTCCGTTCTACAAAGACTCACTTCTTCCTTAAGACTTATAAGGAAAATGATATTGTTTATGTAGAAGAAAATTCTGACAGCCGGGAAGGCGTTACTGCTTAGTTTGGAGAATAAAATAAAATGAATACACGTGAAGATAAATTTAGTAAAGCTATGATGGCAACACCACCTAGCGGAATTCGTAAATTTTTTGAGATGCTGATTGGGCATGATGATGTAATTTCTTTGTCTGTCGGTGAGCCGGATTTTCCTACTCCCTGGATTATGAGGGAAGAGGCTTTTTATCACATTGAAAAGGGCCACACCAGCTACACCAGTAACTGGGGTCTTTTGGAACTGCGCGAAGAAATTGCAAAGTACATGGAACGTTACGGAATGTACTACAAACCTAACAAGGAAATTCTTGTGACCGTTGGTGCTTCTGAAGGAGTTGACGCTGCTCTGAGAGCCATCTTGAATCCGGGAGATGAAATTCTTGTAAGCCAGCCTTGTTACGTAAACTATACGCCTCTTGCAATGCTGACAGGTGCTAGGCCGATTGAAATTGATTCTTCGAAAAACGGTTTTTATCCTACTGCTGAACAGATTGAAGCTGCAATCACTCCAAAGACAAAGGCTTTGATGATTTGTTCTCCAAACAATCCGACTGGTACTATGATTCCAAAAGAAGAACTGGCAAAGATTGCGGAAGTTGTAAAGAAGCACCAGATTTGGGTTATTTCTGATGAAATATATTGTGAACTGGTTTATGAAGATGCTAAGCATACGTCAATTGGTTCTTTCCCCGGCATGAAGGATTATTCAATTATTTTAAATGGATTTTCAAAGTCTTTTGCTATGACAGGATGGAGAATTGGTTACATTTGTGCTCCGGAAGAACTGATGGCGCAAATTGTTAAGCTGCACCAGTACAATACCATTTGTGCTCCAATCATGAGTCAGTATGCTGCCCTGGAAGGTTTAAAAAACGGCTGGTCTGAAGTGGAAAGAATGCGCGTCAGTTACCAGCAGAGGCGCAATCTTATGTATAAGGCTTTTACGGATATGGGGCTGTCTGTTCCTGAACCGACTGGCGCCTTTTACATGTTCCCGGACATTTCTTCTACCGGTTTAACAAGTGAAGAATTTGCTACTGAGCTTTTTAAAGAATATAATGTGGCTGTTGTGCCAGGAAGCGTTTTTGGCTTGGGCGGGGAAGGTCATGTAAGGTGCTGCTACGCTACGGCTATAGATAAAATTAAGACGGCTCTTGATAGAATAGAAGAGATGGTTAGAAAGCATAAAAAATAAAAACTAAGGGGTCCTGGAGAAGATGTTTTTTTCGATTGTAATAGCAATTGTTGTTGTTTTAGTAGTAATTACTATTCTCGTTGCCGTTTCTGCAGGGAAGAAAAATGCTACGGCTAAGTTGTCGAAAAGCGCCGGTACTATTGTGAGCAAAAAGGAGCAGGCACAGATTATCCGTGACGCAAACAGACGGCTGGCAAAAGATCCAAAAGACCCTGAAGGTTTAATGGCTGTTGGTAATGTTTACTTTAACAATAAGTTGTGGGAAAAGGCGGAACCTGTTTATGTTCAGCTGACAAAGGTTGCAGTTGAAAGAATGCAGGTGGACGCTTTTTTGGCAAACCAGAGGGCGGGCATTTGTTGTTTTATGAACAATAAGCAGCAGGATGCTTTGGGATATTTGATTTTTGCTGAAAAGATTAATCCCCGCGATTTCGAATGTAATTATTATCTGGGACAGGCTCTTTATAAAAATAAATCTTTTGATAAGGCGGCTTCTTGTTTTAAAAAAGCGCTTATTGCAAAACCTGAGGCGGAAGGCGTTTATTTTCTGTTGGGCCGGGCTTTGTATGAAGCGCATCACTACCAGGAAAGCCTGCCTTGTTTTAAGAAGGCCCTGGATGAAAATCCTTCTAACAAAGAGGCGCTTTTTGACATGGCAGATGCTATGAATGAACAAGGGTCCAGCGAAAAGGCAATAAAAGTTTTTATGCACTTAAGGCCGGATCCTGTTTACGGGGCACGCTCTTGTCTGGAAGCCGGGCTGTATCATGAAAAGGCTGGTGACACGGAAGGGGCCATTCAGGATTTTGAAATTGGTCTTAAGCACGAAAATGCTCCCACGGATGTCCGGCTGGAAATTGAGTATCGCCTGGCTGCTGTTTATTTTTCGGTTGGTCAAATTCAAAAAGGTTTACTTTTGCTCAAGCAAATCAGGATGATAAACGGAAATTACAAAGACGTAAATTCTTTGATCAGCCGCTACCAGGAATTGAGTTCGAATAAAAATCTTCAGATTTATTTGACTTCTGGTACAAGTGATTTTGTTGCCCTTTGCCGAAAAGTTATTACAAGTAAGTACAAGGGGTCTTATGTAAAAATTCAGGATATAAATGTTGGTCCTCTTTACACAGATATCATTGCGGAAATTGAAACAGACAAGTGGGAAAATACAGATTTGTTCCGCTTCTTTAGAACGAATGGTGCAACGGGCGAACTTTATGTCAGGGACTTTCACGGTCACTTGCAGGACATTAAGGCGGACAAGGGCTACTGTTTAACGGCTGGCACTTTTACGGAAGAAGCACGAAAGTATACGGAAGGCCGCCCTCTGGATTTAATTGAAAAGTCTGAGCTGACAAAATTACTTAAAAATATAAACGGCTAGTTTTTGCAGTTAAACTTGTGTCTTTTTAGCCAGCCTTTCATTACATCTATTTTTTTACAACAACAAGATTGCGTTCATGGTCTTCCAAAAAAGGAACTGTGAGCGTAATTTTTTTGTACAGTGGGATGATGGATTTTACGCTTTCCATTTCCGCCTGAATTTTTTCTGAACGCGCTTTGTAGGCAGCAAGGTAACCGCCGTCTTTTAACATATTCAAAAGCAGGAGGGAAATTCCTTTGTCAAAAGGGTGGAAGGCTCTGAAAACTTCAATGTCAAAAGTTTTGCTTTTGATAAGATTTGCCTGGCTGCAATTGACGGTTGCATTTTTTATTTTTATGGAATTGATTGCACTTTGCAAAAAGACACATCTTTTTTCCATACGTTCAACTAAAACAAAATTTACCTGGGGTAAAGCAATGGCGAGAGGCAGACCCGGACAGCCTCCACCGGAACCAATATCCCCAATCAAAATGTCACTTTCCTGACAATTTTTATTTTTACAAATTTCCTGAATTAAATTTTTTATGTGGGGCAGGGCGGCAAGACTGTCCAAAATGTGATTCACTGCAAGTTCATCGGCAGAGTCTGCTTTCATAAGATTGTAGGACAAATTAAATTCTAAAACTCTTTGAATGTAACTTTCTAATGCGGCGGTCTGGTCTGGAGAAAATTCCAGATTCAGTTTTTTTATTCCTTCAATTAATTTTTCTGTCATATTTTGCTCCATGTCAGGACTTTTGTCTTTTCAAACTTGCCTTTAAAATAAGGTTCCTTTTGCTCATTGGTGCTGAATCCTGAAATCAATTTCCTAAATCAAGTAAAAATTCCAGCTGCCAGTCTTCGTCATTTGTGCGCAGGGTAACAAGGTTTCCCGTACGGTAAGCGGTTAAATTTTCGCACTGGGACATCTGGTACAAAAATGAATATTCATTCAAATAATCCTGGCCGACAGCACATGCAACCGTGTAAGAAGAAATGCCGCTGGAAGCTGCATTTGGTTTAAAATAAATGTAAAAAGTTTCTTTGCGATTTTTTTTGTTACTTGAATAAATGCGGTCACCAGTTAAAAGAAAGGAACCATCGTCGCTTGTGGAAGAAATGTAAACAGTCCTGCATGTGGAAAGAATGTTGTAATTGTTTACGCTAAAACGCAAAATCTTTTGTTTAGGATTTCTGCTTTCCATATTACCGTCATTTTTCTTTTCCCCGGAAGCATTTGTTTGTGAAGAAGCGGAAGAAGATTCCTGACCATCGCCATAAGAATTATTTTTTTTAAGACTGTCCAGCTGCTTTTGCAAAGATTTATTTTCCGCCTTTAAATTTTCAAGTTCCGCCAGAACCTGCTGCAATTTTAAATTTGTCTGCGAAGTGCTGTCTGAAGAATAAAGGTTAGAAATTTTATACAAAGATGAATCTAAAGAAGAATCAGACTTGCCGCTGAAAGAATTTACAACTTGTTTTAAAAGCCCCATGCTGTCCAAAGTGGAAATGTCAGAAGCGGTGAGTGTAGACGAAAGATTTTTATTTTCTGCAGCAGCAGAAGTTTGTGTTACAGATTCACTTTTTTCCTGGTCACCAGTTTTTTCTGCGTCAGAAGAAGTTGAACCCCTTTTCGAATTCGTCACCGGTGTGTAAATTCCATTTGTGATTGTAGGAGTGGTGACAGTCGGCATTTGTGGTGAAGAAACGCCTGGTGCAGAAGGGGCAGTCGGCATGGACGGAGAAGAAACGCTTGGTGCGGAAGGGCCGCTTTGCCCAAAAAAAGCGGATGTAAAAAAAGAGTTAAAAATCAATGTAAAAAAAACGGAAACATTAAAAGCAAAATTACATTTGCGCAAGACTTTCCTCCACAAATTCCAGCCTTTGAGTTAATTCATTAATTGTTTTTTGCAGGCGGGCTTTTTCTTTTTCAAGTTTTTCTTTTGGATCCTGACTGCTGGCTTTTTTCTTCATCATGGCAATCACACTGTCAGGACTTTTACCGCTTTCAATAGCCTCTTTTGCCTTTGCCCTTTCGTCAGGCTTTTTTGCAGAAGCAAGAATTTTCATGTTGTCAAACCCTAGGTTTGTATCTTCATCAGGCAGGGCAGAAACGGAAGAAGCATTTTTTGCCGTAGTGCGGGGAATTTGAAGTACGCGGTCAAGGTAATCTTCGTAGCGGATGTTTGATTCTTCGCAAAGCTGGTGAGCCTTTATAAGTCGCTTGCCCAGTTCCTGCATAATGCGGCCGTTTGGAATAATATAATTTTCGCGGATGTCTTTTGTTAAAGCATCAAGTTCCGGCGAAAGAGAAATGTCTAATTTGTAGTAGCCTTTTTTTTCTGCCACATCCAGAAGCGAATGAAACTTTGCCCAAAAATAATTTGTGTGACTTTTTGCCTGGTGCGGAGGCTGCCTGCCACCGTTGGCCTGAATGTCTTCTTCGTTAATCAAGTGGTGAGTGTATTCATGAATTGCCGTGTAAATCATTTCGTTGTCGCTTTTAAAATTTTTATTGTGCAAAAGAATTTCCCGCGACTCAGGTTTGTAAAGACCGTTTACCCTTTTACTTTCTTTGCCGGTCATTGTAACAGTAAATTCCAGGGCTGACTCCTGAATGTCAAGCAGCATATTTTTAATATCATCGTTTGTCATAGTTTTTCGATTTTACTTTATTCAATAAAAATCAACAACAGAAAAAGTGCATTTAATTTTTTCTTTTTTTGAAGCATTCCGCATGACGTTAACCGCCCTTCCGTGGCTCGGCTATTCGCCTCGGTGCTTTGCACTTTGCCTGCGGCAAACCACTAC
>CAVJHV010000027.1:0-24213 GCA_963649315.1 Treponemataceae bacterium | reverse complement strand
TTATTATTCCAGCAAATAAAGACATTCTTTTCCATTGGCAACTGGACTTCAGGGAAATTCTTTATAAAAGCTCTTTTGTTTTTAGAATCATAATCAGCTTCATTATATTGGCCGTATTCTAGATATGCTGCTACTGGGTTTATAAAGGCTTTGCCATTATCTATTAAGTCCATAACATCAGGGGTTACACCAGTAAAAGTTACACTATCACTTTGTCCCAAAAGCCAGCGCACACCTTTTACAAGTTCTTTACCGCTTTCATCTACAATGTTGAATTTGTAATCAAAAAGATACGGAGAGTCATCACTTATATCCCCCTCAAAGGCATTCATATACAGGAAGTTATCCTCCCATGAGTTTTCCTTTTTAGCATAAACCAAAGCCCCGTCCACATTGTAAGTAGTATTCTTCTTTGAACTTGCAGAATATGCTGGCCAGTCTTTTGGCAAATCTGCTGACCAGTCATCTTTATAGGCCTTCTTATAGCCGTCTGCAACAATACCAATAGTGCTTATGTAGCGCTCACTTTTTGTATAGTAAATTTTTGAAGAATAAGTGGCTGTCCTTTTAGTGTAGTCCAAATCTCCCTGGACTAAATCGCCAAGGGTCAGCTGCCACTTGCTGAAAGAAGAACCAACTTGTTCTGCGTCAATCAAAAGATTTTTCCATTCGTCATGCAGGGTAAAGGCGTTAAATTTGCCCAGGCCCGGGTTGCCACTCCGAATGGCCTTTTCAAGTTCTTTAAAACTTTTGTAGGCTTCTTCTTTTACAGCCGCTTCGTCATCACAACCTATTGCGTCATAGTAACATTCCAGTGCATGGCACCACTTTTTTTGCCCTGCATACTCTTTTGCCTTTGCAAGATATGCTGTGTAGGCGGCACTCTGGGCAAAAATTGTTGCCGCAGCAAAAAAACTTACAACCGATGTAATTAATTTTTTCATTTTTATTCTCCACATAAAAAAATTATTTAAAAACAAAAAGCCTCACATTTGTCAAGCGCTTGCTTTGAGTTTTTAGATATTTTTCAGTTTAGCACAGCATGAAGAATTTTGCCAGTGTTTTTTATAGTCCATGAAAGTCAGCAGTGGCTGACGCAATGTGTTTACGCCCCGGATTTTAACATCAAAGGTGCGGTTCCAAAAGAAATTCCAGCGGGCAGAGCAAAGTTTTTGAAAGGGGACGGAGGATTTTTTACCCTACGCTGCCGTCTTTGTAGACTTCTACGGTTAAAAATTTGCCGTCAGCACCGATTTTTTTGTCTTCAAGGCAGACAATGCCGTCTTTTGTACAGAGTGGCATCTGGAAAAAGGTGTCCGGCTTTACGTAGCAAAGGTCTTCCTGGGGAGGAGCAAATCCTTCTGGTTCAAGAATTGTTCCTTTTTCAAACTGGGGGGCAAAAATGACTTCGCATGTTTCTTTGTCTGTTACATTCGGGTCGCTTGCGGCCAAAAGCATGCCGTTGCTTCTGACGCCCCGGAAATTTGCAGGCTTTAAATTGTAAACCAAAACAATGTTTTTGTTTAAAAGTTCTTCTGCCGTGTAAAAGGGCACAATGGAAGAAACAATCTGTCTTTCTTCACTGTCGCCTGTGTCTAAAGTCAAAATGTAAAGCATGCTGCCACCTGGGTGGGATTCTACCTTGACAATTTTACTGACTTTTAAAATTACTCTTTTAGAAAAACGTTCCGCAGTGGGAAGTTTGTCAATTTGTGACATGTCCATAATTTTCTCCAAAAAAAATATTGTTGTTCAAATATAGTAGAAAAACAAAAAAATTTCACGAGAAAAGCATTTCTTTTTAAAAGTAGCCTAGCCGGCCCTGGAGCCAGGCCAAAGGCCGTCCGAAGGACCGCGCGCAGCAAGTGGCGCAAGGGCCGTTTAACAAAAGCAGGTATGCTTTAAAAAAATAAAAAAAATTATTTTAAAAGTTCCTTGATTTCTTCAAGGACGGCCAGGGCGTTTATGCCGTTTTGCAAGGTGGAGCGCAGGGGGGCTTTTTGGTCCAGGAAGTCGACTGCGTTTTGCACCATGTTTGAAAAGTAGAGCGTTTTTTTGGGCAGCTTTATGTGGCTTTGGTTTTTTAATGAGGAAAATCCTGTGTAAAGGTCAGAGGGCTGGGCTTTGTAGAGTTTTAAATATCCGTTTCCTATGCAAATGCGGCCCTGGCTGCCGGTGATTTCTATGTCGAAGGAAAAGAATTTTGACCGGCCAAAGATGGACATGGTGATGTCAGGGCAAACCGGGCTTTTGTAGGTGACTGTAAACTGTTTTACGTCCCCGTTTTCTTCTTTGCTGATGGCGCTTAGTGAAGGATTATTTAAAATGGAATTTACAACTTTTGTGGCACTTGAACTTTTTTCTGCCATTCCCAAAAGACCTAAACCGCGTGTGGCATTGCTTTTGTAAACTGGCAAAGTGACTGTGGTAGAAGAAGTTTCTTTTTCCAAAAAAAACAAAATCGCGTCTGCCAGATGGCTTCCGTCGTGCAAAAGACTGTAATTACCCTGGCCCAAAGCGTCACGCTCTTTTGAATAAACTGTCATGCCGGAATGCAGGGAAGCCCTTATGCTTTCAAGTGGTCCTATTTCCTGCATAAAGGATTTTGCAAGGATGTAGTCTTCGCTAAAGCGGCGTTCGTGGTTGACTAAGATGGGAACATTATTTCTGGCGGCAGAATTGTAAATGGTAAGGGCGTCTTTTACTGTAAGGGCGACAGGCTTTTCTAAGATGATCAGGCTGGGCTTTACGACTATGGCTGAAAGGCATTCGCTTAAATGGGCCCTTTCGTTTACTGCCAGCGTAATGATGTCTGGTCTGTGGCGCACGTAAAGATTTTCTGAATTTCTGTAAACCGGTATTTTTTTATTTGCAGACTGCCAGTTTTTTAAAGCAAGAGGGTCTGTGTCACAGGCAGCGATTATATTGACTCTGGGGTTTTCGCTAAGAGCCATTGTGTGGCTGGCCGGCTGTTCCCTTTTTTTGTCCAGCCCTAGAGAATATCCTATTCGTCCGCAGCCTATTAATGCTGCACTATAAATTTTTGCCTGTGACATAAAAACTAAAACTTCATTTCATCCATAAGTCTGGAATATTTTTCTGCAAGTCTTTTTGATTTTACTGCAGCTAAACCGCAATAGTTTGATGGATGTTCAAAAAAGTTTTCTGGATTTTTGATGCCCAGTTTTTCCAGTTGAGAAGTGATGTCTTTAAATTCTTTTTCGTGAGTTTTAAGGACTTCAAAGAAGGTCTTGCCCGAACTTTCAGCTTCAAGTGTAATTTTGCGGATGACTTCGTGGCCGTCGTTGTAGCCTGCTTCTCCCAAAAGGATGTAAGCTGGTTCTGCAAGAACACCGCCTTTTACTTTGCCGCCGGCATTTTCCAGATTGCGGGCCATTCCTTCCTTGTCTGCCTGCAGACCTTTTACAACAGAATTCATTCTGGCAACTGCCATTGTAAAACCTGCAACATAATCTGCAATAAAGCGCTGAGATGCAGAGTTTGTAAGGTCACGCTGGTGTTCTGAAATTTGATCCATGTAAAAAGTAATTACTCGTGGGCACATTGCTTTCCACAAAGATTTTACGTGTTCTGAATTCCAAGGGTTGCGCTTTTGCGGCATGGTCGAAGATCCAACTTGTGTAGATGCAAAGTATTCAAAAACTTCACCAATTTCTGAACGCTGCAAATTTCTTAAATCATCTGCAAGGTTTGCAATAATTCCAAATGCAACATTCATTTCAAGCAAAAGGCGCAAAACGTTTTCTGGTTCCACCAACTGGTTTGAATATTCAGATGGCTTAAGGTCTAAAAATTCTACATAAGTTCTTTCAAGTTCTTCCGGATCTTTTACAATCATTGAAGGGCCGTTGTAGGCTCCAACAGGACCTGCCAGTTTTCCTACCAGTTGATTTGAAAGTTCTTCAATGCGCAAAATAGATTTGCCCAGGCGACTGACAAATTCTGCAATTTCCCAGCCGAATGTAATTGGAACGGCGTGCTGTCCGTGGGTGCGGCCAACTTGTGGTGTTGAAGATTCGCGGTCTGCAATAAGACAGAGGGCTTTTTCCAGTTTTTTTAATTCAGGAAGAACTACAAAATGTGTAACATCCCTCATGCGACAGCTGAGTCCTGTGTCCAGAATATCAACTGATGTAGCGCCTAAGTGAATGAGCGGACCGATTTTTGAATCCACTTTTGTTTTCATTACATTTACAAGAGCGCGGATGTTGTGCTTTGTTTTTTCTTCTTCAGCATAAACTTCCTGAGGGTCAATGTTTTCTGCCACATGGTCAAGCTGGGCAGCAAGTTCATCTGTAAGCTGACCTCTTAATTTTAAGTGGGCCTTTACTAAAGCAGCTTCGCACTTTGCATGTGAGCGAACGGATGCTTCTTCTGAAATGTATTTTGACAGGCCGGCAAAAACGTCAGCTTCCGACAAAGAGTATCTGTGATCGATACATGAAATGTTTTCAAAAATGTTGCGACTTTCCATAAAGTGAGTATGCCATAAAATGATGATTACCGCAATTGCAGTAAAGGCGCAAAATGAGTAATATCTTTTAAGGGACTTTCTAAAAAGTGATTTTTTTTAGGGGCGCCAATCATTTTACAGGAGTTTTAAAATGAAGAAAATTATAAGTGGTAAAGTTCGTGAAGTTTATGATCTTGAAGACGGCAGAATGGTTATTGTTACAACTGACCGCATTTCTGCTTTTGACGTAATTCTTCCAACGATGATTACTGACAAGGGAAAGGTTTTAAATGCCCTTTCGAATTTCTGGTTTGACTACACAAAGGACATTGTAAAAAATCACATGATTTCGTCTTCTCTGAAAGACATGCCTCTTGAATTCCAAAAGCCGGAATTTGAAGGCAGAACTATCCTTGTAAAAAAGTTAAAAATGATTCCTTATGAAGTGATTGTCCGCGGTTACATGTTCGGTTCAATGTATGAAGCTTACAAAAAGGGCGAAGCATTTTTGGGCCACTCTTTTGAAAAGGAATACCAGCAGGCTGAAAAACTTGACCAGCCCATCTGCACTCCTTCGACAAAGGCAAAGGAAGGTCATGATATAAATGTTACTTTGGATTATATGAAAAATGATCTGGGCGCTGATTTGGGCCAGAAGATTGCAGACACGGCTATTGCCCTTTACAAAAAATGTTATGACCACGCTTATAAAAATGGAATTATCATTGCGGATACAAAATTTGAATTTGGTTTAGACGAAAAGGGCGACCTTGTTTTAGGTGATGAAGTTCTTACTCCGGATTCAAGCCGCTTTTGGAATTTGGAAAGTTACAAGGTGGGTACGAGTCCTGCTTCTTATGACAAGCAGTTTGTCCGTGACTGGCTTAAAGAAAATAATCTGGCAGGGGTTCAAGACATTAAGTCTATTCCAGAAGAAATTGTAGAAAAGACTTCTGCCCTTTACCACGAATGCGAAATGAAAATCTGCCATTTCTAATGAAAGGATTTTTTTAACCGGTGGCTGCTTTAGGAAAAGCGCAAGTGTATTTTAAAGCAGCCTAGCCGGTCCTGTAGCCATGCCGAAGGCAGTCGGCTGAACGAAAGTGAAGCCGACCGCGCGTAAGCAAGTGGCGGAAGGACCGTTGAAGAAAAGACGGTATGCTTTAAGCCACCTTTAAAAAATTAATTTTTGTTTACAAGGCCTACGTCTGAATAGACAACAAAACCTGGTATGTTTTTTGCCAGGGTCTGCATGCGGATGTCATTGTCTTCGATGCTGTCTGCAATGGAGCGCAGTTCTTCCTTGATGTCCGCAGGCATGGGGTAATCTTTTTTGTAGTGCAGCTGGTGTTCAAGGCTGGCCCAGAAGTCCATTGCGATAGTGCGGATTTGGATTTCGACAGGGATGTCCCGCTTTTGGTCTGAAAAATAAACTGACACTTTTACAATCACGTGCAGGGAACGGTAGCCGCTTTCTTTTGGATTTTTGATGTAGTCCTTCATTTCGATGAGTTCAATGTCACCCTGGGCCAAAAGCATTTGCGTTACGTGGTAAACGTCGCTGATGAAAGGACATGTGACTCTTATGCCGGCTATGTCGTAAAGTTTGTTGACCATGTTGTCAATTGTTACGGGAAGGCCTTTTCTTTGCAGCTTGCTTGCTATGCTCAAGGGTTCTTTTATTCTTGAAGAAATGGAGCTGATTGGGTTTCGCTGATGCTTACTTTCAAATTCATCTTCCAGAATTTCAAACTTAGTGGTGATTTGTTTTATGCCACTTTCGTACAGCATGAGCAGCTGCTGGAATTCCATTGCGGTATTTAAAATTTCGTTTGGGTCGGCAAGTATTTTTTTGTTATCTTCTGCGGCCTGTCTTATAATCAGTTCATTGTTCATTTTGTTAACCTTCGTTTTTTGGACTTTTGGCTTTTGGATTCGTAGAAAGACTTTTGTAAAGAGCTGCCCTTTACGAAAGAGGCTGCGGTCCGGAAAAGGACTGCGGCGTTACGAAAGAGGCTGCGGTCCGGAAAAGGACTGCGGCGTTACGTAAGGGGCTGCGGTTTTAGGACATCCACCGCTTTCGTAAACATCCGCGCCTCGACGAACATTCATTCCATTCGTAAACAGTCCTTAGTCCTTAGCAAAATCCGAAAAATCCCTGGCAATTTTTGTCTGGGCATTTGACGAAAGAGTAAAGTAGTAAGGCTGACTTGATGATTTAAATACGTATTCAGCAGGACTAGTGCTTTCATTTCCATCCTGGTCAAGAGTTACTTCTTCAGCTTTTGTCTGGTAGGCAGCAAGTTCAGTTTTGCTTCCGTCTGCTGCCGTGATTTTTACTTTTGCAAAAGGAAGTGCCTCCTGGGAAAGGGCATAAGAATCGTCAAGCCATGAAGCTACCCTTAAAAATGAAAGTCCGTTTGCCCATGTTGCAACTTTGTCGCTGTCAATCTTTTCTTCATCAACAGGACTTGAAGAAGAAATCAAATTCCATACAGTTCCTGTAGAAGAATTTCCGCTTTCATCTTCAGAAGAGGAAGCTACAAAATCCTTTTCGAAAGTTACAGACTGACCGTCTTTTTCAAAAGCAACCTGACTGATTCCGCTTTCGCTAAAATCGTAAACCATTGTGTCACGAAGAGCAGCAATGTCTTTTGTAAAAAGGCCGTCCAGTCCTTCGCCCAGAATGTAAACTTGATTTTTGCCATCCAGCTGAATGTAGCACTGACCGCCAGTCACAGTATCTTTTCCAATTTTTACCTGACGTAGCAATTCGCCTTCAGAAAAAAGTTCCACTTGAATTGCCCGGCTTTCATTTAAACCGTAACGATCTTCGTCCCCTTCTGCCGAAGAAGAAACGCTGCCTACAATTTTCATTTTTACAAGGCTGTCCAAAAGGCGCTGAACAGTGTCCTTGTCTGCCTTATATTTTTTTTCGCCAACGTACCAGCTGTCACCTTCCTTTACAAGATTTATTTTTCCCTTGTCAAAAGAAGTGATTGTAAGCTGGTCAGCATCTTCCTTTACAGTCAAAGTTTGAATTTTAGACTTGCCTGTAAAAATCAACTGAAGTGCATAAATGACTGCAAAGATAAAAATCAAAATGCAGAGAATTATTTTTCTTTTATTTTTATTTGATTTTGATTTAGTAGCATTTGCCTGATTCATTTATTTTTCCTCCTGACTTTCAGATTCTTCTTCCTTAGACTTTTCTTTTTTTTCAATTTCTTTTACGGAAGGATTTTTCTGGTACTTGATGCGGATAGCATTTCTGTGAGCCTTTCTTGCAAAGAAAACAAAAAGTCCTGCGAGGGCAACAAGCAAAGCCAGCCCTACTTCATTAAAATATTTTACAAAATTAACAAGAGGTCCCTTTTGCATAGAAAGAGATGCCAGACTCAAGCCCTTTGTGCGCATTGAACAAAGATCCGCGTTGCCAGTCATGTAGTCAACAGTGTTACGCAGGAAGTAAGCAATTGGTTCCTTTGAATTTTCTGCCAAAAGCTGCTGACTGGTAATGTAAGAAGAAGCTGCCAGGAAAATTTTTCCAGGCTGCCTGCTGTAAGAAAGATGCTTGTTCAAAGACATTGAAGTTTCTGTACCTGCATTTTCATTTAAACTGTCACTTTCCAAAGAAGCCCCGTCTGCACTTTCACCGCTTTCTTCTACAGGCGCCTTGTCGAATGCAGAATGGAATTTTCCTTCAAGCAAAACTGCCAGTTTGTGAGGACCAGTAAAAGTTTCTGGTTCTGAAATCATAAGAGGACTTAAGTAAATGTCATTTTCTTCTGTCCATGATTTTTCTGAAGAAGAAGCCAGTGTTGTAAGAGTAACTTCGTCCTGGTTTACGTCACTTGTGTCAATTGAACCTGTCTGGACAAAAAGAACAAAACCTAAATTGTCAGTAATAGGATTGTTTTTGGCCAACTGCTGTTTCTGCAGGGCAGGCGCATAATAGAACTTTAAGTTTCCATACTGTTCATTCACTTCTGAATAGCAGCTGTCATCGTAAACATAATTTTTGTTCAACTTAAGACCGTACTTTTCCAGCATATCTTCAAGACCTGTTGTCAAAGGAGAATAGGTCGGAGCAGAATATTGAGAGTAGTAGGAATCTTCCTGTTTTTCTTCAAAAGGATCCAGGAAAAGAATCAAATTTCCACCCTTCATCAGGAATTGATCAATCTTGTAAAGTTCCTTTTCTGTAAATTTACTTTTTGGTCCGTTAATAATTATGCTTTCCACATAAGAAGGAATGTCTTTTGAAAGCAAATCGATTTCTTCAAGAGTGTATGAGTCTGTAAGAAGACCGGCGAAATTTACGGCGCTCATGTTTCTTGTGTCATCCGTAGACATTTCGCCATGATTAGTGATGTAAGCAATAGAAGTTGTTTTTGAAACAATCTGCTTGATGTAATTTTCCAAATCCTCTTCCAGATTATCCAAACCGCTCACCATCCATGTTCTGAAAATTGTCTGCGAAATTGAAACAGGCACAACGCGTGACTTGTCACCATATTCCAGAACAATGTCTATGGTTGCGTAAGAACTTTTGTTATCTTCATCCTGATAAGTCAAAAGCTGAGTTCCATATTTTTCGTTCAAATCAAGAACTTCCTGGGCAGAAGGATCTTTAACAGCATAATCAATTTTATTGCGGAACTTTTTATTTACCTTTTCTACAGCCTCTTCAACATAATCTTCCACTTCGCTGTAACCGCTGATTCCCGCCTGATCCAGTGAAGAAGACTTATAAAGGGTAAGCTTTAAATTTTCCTTTAAGCCAGAAAGAATATTTGTGTTGTTGATGATGCTTGAAATTTTTGTAGTAAGAGTATATTCAAGCCCGCTTGTAGAAGTAATAGGATTTATAGTTTCAATTTGATCCGCATAAGTAATGGCAAGACCCATGTAAACTTTCTCTGCCGTAGCCTGGTTGTCTTTAAAAACCTGAATCTGCGATTTGTAAAGTCCCAGGTCGTATGCAAGATCCTGATTTTCCTTTTTATCCATGTTGTAGATTTCATAAGAAAAATTTTTGGAAGAAGCATTTTTGTATTCAAGAAGAATATCACTTATGTACTGTTCCACACTGTCGTATGGAGAAGGCAGATTTTTTGTAAAGAAGACTTTTACGCTGAGAGGTTCTTCAATTGTCTTTACAACTTCCTTACTGGCCTGACTTAAAGAATATGACCGCTGCTTAGTTAAATCAATTCTAAAAAAAGCCCTTGAAGCAATAAGATTAATCAAAAGCAAAAGAATTACAAAAAGCAAAAGATCACTTCTTGAAGACTTAAGCCATGCAGTAAATTTATTTTCTTTTTTTGCAGAATTATTTTTCATAGCCTAGCCTCTCTTTTCATTTTTCAAAACATTAACTGTAAGTGCAATAAAAAGCGCAGTCACAGAAAGAAAGTAAATCAAATCCCGGGAATCAAGAATGCCGCGGGAAACAGACATAAAATGACTTCTGGCAGAAATAAATGAAATGACAGAATAAATGCTGCCAGGAATCAATTGAGAAAAATAATCCAGAATTGTAAGCAAAAGACAAATTGCCGCAGAAATAAAAAATGCCACAATTTGATTTTTAGTTACGGAAGAAGCAAAAGTACCAATTGCAGTAAAAGAAGCAAGCAGCAAAATCGCTCCCAGATAGCCGCCAATAACAGGACCATAATCCGGACTGCCAAAAATGCAGCATGCTACGACATAAAACAATGTAGGCACAAGCAGGTAAATGCTGGACACAAAAGCCGCCAGAT
This sequence comes from Treponemataceae bacterium, assembly GCA_963649315.1. Taxonomy (GTDB): domain Bacteria; phylum Spirochaetota; class Spirochaetia; order Treponematales; family Treponemataceae; genus Treponema_D. The sequence goes on along the minus strand of CAVJHV010000027.1, from coordinate 13,971 downwards.
ACTTACCCAAAACAATGTCACCAGTAGAAAGTGGCAAAGTCACCAGAGTTTCAAAAGAGCCTGACTTTTTTTCTTCAGAAAAAATCCTCATTGTTAAAGCAGGAATAAAAATGCTGAAAAGAAGAGGCAGCCACTCAAAAAAATACCTTAACTCTGCGCGGTTGTATGCAAAGAATGTAGAAAAGAAAATAAATCCCGCAGCAAGCAGAAAAAGTGCCATCACAATGTAAGGAATTGGACTCGTAAAATATGCCTTTAATTCGCGTTTAAAAATTACCTTCCAGGCGCTTTTTTTTGTATTAGATTTTGTCATTTTCCAGCCCCCTGACCATTAAGAGTAAGTTCCTTGAAAACATCTTCAAGAGAATTCTTTTTAAGAGAAAGTTCATAAAGGTCAATATTTTTGCTAACAAGAATTTTTGAAATTTGAGGGCGCACTTCTTTAGTCACATTCATCTGCACGTTAAAGAAAGCATCTTCCCCGCTGACATTCACGCCAGTCACTCCATCCAGGCCGGAAAGAGACTCTTTCACCAAAGCATCAGATTCAGCTTTGACACAAAGGTTTACAGTCATTGCCCCCTGGTGCTGTTCGCGCAAAATATTTATATCAGAATCCGCTGCAATTTTTCCGCGCGAAATAATAATTACTCTTGAACAAAGCATTTCCACTTCGCTCAAAATGTGAGTTGAAATAATTACAGTTCTTGTTTTTCCAATTTCGCGAATCAAGTCACGAACCTCCGCAACCTGAATAGGGTCTAAACCGGAAGTAGGTTCATCCAAAATAAGGATTTCCGGATCCCCCATAAGAGCGTGGGCCAAACCAACACGCTGCCTGTTACCGCGGCTTAAATCGGAAATATTTTTATGCATTTGATCTTCAAGACCACAAACCTTGGTAAGGTAAGGAATTCTTTCTTTAGGATTTACCCCCTGAACATTCGCAACATATTCAAGGTAGTCAGCAACAATCATATCCCCATAAAGAGGAGCAGATTCGCTCATGTAACCGATTTTCTTTTTACAATTAACACTTTCATTGCAAACATCCATGTCGTCAATTTTAATGCTGCCAGCGGAAGGTTCCAGGTAACCGCATATCATTCGCATGGTAGTTGTTTTTCCAGCACCGTTTGGACCAAGAAGACCAACAATTTCTCCCGTCTTGATGGAAAAACTGATGTCGTCAACTGCACGAAAAGATCCAAAATTTCTGGAAACGTGCTCAACTTCAATCATTTTTTTCTCCTGCTAAAAACTTAAAGCCAGAAAAGACCATGCGCAAAAAAAGCAAAATGAAAAGAAATCAAAATGCAAAAATGCAGACAGGCAAAAATCCGACCAAAGTTTTTATTTTTCTACTATAGATTTCAATATAATAAAATCCACTTAAGTAAACAAGGAAAGAAAAAACAGGTTAAGCCGATAACAAAGATTTTATTCTTCCATCACAGCCTGGGCCAGCTGGTCAGCGCATGAAGTCGGTCTGGACCGGCATGTGTTACCATGCAGAACATCGTAAATTTTCTGCGCCTCCATTCCTTCCACCAGTTTAGAAAGAGCCTTCAGGTTGCCATTACAGCCGCCTTCAAATTCCACATTGTGAATTTTTCCATCATCATCTTTGTCAAAAGTAATTTGCAGGGAACAAGTGCCATGCGTTTTAAAAGTGTGCTTCATATTTTCATTATACAGATTTTTTTTGCCATAGAAAACTTTTTTTTATTTTTTTTAAGCATACCGCCTTTTGTCAAACGGCCCTTGTGCCACTTGCTGCGCGCGGTCCTTCGGACTGCCTCCGGCATGGCTCCAGGGCCGGCTAGGCTGCTTTTGTAAAAGCAGTATTTCATTCGTAAAGCAGGCGATGGAAGGCAAAGTTTTTTGACTTTTAGGACCGGTAAGAATATAATCAAAAAAAGGAGGCATTATGGCTGACGATTTTTCATACAAAATAGAAAAGAATTTTGGAACTATTTCAACGGGGCGCGGCGGCTGGTCTACAGAATTAAACCTGGTTTCATGGAACGGCAGGCAGGCAAAATATGACATCCGGTCCTGGGACGAAAACCACGAAAAGATGGGCAAAGGTTTAACGCTGACAACAGAAGAAATTAAAGCTTTAAAGACTTTGCTTAACAGCATGAATTTAGAATAATTTTTTTTAAGGGAGCCCTGAAACTAAGCCTTGTACTCTTCACTCCAGACTCCGTTTTTCATGATGATTGAATGTAAAAGGAGAACCAGGTAAGTGTCTTCAAAAAGATTTCCTCCTGAGCGGATCTTCATGTCTGTGGCGTTAAGGTTTGCTATTATTGAAGAAATGGCATTTGCTGACCAGATATTCTGGGCCTGAGCGTAGCGGGTCTGGCTTTTTTTGCTTGAAAAGCCGGCTGCCCTCAAGTCCTTTTCTGAAGTTTTGCCCTTTTTCTGCAAGTCTTTCCACAAAAGCAGCTGCCTGAATGAATACAAAAGTCCTGAAATAAGGGAAACCGAATTTGACTCTTTTGACATGCGGATTTTCTGTAAAATTTCAAGGCTGACTGCAAAACGGTCTTTTGCTTTTTTTGTGAAATCGGTCATGGCTTCAAAAAGAGTAAAGGCATTTTCTTCGCGGTTGTGGCTGAGGATTTTGTCAACATCCTGACATTCAATTTTGTGGCCTTTTTCAAAACAGTAAAAGAATTTTGAACATTCACTTTTTAAAGCTTCAGTATTGTTTTCTACCATGTCAAGGATTTGTTCTACAGCATCATCTTTTATGGAAAAACCATTTTTCCTGAAATAATCGCGCAACCAGCTTTCCTTGCGGGTTTCAAACATTTCCCAGAAGATTTTTTTGTGATTTGAAGGAACGGCGCTTTCAAGCCTTTTGTCTACGGAATTTTCATCAGAAACCAAAACCAGCGTATTTGGCGAAGAAGCAGCTGCGGTCTGGGCCTTTACCCAGGCAGAAATCAAATCAATGTCAGATTTTGCTTTTATGGCTTCGGCATTTCTGAGAGTTATGAAAGTAGCAGCAGTAAAAAGTCCTTCATTTTGCATTTGAGAAATTACATCCAGGACTCTAACGTCATTTGCGTAGTAGGAATATTCGTCCAGGCTGCCGTTTGCCTTTCTGGCCATTTCTTTTATTGTAGAAATTGCTTCGTTTTTTTCACCGGCTTCCGGTCCTGTAAAAAGATATATCTGTGCTTCTGCCATATTTTTCCCGATTTATTGATTTTCCGGCCAAAAGCGGACTAAGCCCTTTAAAATTCCAAATACCTTTATTTCCTGAACATAAATGGGATGAAAAGCGTCATCTTCCGGCTGCAGTCGAATTCTTGATGGTTCTTTAAAATACCGCCTGACTAAAACTTTACCATTCGTTATTGCAAGAATAATAGTGCCATCTTCAATTTTTTCTGACGGCAGGGAAAAGTCTGCCTGGTAAAAAATCAAAATATCATCTTTTAAAATTCCAGCCCTTGCCATGCTTGTGTCCTTTTGAATAAAGGCAAAGGGTTTGGCAGAGAGGCTTAAAAAATTTGAAGGAATTTCCTGATAGCCTTCCAGGTTTGAAGCGGAAAATAATTCGCCTGGAATTAAATCTTCTGCTTTTAAAAGTGGCACTTGATTTTCCTGGGTAGGAGCTGAAAGAATTTTTTTGTCTTTGGAAGTTACTAACCTGATTGACCTTGAACGTTTTTTTGTTATGGTGATAAAACCTTTTTTTTCAAGGGCCGCAATATGGTCCTGAACCGCCCTTAAAGAAATGCCAAAGTGGTCACCTATTTCGCGGACGGTAGGAGGACAGATATTTTCTTCTGTGTATTGAGAGATAAAGCTTAAAACTTCCCTCTGGCGCTGCGTAAGATCTTTCATTAGTAAAACCTCACTCTTTCAGGAAAGAAATCTTAAAATCCTTAAGGAAAAATTTCTTTCACAAGTTTTGCCTTGCAGTAAAAAAATCCAGTAATTATTTAAACTCTAAAAATTGCAATTTTTAGAGTTGTCCTTATTCTTCTTCAAATTTTGACTCAAAAAGGTTGTAGATTGCTTCTACAGCTTCCTTTTCGTCAGAACCTTCTGCCCTGAGTGTAAGTGTTGTGTTATAGCCTGCTGCCATTGTAATTACACCCATAATGGACTTTGCGTTTACTGTAGCACTGTCCTTTTCCAGAGTAATTTCTGAAACAAATTTGTTAGATGTCTGAGCAATTAATGCTGCCGGGCGGGCGTGAATGCCTGCGCGGTTTCGAACTGTCAACAATTTTTCGGTCACTTTAGTCCCCTGTTCTGTAGTTTCTTAAAGGATTTCAAAACCTTCTTTAAAATCCCCTTATTTTTATAGCTGCCCATAAAAACTGTAATTTTTAAAAGCAACTTTGAATGTCTAAAAAAATCAGTAAGAATCTTCACTGCTGTAGTAAGCAGCCTGTGCTTCCCCTGTTTCTATCCATTTTAATATATTCTGATTAAATTCTCTAGCGGAATAATGGCCCATTGATTTAAGGCGTTCGTTCATGGCAGCCGCTTCTATGATGATTGGAAGGTTACGGCCCGGCCTTACAGGAATTTCCAGTATTGGAATTTTTACCCCCAAAAGGTCTGTTGTGTGAGTTTCCGTTCCCAGACGGTCATAAACTTTTTCCTGATTCCATGCTTCGAGTTTTACGACCAGCTGAATGCGCTTCTGGTCACGAATGGCGCCAACCCCGTACAATTCTGAAATATTGATTATGCCCAAACCGCGGATTTCCATGTGGTGGGAAATGAGTTTATTGGCACCCTGGCCTAAAAGGGTGTTTCCGTTTACGCAAAGGACTTCTACAAGATCGTCTGCAACAAGGCGGTGACCTCTTTCTATTAATTCCAGGGCTGTTTCGCTTTTACCAACACCTGAATCGCCGGTTAAAAGAATGCCGACTCCGTATACTTCAACCAAAACACCGTGCATCGATTTTTTGGGAGCAAATATGTTTGAAAGGACACGTAAAAGTCTTGTAGAAAAATCTGTTGACTCAAGGTCTGTAACTAAAACAGGGCAGCCACCACTTTCTGCTTCAAGAAGAAAGTGTTCATCCGGCACCAGATTGTGGGTAAAAACAGCACAAGGAATTTCATAAGTGAAAAGTTTTTTGATGTTTTCCAGAGTCTGTTCGATTTTTAGTTTTAAAAGATAGTTGTATTCACCACGGCCAAAAAGCTGAACCCTCTGGTAAGCAAAAGAATCAAAAAAGCCCGACAAGGCCAGACCAGGCCTGTTAATGTCAGGAACAGAAATTTTTCTGGAAAGTCCTGAACGGCCTGCAATGCAGCGGAGGTTCAATGCGTTGTAACCTTTCAGATTTAAATCCAAAAGATCAAGGACTGTAAAAGCTTTATTTGCCATAGCCCCTGCATTATACACATTTTAAAGACTTTCATGCAATCAGATGTAAGGTCATTTTCTGAATTTCAAATTTTCACCGCTGCTTGCATTTCAGCAAAAAAAAAGCGGCATAGCCCGCCGTGGAGCCCCTTGTCCGACTGAACGCATGTGAAGGAGGATGAGCGGGAGCGAAGGGCGGAAGGGCGGTGACCAGTGGGACTTTTCTTTGAGGGGATGTTTTTTTTCTAAAGGAATGGGGGGATGCTTTTAACCTTGCTTTTAAAAATTGTAATTTTTAAAAGCTGCCTTTAGAAAAAAAATAAAAAATGCGTTAAGATTAGGTCATGAGTAAATTTGAATGTAAGGTTTGCGGTTACCTTTATGACGAGGCGGCAGGAGAGCGAACGGAAGGCATTGAAGAGGGGACTCTTTTTGATTCTTTTGGGGATGACTGGCGGTGCCCAGTTTGCGACGGAAAAAAATGCGATTTTGCAAAAATTGATGATGACGGGGAAGATGGCCTTTTCGAATGAGATTGGGCTGGGTTAAAGAAGCGCACCGCTTTACGACTGAGATAGGGCTGGGTTAAAGAAGCGCACCGCTTTTCGAATAAGATTGGGCTGATTTAAAGAAGCGGTCGCTTTTCGAAAAAGCTGAAGTTCCTTTAAAAAACTGCCCTCCCCCACAAAAAAATCCGAGGTAACTATGGCAAAAAAAGAATGGTTTGAAAATGAAGATTTCTGGATAAAGTATGGGCCTGTTATGTTTGACAGGCAGCACTGGGCTGAAGCAAAAGGGATTGCCCTGGCCATAATAGAGGCTGCCGGTCTGAAAAAGGGAGGGCGGGTGCTGGACGCGTGTTCGGGACCAGGCCGCATTTCTGTAGAACTGGCTTTGCAGGGGATGAATGTTACGGCGGTGGATATTACCCAGGCTTTTTTAGATGCGGCAGGGGATTCTGCGGAAGATGAAGGCGTAAAGCTGAATCTTTTAAACTGCGACATGCGGTCTTTTAAATGCGACAAAAAGTTTGATGCGGCAATAAATGTTTACAATTCCTTTGGTTACTGCGACAGGATTTCTGATGATACAAAGATTTTAAAAAGTATTTTTGCTTCTTTAAAAGATGGCGGAACTTTTATTCTTGAGTGCATCAGCCGGGAAACTGCGGTTAAATATTTTACGGAAGGCGAATGGTTTGAAAGGAATGACCTTACTGTTTTGACGGATTTTTCTGTTGAAGGATTGTGGGAAGGTTTAAAGTCCCACTGGATTCTTTTGGAAAAAGACGGAAAAAGGACAGACCACACTTTTGTCCAGCGCCTTTATTCTGCAGTGGAAATAAAAAAGACTCTGCTGAAAACTGGTTTCAAAAGTGTAGAGGTTTATGGCGGTTATGATTTTAGAAAATACGATCAAAATGCAATAACAATGTTTGTAGTTGCAAAAAAATAAAGTTGGTTGTATTATTTTATCCATAAGGTTGATCGCCTTTTTTAGTGATAAACATAGGGAAAAGGCTTAAGGTATTTTTTACCTTAAGTCTCCTTCCCACTTTCCGCGAGGAGGGTTTTATGAAAAAAAACTGTGTATTTTTTTCACAAAATGGTTTTAGCAGAAAAGTTCTTTTTCTTCTATTAATATTCGCTGGTCTTCTTTCTTCTTTATCTGCAAAATCCTACAGTCAAAGTTCAAATGAAAAAATAAATAATATTGATTTTTCCGGTCTTTCCAGACAGGAAAATACTTTTACATCTGACATTTTTACAGCTTCTTTTGATTTCAGGCAGTCTCTGGCGCAAAACAAAAGGCCTCCGGAAAGAAGACCGCCAGAACAGCCTCCTGCAGGACCTTACTATTCTGCTGACAGCGGTCTGTTTGAACTTTTTGCGAATGTATTTTTCCTGGGCTGGTTTGTAAGCAACGGCTGCGTTGAATTTGACACTTACCCTTATGCTAACGGCAAATATCTTACCTTCCCGGGTTTTACGGACGAAGAAGAAGATGCCGCTGGTAAAACTTACTACTACTATGACGAAAACGGCCAGGAGCAGGTTGTTGCCACATCCCAAAGTTCTTACAAGGATTACCGCTTTGAATTGCAGGCAGGCGCTTTTAACTTCTTTGTCTACGACAGCAACGCTGGACTTCAGACTAATCTGTATGGTACAGAATTCCGCTTTGAAGGTTTTATATGGAAATTCTTTGGTCCTGTTTTTGAATATTCTATGTTCTCAAGTGATCCTTTTACTTCAGAAGAAATAGCCATTAACTTTACAAATTTAAGGCTGGGGGGACAGATTTCCATTATTCATTCAAACTGGTTTGACTGGTCTTTCTTTATTCAGTGGGAGCACTTGTCAAGTCCTTTCTCTGACAGCAGTACTGTTCAAAATGGCTACTCAATCGGTTCCATAATAAGATGTTACCCTGTTAAGCCTCTTATGATTGAATGGAGAAATGCCTTCCACTCCCTGGACGAAAACGCCTACGACGAGGAAGATCTCTGGACAAGCGTTCTGGAAGTGGGCTTTATGCTGAATTCCCGATGGGAACTTTATGGTGACTGGAAGTACTTTATTTACAAATACCAGGGCCTTGAAGGCAACGCTTTTTCCGGCGGAATTAAGATTCACTGGTAACACATCCGGGCATTTTCATAGTAGCTTCTAAAAATTGCAATTTTTAGAGGCTGCTTTCTTTAAGAAAAGTACATTTCGCTTCACAAACAGACTGTCCGGAGTTTAACGAAAGACGGTATGCTTCAAAAAAAATATAAAAGGGCATCTAAAAAAATCCTATGAAAAAAATTCTTTTTGTTTGTTTGGGAAATATCTGCCGATCACCGATGGCGGAATTTATTTTTAATTTTATGGTAAAGGAAAGGGGGCTGGAAAAGGATTTTTGCGCTTTTTCAAAAGCAACTTCTTACGAAGAAGAAGGTCACGGTCCTTACAGAAAGGCTTTGCTTAAATTGGAAGAAAAGGGCATTCCCACTTACGGCCACAAGTCTTGCAGAATTGAAGAAAGTGATTACGGTCTTTATGATTTTATTGTGGGCATGGAAGATTATAATGTAAAAAACATTTTGCGGATTATAAAAAATGACAGCCAGAAAAAGGTTTGCAAACTGCTTGATTTTTGTGGTGGCGGTGACATTGCAGACCCCTGGTATACTGGCGATTTTGAAAGGACTTTTTGCGACATAGAAAGAGGCTGCCAGGCTTTTATTGATTTTCTTCAAGGTAGTCTTTGGCAGTCATAATTTTTAAGTGTAAGGGGCAAAGGCCCTGGAGCATTAAAAGGGTGCCTTCTTCTTTGGCTTTGTCCAGGCCGCTGGTGGCGTCTGTAAGGTAGATGACGTAAATGCCATGGTCAATTAAATCAAATACGGTAGAAAGAACGCAGCATTCTGAAATTACTCCGGTGATTACTGTCCGGGATGATTTTTTACATGCTTTAAGGACTTGTGGAATTTTCAACGAAGAATAGACTCCTTTTGTGTAGAGGGGGTATTTTTTTAAGCAGTCTTTAAATTCTTCCATCATGGCATTGGCAAAGGGGTCACTGTTTACATCTGCATATTTTTTATTGTAGGCGGCCCAGACGCCTTTTGCTTTTTTATTTGCAATGAAGCGGGTAAAAATGATGTTTTTCTTTGTAAAGGGAATTTCTTTTTCTTTATTTTGAATAAAAAAATTTTCTTTTTCTTTGAGGATTTTTAAAATATTTTTTGCGGCAAGATCTGCTGTGGGACATTCCCACTTACCGCCTTTTTTGTAAGCATTTTGCATGTCTGTTACTAAAATTAAGTCATTTTTTTTCATTTTTACTCCGGATTTGACCTTAATGGCCGGCACTTGCATTTTATGAATTTTTAAAGGGAATGAAAATATGGCGTGCCTTCTTTGGTGGATGATTTTTCGATGAAGAAGGTGTGCAGCCCTCCCTGGAATGAGCTGCCGAAGGCAGAGTGCGAAGCACCGTCGGCTGTGCCGTAAGTCATGGAAGGGAGGTAAAAGGAAAAAGAGAACGCTGCCCTAAAAAAAATATTTAAAATGTAAAAAAAGTTAAAAATCGTTAAAATAATTTAGCATTTACTTAAAAAATCTGCTATAATTTGCCTAAGTTTTAGCTGATAAAATAAACTTTCTGGAGGAAGTTATGCCTAAAATTAAGAAATATGCGCTTTTGGTGGCCCTGATTTTGCCACTTCTGGCTTCGTGCTCTGATGACCGAAAGTCTTTTTCTATTGATTCTGGCTGGAAAATTTCTTACTCGGATAATTCTTCGTATGCCCAGGCGGATTTTAATGATGCTTCATGGCAGTCCCTGGGTGATTCTACAAAAATTGATTTTTCAAAGGTGGAAAGTGATTATGTCTGGATTAGAAAAACTGTAGAAATCCCGGCCCAACTTAGGGGGGAAGAGGTTTACCTGGGTTTTGCAAAGACTAATGCTGTTGCGGACGTTTATGCTGACGGAACTTATGTTGGTTCAAAGGGCAGTCTGCCGCCAAACCTGAACATACGCATTGAAGAAATAACGGATGTGCTTATTCCTTCAAATTGCATTCATGACAATAAAGTGACTTTGGCTTTAAGGGTTTATTCCTGCGAAAGTGACACAGATGAATTTGCCATGAGCCTTGACAACCAGGACCAGGCTTATTTCCAAAATAGAATCCACAATATTTTTAATTTGCGCATTTTCCTTGTTTTAGCGGCAATTTGTCTGTTTATGCTGATTTATGTAATAACCCAGTTTGTTTCTTCAAAAGAAAGGTGTTTTTTGTATTACGGCATCTGTCTTTTGTTTATCTGCTACTACTTCTATGATTTGGGATTTGACATTGTTTTAATAAATTATAATCTGCACCGCGCTTTAACCAGGGCCTGCCTGCCTTGGTCAATGAGTTTTATGGCCCTTTTCATAGCTTCTTTCTTCAAAAGAAAAGAAATCAAAAAAGTGGGCATCATTATGACTGCTATAGACATTTTGATTTTTATTGCTTACATGGCCTGCCTTGGAAAAAACTCTGCTATAGAACTGCTTTTCCTTGTTGGACTTGCACCAACTTTTGGTGTAATCATTTACGGCTATTTTGTTATTGCAAAAGCGTCAAAAGAAAGGCTTTTTGGTTCTACGGCCATGCTGGTGGGATTTGTCGGAGGTTCTCTTTTTGCCATCCACGATATTATCTTCCAGGTTATAGGAAAAAATCCTTTTGTCTGGCTGCAGGGCATGGCTTTCTTTATGATTGATATTTCCATTTATGTTGCCCTTTCACAAAAGGCTTCTTCTAACCAAAAGGAAATTATTCACCTGGCAGATGAAACTTCAAAGCAAAAGGACAAGCTGACACAGGTTTTTGAAAAGGCAAAGGATGTGGCGGATTCGGCAAGCCTTATTTCAAATTCCCTGAATGTTTCAGTTGATGCTGTAACTCATTCTGCGGACCAGACAATCGACAAGGTTACTCAAATTCGTTCCGCTTTGGATTCACAGAATAAGTCTCAAAACGAAACAGAAAAAGCTATTAACAATTTGTCTGTTTTCCTTTCCGAAATGACCAGTCGTTTTGAAGACCAGTCAAAACTGATTGCTTCTACTGCAGAAAAAACTCAGGAAGTTATTACAGTTTTGGAAAATGCGGGGGACGGAATTAATACGGCGGCTCAGTTTACGAAGGGACTTTCAGGCATTACAAAAACTTCCAGCAACGACATGAACAATCTTTTATCAGAGATGGAAAAGGTTCAGTCTTCTTCAAAAGAAATTCTTGGGGTTGTTACAACACTTGATGATTTTGCCCAGCAGATAAATCTTCTGGCTATGAATGCTTCCATTGAAGCTGCCCACGCCGGTGAAACTGGTAAGGGTTTTGCTGTAATTGCCCGCGAAATTAAACAGCTGGCTTCTCAAACTTCCCAGTGGTCTGTAAAAATTGGTGAAATCATTACGAGCGTAATCAGCCAGATTGGACATTCTGTTGAACTTTCTACAAAGGTTAATTCTTCACTTGCAAAGATTAATAAGGATTCCATTCAGTCTGCAAAAGAAGTAGGTCAAGCCTACGAAAGCATCCGCGAGCAGCAGGCTTTGGGCCGTGAGATTTCATCTGAATCCCGGTCTTTGACGGAAATTGCAAAAGAAATGCAAAAATCTGTTGACGAACAGGCATCTTTTGCCGATATTGTAATGCAAAATATGCAAAAGTTGATTGAAGCGGCTTCTGAAGTTGATAAGGCAAGCGGTGAAATTTACAGTGAATCTAAATCGCTTGCAAATGAATCCAGAAACCTTAGCGATCTGGCTCACAAGACAAAGGAATCTTCTGAATCACTGACTTCGCTGATGACTCAGGAATAATCTTAAAAAATCCCGTTTACAATAAAGTATTGCAAGGAGAGCAGTAAAATTTTGTAAGAGGTTAATATGAATCTTAGGGCAAAGTTTTCTTGCATTGTAATAATCAATGCAGTAGCTGTTCTCCTTTTGGTGGGGATAACATTTAAAAATTCTTCCAAACTTTCTAAGGTGAAAGAATACCAGAAAGTCCAGGTTACAACTCAGGCTGAATTGAGTGACGCTCTTTTGTATTTGATGCAAATAGATTTTACTGGTTCCTACCCAAAGGTTGCCTACCGCGAATGGCAGGATCAGGTTAAAAGTCTGACAAAAAATTATAATTATCTTTTAAACAGTCCTACAAAAAAAACTTTTTCTAATGAACTGCAGGAAAAACTTTCAAACTTGAATACTTTGTGGCAGGCTTTACTGACCCGCTTTGCTCCTTCAAGTGTAATTCTTGAAAAAATGCAGAATGTAAAACTGTCTATCGGTTTACAAAAGTCCATTGCGGATTATGGCATTCGTAAATCTTATGAAAAGTACCTGACAGACAAAGCTGCAAAAAGTCTTTACGAATACGCCTGTGAACTTGACAAAGAAATGGACGGAATCACCAGAAATTATAAATCACTTTCAAAAATCAACAACGAAACAAGTTTTGAAAAAAGAAATAAAATTTTTAACATACTTTTTTCCATTATCATCATTGCCATAAGCGCATTTTTAGTTGCTTACATTACGCAAAAAATTCTTTTAAGAATCAAAAAACTGCAATCGCTTTCTTCTTCCCTGGCACAAAAAGATTTTACTGTTGAAATAAAGGAAGAAGGTCGTGACGAATTGCGCACCCTTATGCAAAACATCAGCAATATGAAAAATCAATTGAAGGATTTTTTTGCGGCTGTAAAATCCAGTGCGGCTCTGGCTGCGGATTCTGGAAATGAAATAAAAGAAGTGTCCGGCCAGGTAACGGAGTCTACTTACCAGATTGATGCGAATGTTGGTCAGATTGCAGGCGAATTTGATGAAATTGCGGAATCTGTAAAAAATACCTTAGACGCTCTTGAAAAAATGGGCATGCAGGTAGAAACGCTTGTAATAAATAATTCAAGTCAGACAAAATCCGTGGAGGAAATGGAAAAGGCATTGGGCAATGTAGTTGAATCTTTGGGGCTGATAAATAAAACTGCCCAGGAAAGAACGGCTGCTACCCAGAAAATGCAGGACATTATGAAAAATGGTGGCGAAAAAATTTCTGCTACCAGTTCTTTGCTGCAGGATGTTACGGCCCAGCTGGATGAAGTAAAATCTGTTGTAACGATTATTAATTCTGTAGCCCACCAAACAAATCTGCTTTCAATGAATGCGGCTATTGAGGCTTCACATGCCGGAGAAGCGGGTTCTGGTTTTGCGGTTGTTGCTGATGAAATTCGAAATCTGGCAGAAGAGACTTCTGAAAACGCAAGGCGCATTTCGGGAGTTGTAAAGAATATTGTAGAAGCGGTAAGCCAGGCAGACGAAGCCAGTGCAAGGGCAAAAGAGTCTTTTGAAGAAGTGTCTGGCAGCACGGAAGAAGTAATTAATTCCCTCAAGGAAATCACAAAAGAAATTGATGGCATTAACAGCGAAATGAATCAAATCAATTCAAAGAGCGAAGACACTGCCATATCTGCAGACAGGATAAATGGATTTTGCGTTGACCTGGCACAAAAGCAGGATCTGGTTACAAAAGAAACTAAAAATATGAAGGCTCTTGTAGAAGAAACTCAGGAAAGTTTAAATAAAATAAAATCTGAAACAAGCGACATTTTGCAACGGGTAACCAGAGTTGATGAAATTTCCAAGGCTAACACCGGAAACATGAATGAACTGGAAAACATGCTGAAGGAATTTAAGACCGGGGAAAGCTGATGTGGATGAGAGGCGCTTTGACATGGGGATATCGGTTTCGTAAACAGGTGTGTGTTTGACACAGCGACATTGATTTCGTAAACCGCCAGCGCTTTGACACAGGGACACTTGTTTCGTAAACGGGTGGCTGTTTGACACAGCGGCATTGGTTTCGTAAACAAGTGGCTGTTTGACACAGCGGCATTGGTTTCGTAAACAAGTGGCTGTTTGACACAGCGGCATTGGTTTCGTAAACAAGTGGCTGTTTGACACAGCGGCATTGGTTTCGTAAACAAGTGGCTGTTTGACACAGCGGCATTGGTTTCGTAAACAAGTGGCTGTTTGACACAGCGGCACTGCTTTCGTAAACC
>CAVJHV010000026.1:0-25606 GCA_963649315.1 Treponemataceae bacterium | reverse complement strand
GAAGTGACACAATAGATGATGTTGCCTGGTATACAAACAATTCAAGCAGTAAAACACACGAAGTAAAAACAAAGAAAGCTAACGGCTACGGCTTATACGACATGAGCGGCAACGTATGGGAGTGGTGCTGGGACTGGTTTAGCAGTAGTATAAGCTCCGCTACAGTTACTGGGCCTTCGTCCGGTAGTTACCGTGTGCGACGTGGCGGCAGTTGGAGCAACAACGCCAGCCTCTCCACCGTTTCCTACCGTCTCGGCAACAACCCGTACTACCGCAACAGCGACTACGGCTTCCGCGTGGTTCGCTCCGCGCAGTAACCCTATATTGGTAGGGGCTCAAAGGGGCAGTGCAAGGCAAGCAAGCGAAGTAGTCGCGTCCGCCACTGCACCGTTTCTTACCGGGGCAGCAACGCTCCGCGTGGCCGCTTAAAGCGGCCGGGGAAGTAGCGGAGAAAACGGTAACAACTGCAGTATCCAGATTTTTGTGGAATATAAAGATGTGGTTCTTTCAAATCAGTAAGACAAGAAAACTGCCCGAATTAATTACAGGCCAGGCCTTACAAACGATGCTCAGCGGGTAAAAAATCCCCAGCAAAACTATTTTATTTGTTATGGGGGTGTGAAATGCCTGAAAAGAAAAGAATGAGTCTTGTGGAAAAGAATTTGGACGTTACAAAAGAAATTCTGGAACTTCTGCTGGATATTCAAATTGACAAAGTAGAGCTGTCATCTGCACAAAAAGACTGCAAGACAGATTATTTGAGCAAGGGGGCAAGATTCGACGTTTACGTCAAAGACGGAAGTGGACGTTGATTTGACATCGAAATTCAGACATCGCATTTGACTGACTTAGCCAAGCGGGCTCGCTACTACCAGGGCGTCATGGATGTAGATAATTTGATGGCCGGCGAGGATTACAAAGATTTAAAAGATTCATATGTAATTTTTCTGTGCTTAGGAGATCCTTTTTGCTTAGAATTGCCGGTTTACACAATCCGTAATCGGATAGATGAAGTTCCTGGCGAAGTGATAGACGATGGCAGACTTTCCGTTTGCATTTTTCAAGATGGTGCAAAACAATTTTCATTATGCTGTTCATGGAAATACTGCCGCAGAAATAATTTACAACCGTGCAGATTCGGAAAAAGAGTTTATGGGGCTTACAACTTTTGAAGGGGACTTTCCGACTAAAAAAGACATCAAAGTTGGAAAAAATTATCTTTCGGAAAAGGAACTTAAAGTTTTGAACAATCTGGTGAGTGCATATTTTGACCCTGCTGAAATTAACGCAATGGAACACAAAACAATGTATATGTCAGATTATGTTGAGGGAGCCTCTAAAAAAATGTGAATAAATAAGTGATGCTAACTTTTGCAATATTTTTTTGCGACAGGGATTGTAGTGAGCGCGACGGCTTTTTCAAAAGCCGGAGCGAAAGTCCGCGGCGGCACAATTTGTGCTGCTGCGGACTTCGGAGGCGAATGCCGGAGTCACGGAAAGCCCGGTGCCGGCTTGCCGGCAGTCGCCCTGAAAAATAAAATTCAAGATTTTTGTTTTACTTGCCCTTTCTTTTTTGCTGGGATAATCTAGAGGGGCTTGGGCTGCGGCCTGGCGTTTGGGAAGGCAGGAAATGAAAAATTTTTTTGTGGAACTGAAGGATTTTTTTAAGAAGCAAATTGTTTTTGTGGTTGCGCTTTTGCTGGCGGTGATTTCTACAATTATTTTTAAACCGAGTGGAAGAGAAATTCTTGGGGCCATTGATTTTCGTTCGCTTTCGATTTTGTTTTCACTGATGGTGGTAGTGCAGGCTTTTTCTTTGAACGGGGCTTTTACATTTTTGTCTTTGAAAATTATTTCCGGTGTGAAAAAGTCATGGCTTTTGATTTTTGCTTTGGTTTGCATGTGCTTTTTTTTCAGCATGTTTATTACTAATGATGTGGCCCTGATTACTTTTGTTCCGCTTACAATTTCTGTTTTGCAAAGTGCCGGGCTGTCCTCTTTGATTCTTATTACGATTGTTCTTCAGACTCTGGCGGCAAATTTGGGCAGCATGCTGACGCCTGTTGGAAATCCCCAGAATCTTTATCTTTTTAATTTGATGAAGTGCGACGTCTGGGCTTTTATAAAAATTATGCTGCCTTATTCGTGTGCCAGTTTTTTTCTTTTGATCATTTGTATTTTTTTTGTCAGGGGATTTTTGAGAAGGAGGAGAGTTTGTGCTTTGACGGGAGAGGTGGCGGTTTTGGAAACAGGCAGCGGTTTGACGGGAGAGGTGACGGTTTCGGGAACAGGTATTGCTTCGCCAAAAGAAGCAAGTCTTTCGGAAACATCCCCCGCTTCGCCAAAAGAAGCACGTCTTTCGGAAACATCCCCCGCTTTGCCAAAAGAAGCACGTCTTTCGGAAACATCCCCCGCTTCGTCAAAAGAAACATCGCTTTCGAAAACACTTGCCTCTCAGTCCCAGACACCGGTCCCATTTCTGAAAGTAAAATTATTTTTGTTTTCGCTTCTGGCCCTGCTTTCGCTTTTGACTGTCTTTAATTTTATTCCCTATTACGTCACTTTGCCCCTTGTTCTGGTTTGTATTTTTTTTGCAGAAAGGCAGGCGCTTAAAAAAGTTGATTATATTTTGCTTTTGACTTTTGTGGGATTTTTTATTTTTACCGGCAACTTGAGTCACAGCCAGAAAATTTCTTTTTTTATTTCTTCGGTTCTACAAAAGCGGGAAATTCTTTGCGGCATAATTTCAAGTCAAGTTATAAGTAATGTGCCGGCTGCCATTTTGCTGAGCGGCTTTACACAGAATTTAAAAGAGCTGACGGTTGGGGTCAACCTTGGAGGCCTGGGCACTTTGATTGCCAGCATGGCCAGTTTAATCAGTTTTAAATTTTATGCAGGACTGGAAAATTCGAACGGGGCAAAATACATTTTAATTTTTTCCATTTTAAATATTTTATTTCTGGTCATTTTGTATGGCATGACTTTTTTCTTTTTGTGATTTGATTTTTTGTGATTTGATTTTTTTAGACTTGCCCGTGAGGGATTTTTTAATGAAAAATTCTATTCAAATGCTTTTTTATTTGTGATAAAATCCTTTCGTAAAAAAAAGTTTGTCTTTGCAAGTTGAACTTTTGGAAACAAAAAATTGAAAGGAGTTTCAAATGGAAAAATCAATTAACACAAAATGTATCCAGGCAGGTTACATTCCTGCAAATGGTCAGCCACGCCAGATTCCTATTGTTCAGTCAACTACTTTTAAGTATGACACCAGCGAAGAAATGGGAGCTCTTTTTGATTTGGAAAAGAGCGGCTATTTTTATTCAAGACTGCAAAA
Organism: Treponemataceae bacterium; assembly: GCA_963649315.1. Taxonomy (GTDB): domain Bacteria; phylum Spirochaetota; class Spirochaetia; order Treponematales; family Treponemataceae; genus Treponema_D. Next base: position 22,272 of record CAVJHV010000026.1, on the reverse strand, counting down.
TCCTACAAACGATTTTGTTGCTGCAAAGATTGCGGCTCTTGAAGGCGGCAAGGCAGCAATGCTTACTTCTTCTGGCCAGGCTGCGAATTTTTTTGCCCTCTTTAACATTTGTGAATGTGGCAGCCACATTGTTGCTTCTTCTTCCATCTATGGAGGCACTTTCAATTTGATTTCTGTGACAATGAAAAAAATGGGAATTGATGCAACTTTTGTCAGCCCGGATGCCAGCGAAGAAGAATTGAATGCAGCTTTTAAAGAAAACACACGTGCGGTTTTTGGAGAAACAATTGCAAATCCGGCCCTTACTGTTTTGGATATAGAAAAGTTTGCAAAAGCGGCTCACAGTCACGGAGTGCCGCTTATTGTGGACAACACTTTTCCAACTCCAATAAATTGCCGCCCTATTGAATGGGGGGCTGACATTGTAACTCATTCTACAACAAAATATATGGACGGCCATGGTTCCTGTGTAGGTGGAGCGATTGTTGATGCGGGAAATTTTGACTGGATGGCCCACAAGGATCTTTTCCCTGGTCTTACAAGTCCTGATGAAAGTTACCACGGAATTACTTATGCACAGAAGTTTGGAAAAGAATGTGCCTTTATTACAAAAGCAACTGCCCAATTGATGAGGGATTTTGGCTGCTCACAGGCTCCGACACAGGCTTTTATTTTAAATCTGGGGCTGGAATCTTTGCATGTAAGAATGCCTCGTCATGTAGAAAATGCCCAGGCTGTTGCAGAATTTCTTGAAGGTCAGGAAAAGGTTTTAAAGGTAAATTATTCAGGCCTTAAGTCTGATAAATATTATGCCCTTGCTCAAAAGTACCTGCCAAATGGTGGCTGTGGTGTTGTTTCCTTTGAATTGAAGGGAGGCCGTTCTGCTGCAGAAAAATTTATGAAGGCTTTAAAGATTTGTGCTATTGAAACTCATGTGGCAGATGCCCGCACTTGCTGCCTGAATCCGGCAACTTCTACCCACCGCCAGATGACTGATGAACAGCTGGATGCGGCTGGCATTCCGGCTGGCCTTATCCGCCTGTCCTGCGGTCTGGAAGATAAAAATGATTTAATTGCGGATTTGACACAGGCGCTTTCTGCAATTTAGTTTTGCGGATTTTAAAGGGTTGTCTTAAAAAGGCAGCCCTTTTTTCATTTTGACTGACAGAGGTTACAGGGCTGATGGCACATGGATTTTAGATATGTCCTTTTAGTCGATTATAGCAAAAGGCTTTTTTATTTGGTATAATTGATTTATGGGAAAATTAAGAGACAGAAAAGCGGCTATAAATAAAATTCAAAAATTGATTTTAAAACCAAAGGCAGAACTGGATTCTTTCAGGGCTCAACTGGAAGATACTTTCGCAAATCCCTTTTTGCCAAACCATGTGGAATGTCAGGAAAAGGTTTATGGAAATGTCAGGTGCGACTTTCTTATGCCGGAAGTTTATTCTTCCAGAAGAATAATTATTTATGTGCATGGTGGTTCTTTTGCTGGTGGTTCGCGGGACAGCTACAGAATTTTTTGTGCTTCTTTAGCAAATGCTGCTTCCTGCCGTCTGGTGCTGCCGGAATTCAGACTACCTCCAACTTATCCTTTCCCGGCTTCTATAGAAGATGTGCAGACTGTTTTTAGAATGGTTTATTCTGAAGAAGAAGTTGCCCTGCAGCTGGAAAAAAATAATTTTTCCCTGAAAGTTTCAAAGGATGATGCTGAAAATCATGCGCAGATTATTCTTGCAGCGGACTCAAGTGGTGCAAGTATTGCCCTTGCCTGTCTTTTGAATTTGCCGGAAAAATATCGCGCCATTGTAAAGACTTTAATTCTTTTTTCGCCATGGCTGGATTTGTCTTCTGAAAATGAGCTGATTGCCGGTAAAAAAATTCATGATGAAGTTTTGTCAGGTGAAGATTTGCACAGGGCTGTTGACCTTTACACTTACGCCATGAATTTAAAAAATCCTCTTGTGTCGCCACTTTTGGCTTCGTGGGAAAAATATGTCGGCTTCCCACCTGTTTACATTCAAATGGGCCAGAAAGAAATTCTTTTAAAACAAGTGGAAAAATTTGAAGCGCTTTTAAAAGACGCCAGAGTGGAAGTTATAAAAGATGTGTGGCCAAAGATGATGTTCATGTTCCAGATGGCTGACGAATATTTGCCCCAGTCGCATCTGGCCATAGAAAAAATCGGTAAGTACATCAGTCAGCGCAAGGGGCTTACAGAAGAAGAACTTGCGGAAAGAGACAGAATCCTAAAACTAAACGATATTATCAGGAACTAAAAAATGGAACTTCTTGCACCAGCGGGAAATGTTGACAAGTTAAAATACTGCTACACTTACGGGGCAGACGCAGCTTACATTGGTTTAAAAAATTTTTCTCTCAGGATAAAGGCTGATAATTTTTATGAGGATGAATACAAAAAAGTTGTTGAACTGAAAAAACTTTTTCCTCGGAAAAGGCTGCACTGCGCTTTAAACATTGCTTTTCATAATGATGAAATTGACCGTCTGCTTTCGGAAATAGATTATTTTAAAATGTACCCCATTGATGCTTTTATTGTGCAGGATTTGGGGATTGTTCCTATTTTACAAAAGCATTTTCCTGACGCAGAACTGCACCTTTCCACCCAGACCAGCTGCTTAAACAGAGAAGCGGTTAAAATGTACAGGTCACTGGGTTTTAAAAGAGTTGTGATGGGCCGGGAAGCCAGTCTTAAAGAAATTGCCCAGATAAAAGATGCTGTGCCTGACATGGAAATTGAATGTTTTGTGCACGGGGCTATGTGCATTGCCTATTCCGGCAGATGTCTGATGAGTGCTTATTTGAACGGTCGTTCTGCCCAAAGTGGTTTTTGTTCCCACACATGCCGCTGGGATTATGATTTGCTTCTTGATCCGGATGTTTTAAAAGATCCAAAAAAACTATCCCAGACAGGAGCCCTTTCTTTAAAAGAATATAAAAGGCCGGATGAACTTTTTCCTGTTTACGAGGGGGACAATTTTACGGCAATTCTTTCCAGCAAGGACCTTTGTATGATTGATCACCTGGCGGATTTTAAAAAGGCCGGAGTGGATTCTTTAAAAATTGAAGGCAGGATGAAGAGCATTTACTATGTGGCAATGATTACACGCGCCTACCGCAAAGCCCTTGACTCTTTAGACGGAAAAATTTCTTCGAAAGAAGCGCAGCCCTTTGTAGACGAATTGTACAAGGTAAGCCACCGTCCTTTTACCACAGCCTTTTATTATGACAGGGCAAGGGCTGACGAAACTGCAAGTGGCGCTTCTGATTCTCCTTACGAACTGTCAGCCGAATTTGGCAGACAGCTTTCCCTGCAGGAAGAAAATGAAATTTTAGAAAAAGCCTCTCTTGCCCAGCAAAAGCGCAAAAAAGAATATGACGCTCTTGTTCCCCAGGCAAAGGCTGCTTACGATTTGCGGGTACAGAAAATGCCGGACAAGTATTTGCCTTATGCAAAAAAAGTCGCTGGATTTAAAATGTATTTTCTTACGGCCATGAACATGATTGACAAAAACAGTCAGCTGGAAGTGGTCAGCCCGGACATTGTTTCCATAAAAGTTACAAGGGAACATTACTTTTTAATAAATCCTGAAAGCGGTGAACTTTACAATTGGGTTTGCGACGGCCACCCCTGCGTTTTTTACACTGATTTGCCTGTTGCAGATGGCAGCATTTTGCGCTGTCGTGATGAAAACTATATAGAAGGAAAATTTCGAGACACTGGCAGATAGAGGTTTTTATGCATAGCGAAAGTTTTGAAGAAAACACTCAGGAAACAGATCCAAAAATTCTCATAAAACTTTTTTTTGACAACTTTGGCAGCAATTACAGCCCTGAAGATGAAAAAAAAATTCGTTCTGCCTGGGATTTTCTTATAAGCGAAACATGTGACCTTAAAAGAAAATGCGGCAAACCTTACTACCTGCATCCAATGCGGGTTGCTTCCATTCTGGCCCAAAGTCACCTTTCTGCGGATTCTATTATCTGTGGATTTTTTCATAATATTCTGGAAGTTGATGCTACTTGTTATGATCAGATAGAAAATCTTTTTGGAAAAGATGTGGCGAAAATTTGTTACGGCACTTCTAAAATTACAAATTTAAAAATCAATTCCCATTCAATGCAGGAAGCAGACGCTATTAGAAAAATGCTTTTTGCCATGATTGATGATATTCGCGTAATCCTTGTAAAACTGGCAGACCGCCTGGACAGAATGAGAAATCTTTCTGCCGTGAGTCCTGAAGCGCAAAGGGCTGTTGCAAAAGAAGTGATTGACATCTGGTGCCCTCTTGCCAGCCGCCTGGGTATGTCTGAGTTGAAAAGTGAAATGGAAGATTTAAGTTTAAAATACAGCAATCCGGAAGCTTTCCAGCAGATAAAGGCTATTGTTGCCCAGAAAAAAACTGAACGCGCTGAATATTTAAGCAATGCCGTAAAAAAAATTTACACTGCTACTGAAAAGGCCGGCATTTCTGTTACAATCACAAGCCGCGCTAAACATTTTTATTCAATTTACCAGAAAATGCGCAAAAGAAATAAGGCTGCCGATGAACTTTATGACTTGCTGGCCCTGCGCATAATCTGCCAGACAAATGCTGAATGTTACACTCTTGTGGGAATTGTCCACGGGCTTTTTAAACCTATGGAAGGCCGCTTTAAAGATTATATTGCAATGCCAAAGGCCAACGGTTACCAGTCTTTGCACACAACTGTCATTTGTGAAGGAAAGCCTCTGGAAATTCAAATCCGTACCCAGGAAATGCATAACATTGCGGAACATGGTGTTGCTTCCCACTGGCTGTACAAAAAGGGTACAAACCACGATTTAGTAAAGGCTGAAGATTTAAGTTTGATAAACCAGCTGCGCGTTTTGCGTGACGAACATCTTACTGATGAAAATTTTTTCCGTGAATTGAAAACGGAACTGCTGGGGGATTCAATTTATGTTTTTACACCCAAGGGGGATGTAAAGGAATTGCCGGCTGGTTCCAATGCAATTGATTTTGCTTATGCCATACATTCCGGGGTTGGTGAAAAAGTTGTTGGGGCAAAGGCTGACGGTAAGATTATTCAGCTGACGGCTCCTTTAAAAAACACCCAGATTGTTGAAATAATCACAAATCCTCAGGCCCATCCTACACAGGCCCAGCTGAAGGTTGTGCATACAAGTAAGGCCAGGCAGAAAATTCACAGCTGGCTTTGTGAAAACGATCCTACTTTTATTGATAGGGAAGCAGAGGCAAAAAAAGAAGCAAGCAGCATTGCCCATGCCCTTTATTCCAAGCAGGTGGCCCAGCATTTGAGGGAAGAACGGCAGAAAAAAAAGGCGGCCGGTTTGCAGGAGTCTTACACTGGAAAAGTTATTGTTGAAGGAAATAAAAATTTTGAAGTTTCCTTTGCCGGCTGCTGTAAGCCAAAACCTGGCGACCCTATAACGGCTTATGTTTCCCACAAAAAAGGAATTGTGGTTCATACTGCTGACTGTTTAACTTTTTTGCGCATTCCCGGCATTGAAAAAAGGGCCCTTAAAGTGGAATGGGATGTTCAAAACAATGGTAAGGGAAAGAAAAATGCTTCTTTCTCAGAAAAGAATGCTGAAAAATAGGCTGCTTTGTGAAACTTGTATTTCTTTCCAAAAGAAACATAGCCGGCCGTGGAAGGGCCTGGTGCCACGAAGTGGCACTGGAGCAAAGCGGAACCCTGCAAGGGCCGTTTGACAAAAGGCGGTATGCTTCAAAAAAATTAAAAAATTCAAATAAAAGTAAATTTTCTTTGCTTTAAAAAAAATATCGGTTACAATTTAAGGATATAAAGTCAGGAGGCGAGTAATTGAACTTATTTGTCATTTATTTAATTGTTTTTGGATTCGCGTCAATTTTTAACGTTACAATGCTTTCTTTTGTGCAAAATGTAATGATCCACCGCGAAAGTCTTGCGTTCTTTTTTAAGGGGTTGCCTACTACTCATCTTTTTGGTGTTGCCCTTTGGCTTCTTGTTGCAGTGATTGTTTACTTTTTGCTTAAACCTCTGCTGGCGGTTATGAAGAAGGCAAAAGAGGGGTCTGTTACAGACGATGAAAAGTATCTTTTTATTCCTGTTTTCAGAAGGGTAAAAATTGTTTCCTGTATTTTGATTTTTGTGGGCTACGTTATAGGAAACACTGGGGTTGTTATTGTTAAGGCAAGCAAGGGGCTTATTTCTTTGGGGGCAACTTCTGGTGAAAGGACTGCGACTTTTGTTATGATTGTGGGCCTTTGTTTTTTGTATGCCATTTTTCAGTCTTTTTACTGCGTGGATCTTTGGGAAATTTTGTGCCAGGATTCTATTTCTTCTTTAAAGATTACTGAGTTGAAAAATTCTAAGCCAAGTTATTTTACCCTGAAGATTGGTAAGCTGCTTACTGGCTGCGAACTGCTTTTGGGCTGGCATGTTCTTTGCTGCGGTTATGGTATTGCCCGCTTCCCTGACAGAAATTATACGATAAGGGACTTTTTGCCGGGTACAATTTTTGTTTTTGCCTGGTGTATTATCATTATTGGTTTGCTTTATACTTTCTACTTAAGGGCTTTGAGGGTTCGCTTTAAGACTGCAAGTAACACGATCAGTAATTTGCGCAAAAATGGTGATCTGGTTACCCGTCTTACAATTGCTTCTTTTGATGATTTGGGTTATTTGAATCACCAGGTGAACAAACTGATGGATTATTTAAAGGACACAATCAGCGAAGTTAAAAAAGAAAATCTTTGTGTAAATGACAATGCCCTGACTCTTGCTTCTGACGCCCACCAGAATATTAACGGGGTAAAGACGGTTATTTCTTCTTTTGAAAATATTATGCAAAAGAATGAAGTGAGGGACAGGCTTTTGACTGACACCCAGCAGAATATTATTCAGCTGGACAAGGATGCAGAAAATATTTCTTCCCTTGTGGCAAACCAGGCGGCTGCGGTTGAACAAAATGCTTCTTCCATTACAGAGATGGTTGCAAATATCAATTCGATGACAGAAATGATTAAAAAGGCCAGGGCTATTTCCCAGGAACTTTCTGTTGTTTCTGAAAAGGGTAACAATGAAGTTGAAAATACCCTTTCGCTAATAGAAGCAATCAGTGACAAGTCCGAAAAGATGTCTGAAATTACACAGGTTATTTCTGCGGTTGCTGAACAGACAAACCTTCTGGCTATGAATGCGGCAATTGAAGCGGCCCATGCGGGGGAAGCCGGCAAGGGATTTAGCGTTGTTGCGGATGAAATCCGTAAGTTGGCAGAAGATACTTCTTCAAGTACCCAGGAAATTTCTTCTCTTATTAATGATATGATTGATGTTGTTAAAAAGAGTACGGACAGTATGAATGAAACTTCGGTTGTCTTTAACCAGATTAGTGGCGGTGTAAAGGATTCAAATCAAATTGTGGACACTATTGCCAGCGCTATGGAAGAACAGTCTGAAGGGGCCAGCGAAACTTTAAAGGTTACGAATGAAATTTCTTCACAAATTAACGAAATTAATGCTTTGGTAAAGACCCAGTCTGACTACAACGGCGAAATTCGAAACCACGTAGACCAGGTTATAAATCTTTCCCAGGAAGTTAACCAGTCAATTGAAGATTCTAATTTGACAATCAAGGAATTTGAGACTTCCCTGGATTTAATAAGTTCTACTGCTCAGAAAAACCAGGATTCTGTAGTTGCTGTTACCAGCAAGATAGAAACTTTCAAAATAGACTGAGTCTTTTGAAGAAAAGGGGCTGCCCGTATGGGTAGCCTTTTTTTATGATGAAATGATTTTGTTTACGGCGGTTATTTCATTCTGAAAAAAATGCTTAAAAATCATAAAAATTTTTTTAGACATTGTTTTTACAGGAAAAGTGGGTTAAAATGGAAAGAAAGGAAGATTCGATTATGAAAAAAACGATTTTTTTATGTTTAATCGCTTTTGCGGCTTTTTGCGTTCATGCTCAGTCTGCGGAGTCTGTCAGCGATTTGCTTGAAAGTAAAAAGGCAAACATGGGCCAGCTTTCTTATCTTTGTGCTTCGAAGCTTGGCGTTATTTCGGAAGATACTTCTTATGCGGATGCTCTGGATGTATTGAAAAAAGATGGAATCGTAAGGGATTCAACAAAAATTACTGCAGAAACTCCTGTTCGTATGGGGGAACTTTCTTTTGTTCTTTCAAAGACATGGGATATTGAAGGCTCTTTATTTTACAAGATAAATAAAAACAAAAGATATGCCTTTATGCAGTGCAAGGCTTTGGGAATTATTCCGGCTTCTGTAAGTGGAATAAAAATTGCAAGTGGAAGAGATGTTTTAAATGCTATAACTATGTGCAATAATCTTTATCCTGGAAAATCTGAAGGAGAAGCAAAATGAAAAAATCTTTAGTTTTTAAGGCTGCTCTTTTGCCTCTGCTTTTGTCTTTTGCGCTGAATGCTAATGCCCAGGTCTTTACCGGAACTTTTGGGAACACTTCTAATCTTTACACAACACAAGATTCTGGGGCAAACAAGTTTTATCTGGAACAGAGTAACTTTTTGTCTGGTGGTGTCCGCATTCCTTTTAATGGTGCGGGAACTGTTTACCTTGCCAGCCAGGCTTCCATAAACTTTGATTTTACAGCCTGTTCAGATTACAAAAAAGTTGAAAACTTAAATTTTGACATTGATTTGTTGAAGTTTAATGCTTTCTTCCAGTCAGCAGATAAAAATTCTTTCCTGCTTTCTGCCGGAAGATTCCCTGTTTCTGACATTACCGGAATTATTTATTCGCAGCCGGTTGACGGTCTTTTGGTTCAGTTCAGGACTCAGGCTTTGTCTGCAAGTTTGTCTTTGTCATACACAGGTTTCTTAAACGCCTTGAATAATCCTGTTTTCCAGGGGGATGGAAATGTTGCCTCTGGCGGTTATTCACTTGTTTTGGGTGAAACTTTACCTGTTTACCAGTTTGCATCTCCTTATGCGATTGCAAGTGCTTCTTTTTCTGCCCCTTACCTTTTTGCAAATCAGACTCTGGGTCTGGAAGCAATTTGCGTGCTGGGTCTTCCTGGCGTGGGCGTTTCTGTTGGTTCTGATTCTACACGCTTGTACACTACCTTGTTTATGAATGGTCCGCTTTCACGCTTTATTTTCTACGATGTAAGTACGACTTTTGAAGCAATAAATACTTTTGAAAAACTGGCAAATCTTACCAAATTCAGTGTGAGCCTTTACCCTGGCTTCCTGTCTTCTGCAATTACAGTTGGGGCAAGTTATGCTTCTGGAAAGCAGTTTGGGGATGACGGCTTTCTTACAGCATTTGTGCCTTTTACAAAAGTGACTGCCGTTAATTCTAAGAGCGGAATGTATTATTCAGGTTTGACAAAGGCCAGTGCAAGTTTTTCTGTAAAGCCATTTTCTAAGCTTTACGTAAGGGCTTCTTATGCTGCGGATTTTACAAACCCGGATAAGACTTTTGCTTATTATGGTTCGGAAGCAAGCATGCTTCTTACTTATCAGATGTTCACGGATCTGCAGTTGAGTTTAAATCTTTATGGTTTTATGGGTGCTGATTCTGCTGAAAATAAAATGGGTGCGGCATTTAACGCAACACTTTCCTTCTAAGGAACGGAGGTTTTTATGAGATTATCTAAATGGGTAAAAAGAATTTCTTTGCTTTTAGTGACTGCTTCTATTTTTGCAGGTCAGGCTTTTGCTGCTCCTCTGGAAGCAAAGGTTAAGTCTGTGACCGGTAAGGTTGAACGCAAGGAAAGCACTTCATGGGTTGCCCTTAAGGCGGGCGACACTCTTAAGTCTGGTGATGTTATTTCTACAGGTTTTGATTCACAGGCTGTTTTGATTGTAGGGGAATCTACTGTTACTGTAAAGGCTTTGACTCGTCTTACTTTGGCCCAGCTGATGGCAAGTAATACAAAGGACAAGGCTTCTATTGTTTTGGACAGCGGTTCTGTGAAGGCCAGTGTAAAACATTCCAGCAAAAAGGCTGACTTTACTGTAAAGACTCCTTCGGCTACGGCTTCTGTTCGTGGTACGGAATTTACTATTGATTCTATGGCTAACCTGACTGTTTTGGATGGTGCTGTTGCTTATTACCCTTCTGGTACGGCTGCAGCTGAGGCTGAATTTAATGCGCCTTTGCCTGAAGATGAAGAAGTTCCTGCTGATGGTGAAGAAGTTCCGGCTGAAGCAGGTGGTGATGCTGGAGCGGGACTTGAAACTCCTAAGTCTACACAGTTTACGGAAGCAAAAGAAATTTCTGGTGTAAAGGGAATGGCTGTTTACCAGGGACAGTCTTCTGCTACTGACAGCCAGAGCGGTGCCCAGACTACACCTCGTGAATCTTTTGCAAAGGATTCAAATGTTAATTCAACTGGTGTAAGCAGATTGTCTGACCAGGAAACTGTTAATATTACCGGTAACCCTGGAAATGCTGGTGGTAGTGGAACTGCTTCTACGAAAAATACTGCTACAACTACTTTGAATATTAACATTATAATCGATGGTGATACCAGTGGCAGAACTTTTACAGATTAGTTGTCTGTAAAAAAAAATGAAGCGCACTCTTGTCTTTTTAGATGGGGCTGCGCTTTTTTTTGTGACTGGCGGTCCGGGCTTTTTGCGTTAAGGATAGGAAGGGCGCCGCAGGCGATATTTTTTTCTGCAAAGAAAAAAATATTGGAGCGCTTTGCGCGGAACCCTGGATAGCCTGACCCGAAGGGGAACGCCCCAAAAAAAATCAATTTAAAAATGACATTTCTACTTTTTTGCTTTCGTGGTAAAATGGGCGCATGGAAAAAGACACTTTTTATGTTTTGGATTCTTATGGTTTAATTTACAGGGCTTATTTTGCGCTTATAAATCACCCGCTGACGAATAAGGCTGGGCAAAATATTTCGGCGATGAATATTTTTTTCAGGAATTTGAAGGCGCTGATTTCTAAATATAAGCCTGCTTACCTGGCGGCGGCTTTTGACCCTAAGGGAAAAACTTTCAGGCACCAGATGTATGATGCCTATAAGGCTAACCGCATGAAAAGTCCGGATGATTTGCTGGCCCAGATTCCCTGGATTGAAGAAATTTTAAATGAACTGAATGTTACGGTTGTGCGAGTTGATAATTTTGAAGCAGATGATGTGATTGCGACTATTGCGAAAAAGTGCAGTGAAAAAGGTATGCAGTGCCGCATTTTGTCTGGCGATAAGGATTTGCTGCAGCTGGTGACTGACGACTGTAAGGAAATGCAGCCTGATAAGGTGAGTGGCGGCTGGCAGACTGTGGGTGCGGAGGAAGTGCTTTCCACATGGGGCATAAGGCCGGATCAAATGCTGGATTATCTTTCGCTGGTGGGGGATGCGGCTGACAATGTGCCTGGCGTGAAGGGCGTGGGCGAAAAAACGGCTTTAAAACTTTTGAATGAATATGCTTCGCTTGAAGAAATTTATCTGCATGCTGATGAAATAAAGGGAGCTTTGGGGCAAAAGATTCGGGACAGCAGAGAAGATGCTTTACTTTCAAAAAAATTGATTTCTTTGCGGAATGATTTGCCTTTGGATTTTGATTTAGAAAAATTTTCTACGGCGAATTTGAATTTTTCTTCTGCGGCTGAACGCCTGAATTTTTACGGGGCCTTTGCTGTGGCAAAATCTTTTGCGACGGAAGAGGGTGCCTCTTGTGGGACTGAAGGTGAAACTGGAAATGGTCTGCCTGCCTCTGGGGAAAGCGGCGTCGAAACTGGCATGGCTGTCAAAAAAGAAAATGCGTCTTTAAAAAAAGATGGCGGCGGTCAGGAAAGTCTTTTTGACGAAGAAGAGCTTTTGCCTGTAAAGGAAAATTCTGGTGACTATAAGGCGGTGACTGTTTTAGATGATCTTGTGGCTTTGGTGGATAAGATTTTGGCCCTGCCTGAAAAAACTTTTGCCTTTGACACGGAAACGACTGGCCTTGAGGCTGTGGGGACTAGCCTTGTGGGATTTAGTTTGTCTTTTGAAAGCGGTAAGGCTTTTTATGTGCCTGTAATTTTACCTGGTGGGATTTTTGCGCCTGCGGTGATTGAAAAGAACCAGGCCATAAAGCAGCTGGAAAGGCTTTTTTATAACAGGGAAATGACGGCTGTAATGCATAATGGCAAATTCGATTTGGAAGTGATGCTTTCGAATGGGTTTGAAAAAATGCCTGAATGTAAAATTTTTGATACCATGGTTGCGGCATGGATTTTGAATCCGGACAGAAATGGAAAGTCGCCTTTTTCGCTTGAGTACCTGGGGCAGACAAAATTGGGCCTGCGCGGCATTGAGTTTAAGGATGTGGTTCAAAAGGGGCAGACTTTTGCGGATGTGGATTTGGACAAGGCAACTCCTTATGCGGCAGAGGATGCAGATTTTACGTGGCAGCTGGGAAAAATCTTTAAGGAAGAACTTTTAAAGGCTCCAAAATTGAATAAACTTTTTTACGAAATGGAAATGCCGCTTTTGCCTCTTTTGACAGAAATGGAAATGACTGGAATCCATCTGGACAAAAAGGCTCTGGCAGATTTTTCTGTGGAACTGGATGAAGAAATCCATCAAAAGGAAAAGGAAATTTTTGAAGTGGCCGGCCACGAATTTAATATTGCTTCTACAAAGCAGCTGCAGGCGGTTTTGTTTACGGAGCAGGGACTTGTGGCGGGAAAAAAAACAAAAACTGGTTATTCTACAGATACGGCTGTCCTTGAAGAATTGTGTGAGCGTACGCAAAATCCTTTGCCTCAGTTGATTTTGGACTACCGGTCTTTTGCGAAATTACAGTCAACTTATGTGGAAACTTTGCCCCTGCTGGCTGACAAAAATGATCGCATTCACACTTGCTTTTTGCAGACGGGAACAGCAACCGGCCGTCTTTCCAGCCGTGAACCGAATTTGCAGAACATTCCTGTTCGTGACAAAAACGGACGCCGCATAAGAAGTGCTTTTACGGCCCTGGATGGCAAGGTTTTGATTTCTGCTGATTATGCGCAAATTGAACTGGTGGTGCTGTCGCATTTGTCTGGGGATGAAAATTTGTCCAACGCTTTCAGGCAGGGAATTGATGTGCACGCTTCTACTGCATCTTTGATTTATGGTGTAAAGGCAGAAGATGTTACGGCGGACCAGCGGCGGTTTGCGAAAACTGTGAACTTTGGCGTTATGTACGGGATGAGCGCTTTTCGTCTGGCCAAGGAATTGAATATTTCCCGCACCCAGGCCAAGGAATTTATTGACCAGTATTTTAAAACGTATTCCGGGGTAAAAGAATTTATTGATCAGACTGTTGCCAGTGCCAGGGAAACTGGTTTTGTGGAAACCATTATGGGCCGCAAAAGAGAAATAAAGCAAATCCTTAGCCGCAACAAGGTGGAAGAGCAGGCAGGGGAACGAGTTGCAATCAACACGCCTATTCAGGGCAGCGCTGCAGACATTGTAAAAACTGCAATGCTTAAGGTAAAGGAAGAACTGGTGCGTACCCAGTCCAAGGCAAAAATGCTTTTGCAGGTTCATGATGAATTGATTTTTGAATGCCCGGATGATGAAAAAACTGTCCAGGAAACAATTGCCCTTATTAAAAAGACTATGGAGTCGGCGGTGCAGCTGTCTGTGCCTTTAAGGGTCAGCATTGAGTACGGCAAAAACTGGGGAGAATTCCACTGATGATTCTTTGCGTTACAGGTCCAATGGCTGCGGGCAAAAATGAAGTTTCTGCAATTCTGGAAAAGAAGGGGTTTGTGTCAGTTGATGCAGACCTTCTGGCCCATCAGGCAATTGAAGAAGAAAAAGAAAAAATCCTGGAAACTTTTGGTCAGCTTGCCCAAAAAAAGAAGATAGAACTTTTGACGGCTGACGGCAAAATCAACAGAAAAAATCTGGGGGCTGTAATTTTTGAAGATGGGGCTCTGGTAAAAAAACAGGAAGAAATTCTTTACCCCAGAATTAATAAACTTTTTGCTGATTTTATAAATGCTAATGAAGGAAAAAATATTGTTGTAAACGCGACTCTTTTGTATAAAGTTCCGCTCATAAAAAAAATGGATTGCGTTCTTTTTGTGACGGCTCCTTTCTGGCAAAGACTTTACCGGGCAAAAAAAAGAGACGGCCTGTCTTTTAAACAAATTATTTTAAGATTTAAATCCCAGATAAATCTTTTTGCTAAATATAAAAAATCAGTTGCCGATATTGTAAAAGTAGGAAATACCGGCAGCAGAAAATGTCTAGAAAAGAAAATTGAAAAATTCCTTGCTGGCCGCCGGTAGGGGATAAAGTATGGAACAGAAAAAAACACTCTGGATTGTCCTTGTAACAGGAATCTTTTTACTGGTTGTAATTGGAGCAGCTTTACTGCTTTTTAAAAATGAAAGTCCTTCAAGAGTGCCGGGGAATGCTTATGTTTCGCCGACAATTTCTGATGTGATGGTAAAACCTTCCGGTACGAGCGATGCTGCAAATCCTTTAGAAAATAATTCTTTGGCAGAAAATGCCGGTGAAAGCCCTGTAGTAAATGCAAGTGAAAATGCAGACTCTGCTCTTTTGAATGGCGGCGAAGAATTGACTTTGCTGGGGGATGGAAATGCTGGTGGTCAGGATGGTCAAAATCCTTTAGAAAAAGATGCAGTTGTAAATGCGGAAAATGCGACTGTTAATGCGGATACGGTTTATGTTAACGGGGGAACGACGTTGCAGTTGAATACGGTGCCAGCTGGAACTGTGACTGCAAAAAATGAAGTGGCAGAAAAGGCTATGTCAAAAACGAATGAAGCCCGCGAAGTTCTTGCTTCAGAAGGTGCTGCTAAAGAAAGCTCCGTGACAAAATCTTCTGGTCCTGTAAGCCCTGCTTCAAAAAGTGATACTTCTGTAAAAGCTGCTTCTTCAACAGGTGTGGTAAGTGAAAAGAAAACTGCTTCTGCAAAAGAAAGCACTGCAAAAAAAAGCGCCGCTGCTTCTTCTTCAACAATCAAATCCACCACAAGCACATCTTCTGTAAAAGAAAGCTCTACTGCCCCAATGGCAAGTTTTTGGATTCAGGCTGCTTCTTATACAACAAAGAAGAGGGCTGACGAAGCACGCGCTGTTTTGGAAGCGTCTTCTCTGCCTTGCGAAGTTTTTACCTACAAGGATAGTGACAGCGGAAATCTTTATTACAGGGTGCGCGTTGGTCCTTACCTTACAAAAACAGAAGCTGAATACTGGCAGACAAAAATTCAGGCACTGGATTATTTTAAGGGCACTGCTTCTTATGTGACAAATGCTGCCGCTAAAGCAAAAAAGTAAAGTGGGATTTTTGGGCGGGATTTTACAATGGCTAAAAAAACAAATGCAATGCGCATTTTGGAAAGCGCAAAAATTCCATACAAAACTTCCTCTTATGATGATGACGGGGAACACCTTTTGGAACGCGGTGCAGCTGAACGCCTGGCAGAAAAGCTGGGCATCAGTCCGGAATGCGTTTTTAAAACAATCGTGATGAGAACTGAAACAAAAGAGATAATTGTTTTTTGTCAAAGTGCAATTCATGAAATCAATTTGAAAAAGGCCCGCCTTGCCTGTGGTGCAAAAGAAGTGACCCCTGTAAAAAGCGATGAACTTTTAGCCTTGACCGGTTACGTAAGGGGTGGCTGTTCACCTCTGGGCATGCGAAAAAAATACAGGATCTTCATAGACAAAAGCGTCCTTGACCACAGCGAAGTTTACATCAGTGCCGGCGTCCGTGGCAGTCAGATTATCATAAAGCCTGCTGATTTGGTCAGGGCAACGGATGCGATCCTGGTTGATTTGATTCTGGAAGATTTTGGGGATTAGCCGGCCCTGTCGGAGATGTGGCGTGAATGTTTTCGAAATGCGCTTTTTCTTAGACGAAACAGGCTTTTTGTTAAACAGCGGGCCTGTCGAAGATATGACGTGAATGTCTACAAAAAAACGCCACTTAGACGAAAGGTGCTTTTCTAACAAAAAAAACGCCACTTAGGCAAAACCCGCCTTTCTAACAAAAGAAGCCGCCACTTAGACGAAAGGCGCTTTTCTACAAAAGAAGCCCATACTTAGACAAAACACTTATCTCCTTACCACCCCTTTCCATAAACTACACAAAAAAAGCGCCCTCCTTGTAAAAGAAGACGCTCCTTTTTTTACTTAGTTTTCATGGTAAAGACACCGTCCCAATTGTCAGGAACGCCGTTCTTTATGTTTTCCATGCAGCGGGCAATCATTGCTTTTGAAACATCCGCATCTGGCAGGTAGAGTTTGCCGGCTTTCTTAAAAAGAGTGATGGCCTTTTTAAAATCGCGGCTCATGTAAACTTCTATGGCCTGGTTAAAAACTTCTACGGAATCCAGCTGGTCCTGAGACATTTCATCTTTGATACCAACAATATTGTAAATTGGAACAGGCCGCTCAATGTTGATTACGCGGACAGAATCCAGTTTGCGGGCAACAATTTTTCCCTTATTTACCCCTGAATCGCAGTGCAGCCATGCTGACTCAGAAGCCATAATCCAGGAACCATATGCCTTGTTTACACCTTCAAGGCGGCTGGCCAGATTCACGTTGTCCCCCAGAATAGAATAGTTCAGCTTTTTGGAAGTACCAATATTTCCTACGACCATAGGACCGTAATTCATTCCAACGCGGCTTTCCAAAACAATCGGGAAGTTGTACTTCTTTAAAAATTCATCCTTGTGTTTAAGATTGTATTCCACATCCACCTGCTTCATCCTTATTCCAGCCAGAATTGCATGGTAGGCAGACTGGTCATCATCCAGAGGCGCTCCAAAGAAAGAAACAATTTCATCCCCAACGAATTTATCCAGAGTGCCCTGACAGTCATCGCTTGTAATAACATCACCCAGTTCACCCAGGTAATCATTCATAACAGCAAGCAGTTCCTGCGGATCATTAATTTTTTCAGACATCATTGAAAAAGATTTTACGTCAGAAAAAAGAGCCGTCAGTTCTTTCATGTGACCACCCAGACTGGCAGCTTCCGGATTTTTAATGATTTCTTCAACAACCTTTGGTGCAACATAAGAAGAAAAAGTGTTTTTAATAAAAGCTCTGTCGTTTTTTACACTCATGATTGTGTCCACCAGGAAAACACAAAGCAGCATTGCGAAAGGCAAAAATACAGGAATGTAAATATGGAATAAAACCATCATAAGACAGTAAAGCAGTGTCAACGCAAAAACAAAAATGCCGTTACACAAAATTCTTTTGGCAAGAGGAAAAGCCCTTGTAACAATAATGCAGCAAAGAAGCAAAACAAAAGCAATTACGATTGCCACCAGTTCATTTACCGGAGTAATAAAATTTTCATGCAGAATAGTACTTGTAATATTTGCGTGCATACCCAGCTGAGGAAATTCTTTGTAGAAAGGCGTGTTTGAAATATCAGTTGTGGCAGTAGAAGAGTTACCAAAGAAACATTCCCTTCCCTGAATCTGTTTTTTCATAGCATCATACATTTCCTGGTAGTCAGCAATGTAAAGTTCCAGAGTTTCCACTTCTTTCGGAATGGAGTAAGCGTCTTTTGCCCCTGCAATCACTTGTTCAAGGAAGGCAAAAAATCCCTGGCGGTTACTTACATAAGTTTCAAAATCATCCTGGCTGAAAGGCTGACCAATAGCCTGGCCATTTACATCGAACCCCTCGCATGAAGCAAGCATTTCTTCCAAAAGCAACTGGGTGTCATCATAAATTTCCATGGCATAAGAAAAATTTTCACTCAAGTAAGAAGCAAGTTTCGGACTGTAAAGACTTTCGTCCTGCAAACTTAAAGCCTTTAAAGTCGTAATAATGTCACTTTCATAATTCCTTAAGCGGATAAAATTTTTTACACCGCAATGCTTAATGCCAGTTTCGTAAGGTTCCTTTGACCATGTAACAAGCATGCAGCCATCATGATCAATAGGGATTTTTATGTCATGGCGTTCATCAGCCTTTTTAGGAGCATAAGGATTTAGAGCATCATGCAGAATGATGCAGTGCTTTTTTATTTCAACATCATGCACATCAAGAATTTCAAGCAACGGCCTCATAGCCAGCTGGGCAAAATACCGGTCATCATATTTTCCAAAAAGAAAATTCCTTCGTCTTTTACCGTCAGAATCAACAACAACATTTGTAAAACCTGCACCACTGGCCCCTTTTGCAATCTTCCATATTACAGGACTGAAATTCTTTGAAAGAGGCACACGCTTTTGAGGATCAGAAACAAAATCAAAAGTAAACCTTTCAAAACCATAAGACTTGTCCAGGGAATGATTTTCCTTATCAAAACCCAAATCCGCCTTATTAATGGTCATAAAGGAATTTCCAAAATACTGAAGTGCCTTTGCAAAATATTCATCATTGTCCTTGTAAAGACTTTCCGCAGAAAGAGTATTCACACTCAAATCATAAATGGTAGGGGCAATCATGTTTTCAAAAACAGCATCAGTCAGTTGGTCCAAAGTCATAGTCTGGCCGCCATCCGCATCATCCCCATCATCAGAAGAATCAGAAGAAGAACTGGAAGCAGCCGAACTTTCCACATAAGCTTCCTTTAAAGTTTCCAGAGAATACGAAATGTCAGAAAGGGCAGCCTGGTAATGCTCAGTTGCCGACTCCTGCAAACTTTCAATATCCTTAACCTCTCGCGCTGAAGGTGAGAGGTACTCAATATCAAAAACAGTATAGGAAGCTCCCAGTTCCTTAAGGGCAATCACAACATTCGCAATTTCATCCCTAGGCCATGGCCAGTCACCCAGTTCATCAATGGATTCATCATCAACATCAATCAAAAGAATGGAATCATCAATTTTTTCAGTTTTTGACCAGCCCAAAAGAGTGTCATAAATGCGGTATTCAAAACGACTGAAAGTATCCGCAAAATCCTGAGTCAGCTGCCATTTTTTTGCAAATGAAAGGCCCGCTACCACCACAAAAGCCACCGCCACCGTAACCAGTGGCGCAAAATACTTTTCCTTAAACTTTTTCTTGTCCATAAAAAAAATTATAACACAAGAAATCCCCTTTTCCGACCATTTTTTATTTTTTTTGAAGCATACCGCCTTTTGTTTAACGGTCCTTTCGCCACTTGCTGCGCGCGGTCCTTCGGACGGCCTCCGGCCTGGCTCCAGGGCCGGCTATGCGCATTTTAGGAAGAGGAACTTTATTAGTAAAGCAGATGGGCCAGGCGTCTTTTAAATAGGAAAGTAAAAATCAGCAGAATAAATTCAATGCAAAAAAATCATTCAAAAAACTGCAATTTTTTTCTGAATGGTGGAAATAAATTTTTTATGTGTTATACTTTTAGGAAAGTGGATTTTGCTCGTTTGGGCAGATGTAATTTTAATTTTTTTGAAAGGTGAGTCTTATGAAAAAAAACGGATTTTTTAAGGGAATTTTGGCAGCGCTTTCGGCCCTTCTTTTTGTTTCCTGCGGGGACATGCTTACTTTGTCCGACACCGCTTCTTTAACCCTGTCTTTTCCATGGGGCAATGAAAGATCTGTCAGTGTGGATGATGTTACAGAGATAAAAGTAACTTTATATTCCTTAGACAGGGACATTCTTATAGATGAGCAGAATTTAACTGCTTCAAATCCAAATGCTTCTTTTACAAATTTAAAGGCAGAAAATGTAAGGGTAGAGGTAAAGGCTTTAAAAGTGCAGACAAGCGACAACGGCACTTATACAGAAGAACTTGCCAGCTGCCAGAAAGACTTAAAACTTAAAAATGGTTCTAACACCGTAAACATAAACCTTTATTTAAACCCTCTTGAAATTGTGGAAGGCTCTAAGGGCAGCATTACAAGCCCGTGTTTAACCATTCCTGAATTTTTAAATGTTTTGTCTGCTACAGCAAATAAGGAAAGAACAACAGTTGTTTATGTGGCAAGTGATGCTTTTTCGAAAGAGACCTCTGAAAATAGTGACTATTGTAATAACCAGCAGGTGAAAAATTTTGATATACCGGGTAGTGCAAATGCTCAAATTTACTTCATGAAGGCAAACACAAGTGAAGATGGTACTACTACTACATATTCTAATATTACTAGCGCAAGCGAGAATTCTGACAATATAGAATTTGGTCCGCAGATGAACATGAAAAGCGGTTCAAAACTTACTTTTATGGGGCGTACTGACGGGCTTTTGTTTGTACCAAGTTCTGCCATTTCTGGTGGTAAGACAAGTGATAACCTTATAGTGGTAGAAGAGGGTGCGTCTCTTAAATTTAATGGTGTAAAATTTACCGAAGTTGAAGTGTCTGGTTCTTTTACTCTTAGCGGAAAATTTCCATGTGGAAGTTGGGGAGACTCTAATAATACTTATATTAACTGCGTTACTCTGAAAAAAAATGCAGAACTTATTTTGTCTAATATATACGAAGAAAGCAGTGCGTGTGTTTATCTTGAAGCCTCTGCTTCAAGTCCGAAGATTGTGTTTGCAGATGAGTCGGTTTCTAAGTTTAATCATAAGGCGACACAAACATCTTTTACAGGTTATAACAGTGGCAGTAAAGTACACGCCCTTATTGATTGTCTTTCTTTAATGGCAGCAGATCCTTTAAGTTTTACAAGTAAAAGAATTATAAGCCCTTTAAGCCGCCAGTACCTATCTAGCGGTAAGGATTACAATGATTACATAGTTTACTATCACGGCCAGAGTCCGGACAGCCAGTATTTTAATGCAAAAGACTATTCTTTTGCAGAAGACGGCACTTTAAGAGAATGTATTACAAACATCTTTGACTTACCGGAAAATGCAAGCGGTAAATATTATGTAAGTTCATGTATGGCAGATCAAACAACTGAGGATGGTTATACTACAAGTCCTTTAACAATTTCTAATGACGTAACCATTGTACCAAAGGTGGTTTATGAAGTTAGTAGTAACTCAACAAATTTAAAAAGCGTAGGGCTAGACTTTAAATATTCAGGTGCTTCTACAAGTGATGATGAAAGCAGTAATTCTACTTCGGCAGAAGACTCTGCCTTGATTACAGTAAGAAATGGTGCCAGCCTTAAATTTGAAACTTTCCCGGACGGTATTGGGGCACAGGCAGAAAATTATTATTTTAAAGAAGCGTTAACTAACTCTAGGGTAAAAAATCTTTTCCTTATTGAAGAAAAATCTACTGTTGAACTGCCTCCAGCTTTTACTCTTACTTATGAGGACCTGACAGAAAACTTTGCTTACAATAGAGGTACACTTATTTTAAATAAAGATACAAGTATTTATGAAGGTAACAGCAGTGAGACTCCATATGTAATAATTTCAGAAGGAAATGCAAAAACTTATTTTGCAGGAGTAAACATTTATGTAGAACGTCTTTACCTAAAAGGTGGAGCTACTCTTACCCTTGCAAGCGATTTTTCTACGAATCCACCAGACAATAAAGGGGCTACTCTAATTTCTTTGGATAGGGACCAATTTGTTGTTGGCAAACAGATTATAAATTTAGAGGAAGAAAGTCAAACTCTTTCAAGTGGTAGTTTTACTCTAGAATGCATAGATAATGGTGTACCAACTTCTTTAGAAGTTGGTACTGACGGTAAGCTAAAAGCAAAAGAAGACTCTTCTGTTAGCGGCGAGTAAAAATATTGCTGGTTTTATCTTAGGCATCTGTAAAGTTTTACCCTTAAATAAAAAATTGACCTTAATGGAGTAAAGTGTTATATTAAGGGTATCTCTAAAAAATCATTTTTAATGCTTTTTTAGAGATACCTGCGAGTTTTAATTCGTTAAAATGCAACGAATTAAAACGTCGTACTTTCAGAGTTATCTCTAAAAATTGCAATTTTTAGAGGTTCCCTTAAAAAAAAGGAAATGCCCGTTTCTTGCGGTCGTCTCCACGATTAGGTATAAAGCCGTCTCGGGTAGAAGACAAGGCGGCTTTACTTTTTAACTCTTTCTATTATTAAAATAGGAAAGGGCTGTGAGAATGAGAATGGCAAAATCGATTGCCAGCGAAATAATTTCGTAAATCTTCATTCCAGTAAGCCTCCCAAAATCAAATTTCAGCACATGGCTGATAGAGTTCGGGAGACGCCGCCTTAGAAACAGGCACTTCCAATGGTTAGAATATAATAAAAAGTTTCTTTTCTGCATAGGAAAATATTTTTTTTGCAAAATTTTCTTCACACGGATTTGTGATTTACTACGTAAATCACGGTGTATAAGGTTGTTTATAAAGGTTGTGGAAAATGTAAAAATGTATTATATTTTTTAATAGGAAAAGGAAATGCCCGTTTCTTACGGTCGTCTCCACTATT
>CAVJHV010000025.1:0-25801 GCA_963649315.1 Treponemataceae bacterium | reverse complement strand
TTAAAATGTCGCATTTTCATAGTTGCCTCTAAAAATTGCAATTTTTAGAGGCTCTCTTAAGCGTTTATGAAAACCCTTGTGCCGCATTTTGAATCCTGGGAGTAAACAGACTGGCGGTTTTTGTAAGGATTTTTTAAGTTGAGCATTTGAGAGCGCAAGTCTGCAATGTGATTTTTCAACAGGGAACGATTTTTTTCGTTTTGTTCAAGAACCTGCATTTGTAAAAGTTCCAGATCCTGCTGAATCTGCTGAATGGGCAGGGCTTCCGAAGGACTGGCGCTTGCTGCGTCACAGGAATGGTAAAG
This sequence comes from Treponemataceae bacterium, assembly GCA_963649315.1. Classification (GTDB taxonomy): domain Bacteria; phylum Spirochaetota; class Spirochaetia; order Treponematales; family Treponemataceae; genus Treponema_D. The sequence goes on along the minus strand of CAVJHV010000025.1, from coordinate 25,496 downwards.
CTCCTGCATTGGCATAATGACCTTTTGCAGTGAACCTATGCTTTGAACAATTTGCGTTTCAAGTTCGCTGTGGGCAATAAGGGCGTCTGCGTCTTCATTGGAAATTTTGCTTTCCTGCATTTCAAGGACATTCAGGTAAGCTTTAAATTTTGCCCTCTGTTCTTCCAGTAAAGAACGGAATTTTCTGAGTATTGCTATTCTTTCGTCAAGTTCTCTTTGTGTAAGTTTTTCTTTCATATTCCCCTCAATATGATGCAGAATTTATGGCCACTTTTGTGACGGACTTTTGTATGAAGTCAGCCCGTGATATTTACGAATGACCTGTCCTGCGGAATGTTTGTTTTGGTGTTGGCGTTACTGTTAGCCGCAATAACCCAACTGTCGCGCAAATCTGAAAGCATTTTGTAAATGTCTGACAAAAGTTTTTTGTCATGCCTTAAACTGCATTCCAAAAGTTTCTGGTTGAACCATATGTAAAGTGACATAAGATTTTTTGCAATCTCGCCACCCCTTTCCATGTCCAGGCTGATTTCAAGTTCCGTGATAATGTCACTGACCTTTTGAAGGTGATTGCCATATTCTTCAGTATTTTCTGCCTTGACTTTATTATTGTCATCAACAAGGGCAAGAGCCTTTTCCAGATTGGAAACAGCTGCTTCGTAAAGCATAACAACTAATTTGCCCTGACTGGCGGTTTTTACCCCAATTTCCTGGTAAGCCTTGCAGCCACCGTAAGCATTTGCACCGTATGTCATATTTTGCTCCATCCCACCTTCTGTACTTTCCCCAGCTGAAAATCCCAGAGTACAGTTACTGAAATTTTCGGAATTTAAAACATGAAGTTTAGTTTTTTTTCTGGAATTTTGCTGATTTTTTTTGGAATTTTGTGACGGCATGCGGATTTTAGGGATGCCAGTTTTGGAAAACTATTTTTAATGTTTTTTGGAGGATTTTTGTTCTTTGCGGTAGGGATAGGAGGGCCGCCGAAGGCGTTCCGGTGGAGCTGTTTACGAAACGGGCATTGCTTTTCACAAGCGGTGTCAGTTTACGAAAGAAGTGTTTCTGAAGGAGCTGGGGCCCATGTTTACGAAACGGGCATTTCTTTTCGCAAGCGGTGCCAGTTTACGAAAGAAGTGTTTCTGAAGGAGCTGGGGCCCATGTTTACGAAACGGGCATTTCTTTTCGCAAGCGGTGCCAGTTTACGAAACAGGCAGGTCTCTTTTTACTTAGCCCCGCCGGAATGGAGCGAAGCGCAAGCCCGGATAGCCCGCCCCCTGACTGAATGAGCAAAGCGAATGAAGGAAGGGGGACCGCCCTTGCTAGAAAAAAAATGACCTGCTTTACGAAAGGAATGCTTCTTTTCAAAAGTGGTGCTCTGTTTACGAAAGCAACCCCACTTTCCCAAACAACCGCTTGCTTTACGAAACTGGCGCTGCTTTCCAAAACCGGCCCCCTGTTTACGAAACCAGCACCCCTTCCCAAACAACCGCTTGCTTTACGAAACTGGCACTGCTTTCCAAAACCGGCCCCCTGTTTACGTAACCAGCACCCCTTCCCAAACAACCGCTTGCTTTACGAAACTGGCGCTGCTTTCCAAAACCGGCCCCCTGTTTACGAAACCAGCACCCCTTCCCAAACAACCGCTTGCTTTACGAAACTGGCACTGCTTTCCAAAACCGGCCCCCTGTTTACGTAACCAGCACCCCTTCCCAAACAACCGCTTGCTTTACGAAACTGGCGCTGCTTTCCAAAACCGGCCCCCTGTTTACGTAACCAGCACATCTTCTCAAAACGACCTCCACTTTCCAAAACAAGCAGCCACTTTCTAAAAAAAATCCTAATTCCCTATTGACATAATAGGTTTATATCTTTATATTTTGTCCATGAAGAGAGAAAAACTAAACATAAGGAGTTTTATATGGCAAAGATTTATTCATCAGCAGAAGAACTTATTGGACATACCCCTCTTCTTGAACTGAAGGGCATTGAAAAGGAATTTAATCTTGCAGCAAAGATTGTTGCAAAACTTGAATATTTTAATCCGGCCGGCAGTGTAAAGGATCGTGTTGCAAAGGCCATGCTGGATGATGCAGAAGCTTCCGGTCTTTTAAAACCCGGCGCTACGGTTATTGAACCAACTTCGGGCAACACAGGAATTGGACTTGCCAGTGTTGGAACCACCCGCGGTTACAAAGTAATTATTGTCATGCCGGAAACCATGTCTGTAGAACGCCGTCAGCTTATAAAGGCCTATGGAGCAGAAATTGTTTTGACAGACGGCTCAAAAGGAATGAAGGGAGCCATAGAAAAGGCTACCCAGCTGGCAAAAGAAATTCCTGGCTCCTTTGTTGCAGGCCAGTTTGTAAATCCTGCCAACCCAAAGGCTCATTACGCATCTACAGGCCCTGAAATCTGGCAGGACACAGACGGCAAAGTTGACTATTTTGTTGCCGGAGTTGGTACCGGTGGCACACTTAGCGGAGTTGGAAAATATCTTAAAGAAAAAAATCCAGCCGTAAAGATTATTGCCATGGAACCTGCCACTTCCGCAGTCCTTTCTACAGGCAAGGCTGGTGCCCACAAAATTCAGGGAATTGGTGCCGGTTTTGTGCCGGACGTTCTGGACACAAAAATTTATGACGAAATCCTTACGGTAGAAAATGAAAAAGCATTTGAAATTGGCAAAGTGATTGGCCGCAAGGAAGGATTGCTTGTTGGCATTTCTTCAGGTGCAGCACTGGCCGCAGCAATCGAAGTGGCAAAGCGACCGGAAGCCAGCGGTAAGACAATAGTTGTTTTGTTCCCGGACACAGGCGACCGCTACCTTTCAACCCCTCTTTTCCAGGATTAGTTTTTGGGAAGGGGAAGTCTCCCCTTGCGGCCGCACTTCGTTGCGTCCTATCCTCTCTCCTAGGGGCCCCGCCCCTAAGACCCCGTTTTTTAAAAGAGCGGCTTCTTCTTTTAAAGAAATTTTCTTAAAAAAAGTGCAAAAAAAATCCCCCGCTATTTTTTTTAGCAGGGGGATTATTTGTTTAAATCTTAAGCTTATTCAACAGTTGCTGTTACGTAAACATCCTTTACGCCGTCAGCTGCTTTTACGACAAGACCATTTACGCTTGCGTCTTTAGCTTCAAGTTTTACACAACCAGTGTTATTTTTGTTTTCTACAGTGATGTGGTAAGTTACACCGCGGAAAATACGGGTAAGTTCTGCATGCTTTACGTGAGAAGGCAGGCGTGGTTCAATTTCCAGACCGGCGTGCTGTGGACGCAAACCGCAGATGTACTGGCTGAGTGCTACAAAGTTCCAGGCAGCAGTTCCTGTGAGCCATGAATTCTTTGCTTCACCTTCGCGGCGGGCTTCTTTACCGGCAACCATCTGGCTGTAAACATAAGGTTCTGTGCGGTGAATGTCTGACCATTTTTCTTCAACCCAGGCAGGAGCAATTTTTGTGTAGTGTTCCCAGGCGTCTTCCGGACGACCGTTTACAACTTCACCAATGATTACCCAAGGATTGTTGTGGCAGAAAATACCGCCGTTTTCTTTGTATCCAGGTGGATAAGAAGAAACTTCACCCAATTCAACATGGTAATTCTGGTAAGCAGGATAAAGAATTACAATTCCGTATTTTGAATCAAGATATTTCTTTACGCTGTCCAGAGATTTTTCAGGGTAGCCCTTGTCTTTACCGATTTTTGCCATAGTACCAAAGCCCTGGCTTTCAATAAAGATTTTTCCGTCCTGGCATTCGTGAGAACCAATTTTGTGACCAAAATCATCATAGGCACGAACGTACCATTCTCCGTCCCAGCCAGCTGTACAGATTGCTTCTTCCATTTTTTTGCAAAGTTCTTCTGCACGTTTTGCTTCAGCTTCATCGCCCATCAAACGGCACATCTGAACATAATCAGGAGTTACAAAAACAAACATCTGGGCAATCATTACAGATTCAGCATTTTTCCCGTCCTTGTTTGTAGAAGTCTGGAAAGAATCGTTAGGATTTGTAGAGAAACAGTTGAGGTTCAGACAGTCATTCCAGTCAGCACGACCAATAAGTGGAAGTCCATGTGGTCCCATGTGATTTGGAATGTAGTTGTAAGAACGGCGCAAATGTTCAAACATTGTTGCCTTGTTTGTTTCAGAATTGTCAAAAGGAACGTCGATTGTAAGGAAGTCCTTGTCGCCAGTTTCGCGGATGTAGTTGCCAACACCCAAAACCAGCCAGAGCGGGTCATCGTTGAAGTTAGAACCAATGTCTGCGTTTCCGCGTTTTGTCAAAGGCTGGAACTGGTGATAGGCCGAACCGTCTTCAAACTGAGTTGCTGCAACATCGTAAAGGCGTTCGCGGATTCTGGAAGCTGGCAACTGGTGAGCAGCTCCAAGCATATCCTGAGAAGTATCGCGGAAGCCCAGACCACGACCAATTCCTGATTCAAAGTAAGAAGCAGAGCGGGCAAAGTTGTAAGTAACAACACACTGGTACTGGTTCCAGACTGCCATACGGTCAAGTTTTTCGTCCCCAGTTTTAATTACAAAGTGAGAAAGGGTTTCGTCCCAGAAAGAACGAAGGTCAGAAAGGGCCTTTTCTACCTTTTCCTTTGTGTCAAACTTTTTCTGAAGGGCATAAGCCTTTTCCTTGTTGATTACGCCAGAAGCAGTGTTTGTGCGCAAAAGTCCTGCGTCCAAAGCTGCTTTTTTGTCTGCGTCAGAAAGGAATTTTTTGTCATCTTCGTTTTCAATGTAGCCCAAAACAAAGATTAATGTTTTTTCTTCGCCCTTTTTAAGTTCAAAGTTTACGCGGTGAGAAGCAACAGGTGACCAGCCGTCTGCAACTGAATTTCCAGACTTGCCTTCTACAACTGTTTTTGGGGCAGAAATTGGATTGTAAAGTCCCAGGAAAGTTTCGCGGTCTGTGTCAAAGCCGTCAATTTTCTGGTTGCACCAGTAGAATGTAAAGTGATTGCGGCGTTCGCGGTATTCTGTTTTGTGGTAAATTGCTGAACCTTCAATTTCTACTTCGCCTGTAGAAAAGTTGCGCTGGAAATTCTGGCAGTCGTCAGAAGCGTTGTAAAGACACCATTCAACAAAAGAAACTAAGGAAATCTTTTTTGTTTCCTTGCCTTCGTTTTTGAGGGTAATCATTTCAACTTCGCAGTTTTCCCCGTTAGGAACAAAGTAAAGTGTCTGGGCACTTAAATTATTTTTTGAAGAAATGAACTTTGAGTAGCCAAAACCGTGGTGACATTCGTATGTGTCAAGTGGTGTTTGTGAAGGCTGCCAGCCTGGATTCCAGATGGTGTCGCCGTCTTTAATAAAGAAGTAGTGACCGTTGTTGTCCAGCGGCATGTCGTTGTAGCGGTAACGTGTTAAACGGCGAAGGCGGGCGTCTGTGTAAAATGAATAGCCGCCGCTTGTGTTTGAAATGAGTGAAAAGAATTTTTCACTTCCCAGGTAGTTAATCCAAGGGTATGGTGTTTTTGGATTTGTGATTACGTATTCACGATTTTGATCATCAAAGTGACCGAACTTCATATTTTCCTCCAGTTCAGTTTATGTGAATGGTTGCTAAAAATCTGTGGGGATTTTTTTAGCTGTCTTTAAGAATTGTGTTTTTTAAAGGCTGCTGCAACAAGTACATTATAGTAACACAAGAGGGCGCTAACTGTAAAGAAAGGCTTTGAATATTAAAAAAAATTAGAGTGAATGTTAAAAAAAATGAAGGGTAAAAAAAGGAGAAAAAAAACTTCATGCTTCTTTGCAGCAGGATTTTCTATTAAAAAAAAACACGCAAGAAGCCTGGACCAGTTTTTTGCGCCAGCAAAAAAGGCGAAGACCGAGCGTTAGCGGGCTGGGGAAGGCTTCTTTGAAGGTCACGCTTTGCCCAAAAAAATCTATTGAAAATTCCGGCCTCTTTGTGATAGTTTTACTTATGCAAGTAGCAATTTTTTTGGGATCTAAATCTGATTCGGAAACGGTAAAAAAGGCCGCTGATGTTCTTAGGGAATTTGGCGTGGAATTTAAGTCTTATGTTTTGTCTGCCCACAGGGCTGGCGATTTGCTGGTAAAAACGATTGGCCAGGCTGAGGCGGAAGGTGCTAAGGTGATTATTGCGGCTGCCGGTTTGAGTGCGGCTTTGCCTGGTGTGATTGCCAGTCGTACTGTTCTGCCTGTGATTGGACTGCCTCTTGAATGTGTGACTCCTGGTAAGTCGAATGGGCTGGCTGGTATGGATGCCCTTCTTTCTATTGTTCAAATGCCTCCGCAAATTCCTGTTGCGACTGTGGGAATTAATTCCAGTAAAAATGCGGCCTATCTGGCACTGGAAATTCTTGCTTTAAATGACAGCGCTTTGAGGGAAAAACTTCTGGCCTTCAGAAAAAAGATGGCTAGCGATGCCCAGGCTTTGCTGGAAAGCGGTTTTGAACTGTAATGTTTCTGACTTTTGCTGTGTTTTACTTGATTTGACTTTTTGATTTTTGACTGTAAAATTCTTTTGTAAAAAAAATTGGGGATTTTAAAACGATGTGTGGCTTTGAAAATAATTCTTTTGAAGAAAATGATTTTTTTGAAGAGGAAGAAGATAAGCTTCGTGACGAATGCGGCGTGATGGGTGTTTTTTTGAATGCGGCTAAAGAAAAGTCTGCTGAAGAAGCGGATGAAAAAAATCACACTGCATATTCAACTGAAGATTTCAATGCTGCCACAAAGTGTTACTACGGTTTGTATGCTTTGCAGCATCGTGGCCAGGACAGTGCGGGAATTGCTGTTTCCAAGGGGAATGAAATTTTTATGCACAAGGGAATGGGGCCGGTTTCTGATGTTTTTACAAAAGACAGTCTGCTGAATTTAAAAGGTCACATAGCCTGCGGTCATGTGCGTTATGCAACGGCCGGTTCTTCTTCTATAGAAAATGCCCAGCCTCTTTTTCAAAAGACAAAGCTGGGTGGCATTGCCCTTGCACACAATGGTCAGCTGGTAAATTACGAGCAGCTGCACGAAATGCTTGAAGATGGTGGCAGCACTTTTTCTTCAACAAGTGATACTGAAGTAATTGTAAAGCTGATTGCAAAATCTTACAAAAAGGGGTTGGAACGCGCTTTGACGGACACAATCCAGATGATAAAGGGATCTTTTGCTCTGGTTGTGATGACGGAAAAGGCTTTGATTGGTGCCCGAGATCCTAATGGAATAAGGCCCCTGTGTCTGGGTAAGGTAGAAGGTGGCTGGGTACTTGCAAGCGAGTCTTGCGCTATTGATGCGGTGAATGGAACTTTTGTGCGTGACATTGAACCTGGCGAAATTGTGATTATAAACGAAGAAGGTGTTTTGTCTTTTGCCTTTGGGGAACACACTTCTAAAAGAACATGTATTTTTGAGTATGTATATTTTGCCCGGCCGGACAGCGAAGTGGATGGCATTCCCGTAAGTCTGGCCCGTGAAAAAATGGGTGAATGTCTGGCCAGGGAAGGGGCTGTAGAAGCAGATCTTGTTATAGGGGTGCCGGATTCTGGAATCAGTGCGGCCCAGGGGTATTCGAGGGCTTCTGGCATTCCTTACGCCAGTGGCATTATAAAAAATAAATATATAGGCAGAACTTTTATTGCTCCCACCCAGCGTGAAAGGGAAAACATGGTTTTTGTAAAACTGAATGCAGTAAAGTCCCTGGTGGCAGGAAAGCGCCTGGTGGTAATTGATGATTCCATTGTGCGCGGTACTACCAGTCGTCGCCTTGTTCAGATTTTGCGTAGGGCTGGTGCTAAAGAAGTGCATTTCAGGATTTCTTCTCCGCCGGTAAAGTTTCCATGCTACTTTGGAATTAACACTCCCACAAGAAATGAATTGATTTCTAATTCCCATAACGAAAAAGAAATTTGTCAGGAAATTGGTGCTGATTCTCTGGTCTTTATTTCTGCCCAGGGAATGATGGAAGCCTGCCGTCAGTGCAATCCGGAAAAGTATGGTTTTTGCAAGGGCTGTTTTACCGGCGAATATCCTCTTTCTGTGCCGGGTGAATTGAATGGCAAAAAAATGATTTGATGCTGGAAAAACTTTAATCACATGAAGATGTGGCAATCAAATATGGAAGATTTTTGATGGATGATATTGGTGAAATAAAAGAATTTGCTAAAGAAAATGATGTGCCTATTGTGCAGGATGGCGGTCTGGAATTTATTCTTAATTACATAAGGGAACACTGTTACGTAAAGCGCATTTTGGAAATAGGTACGGCTATTGGTTATTCCGCTATAGAATTTGCCAGTGTAAGGAATGACATTTTTATAGATACCATTGAAATTGACATTGAGCGCTACCAGCAGGCTGTTAAAAATATACATGATGAAAATTTGATGGACCGCATAACTGTTTATCTGGGGAACGCCCTGGATTTTGATTTTAAAGACCGCCAGTTTGATTTAATTTTTATTGATGCGGCAAAGTCCCAGTACATAAATTATTTTGAACATTTTAAAAATAATTTGTCTGAAAAGGGAGTTTTTATTTCTGACAATTTATTTTTCCACGGTTTTGTAAATGATTTATCTTTGACCCACAATTACAGTACCGTAAAACTGATAAAAAAATTAAGGCGCTATATTGAATTTTTAAAATACAATCAGGAATTTAATACTGAATTTTTTTCATGTGGTGACGGTCTTTCCCTTTCTGCAAGAAGAAAGTTTCTGGTGGAAAGAATGGTGAATGTTTTTACGGACAGTCTTTTTTCCGGCCTGCAAGTCTGTGTTTTTTCAAAAGATAAATTTGATGAAGAAAAAGTTTTCTTAAGTGAAGACCTTATGAAAAAATTGTCTTTGGAAAATGGAATGACAAGAACTTGTTTTATAAGGCGGCTGGATAATCCTGAAATTCTTAAACAAAAGGATGGCTGTACTCCGCCGGATTTTTCCGGAAAATTTTCTTTTGATGTTTTTCAAAATGGAGAAAAAAAATCTTTTGATGTGCCTTGTCTTTTGGCAGGGGCTTTTGTTGCTTTAAATTACCTTGATTTAAAAATGGACAAAGTGATTTTTCTTACAGGCCAGGGGGAAATTCCTGTAAAGAAAAATTTTGCCCTTTACGAATTAAAACTTTCTCTGGATAGGGCTGGTCTTGTTACAGAGGCTGCTCTTTTTGAAGAAGATAAAAATTACCACGAAACTTTGCGGGAAGTTAATTCTGATTTTTATGCGGATAAAATTTCTCTGGAAGGTTTGACGGCCCACCCTTTGACGGAGGGCAAGGGCAGTCTTTTTACATGGATTGGCGGTAAGCGCATTTACATAAGTGGCAGGGCAAGGCTGGCCGGTCAGGGTAAACGCTTTCTGGAATAGGCGCGGTCTTAAAAAATTGCGCAGGGGTGGTGGAATGGAAAGTTGCTTTTGCGACTACTTTTAGAGATGCCTTCGAATTTTAAGTCTTTGAAATACAAAGACTTAAAATGTCGCGTTTTTATAGTTGCCTCTAAAAATTGCAAATTTTAGAGGCTCCCTTTACTGCTTTGTGGGCAGGCCTTCAAAAATACCATGCAAAAAAAAACTTGCCATGACTTTAAAAAATAATTTTCTTCCTTTATAATTTCTTCTATGGCTAAAACATTTGACGATAAAAAAATTATTTATACGATGGATCGCGTTAGTCGCGCTTATGGAACAAAGGTTGTTTTAAAGGACATAAGCATTTCTTATTACTACGGGGCAAAGATTGGCGTGATTGGTGAAAATGGCGCCGGCAAGTCTTCTCTTTTTAAGATTTTTGCGGGCGTTGATAAGGACTACACCGGGGAAACAAATCTTTTGCCTGGCTATTCGATGGGCTATCTGGAACAGGAACCTTACCTGGAAGCGGGAAAGACTGTTCTGGAAATTGTAAAGGAAGGTGTAAAACCTATTACGGATTTGCTGGCCGAATTTGACAAGGTGAATGAGGCTTTTGGTGATCCGGATGCAGATTTTGATAAACTGTGTGCCCGCCAGGCTGAACTGCAGGAAAAACTGGATGCAGCTGATGCATGGAATTTAGATGCTAATCTGGAACTGGCAATGGATGCTTTAAGGTGTCCTCCGGGAGATCAAGTGGTTGATGTTTTGTCTGGTGGTGAAAGGCGCCGCGTTGCTTTGTGCCGTTTGCTTTTGCAGCAGCCGGATATTCTTTTGCTGGACGAACCTACAAACCATCTGGATGCGGAAACTGTTGCATGGCTTGAGCGTCATTTAAAAAATTATCCTGGTACGATTATTGCCATTACCCACGACCGTTACTTTCTGGACAATGTTGCCGGCTGGATTCTGGAAATGGATCGCGGTGAAGGTTATCCTTTTAAGGGCAACTATAGTGAATGGCTTGAAGCTAAGGAAAAGCGCCTGGAACTGGAAGAAAAACAGGCTTCTGTGCGCCAGCGAGAAATGAAGGAAGAATTGGAATGGATTCATGCGGGGGCAAAGGGCAGACAGGCTAAGCACAAGGAACATATTACTAAGTATGAGCAGCTGCTTGCCGAAGAGTCAAAGCGCATTCAGCTGAAGGACACGCAGATTTCTATTCCGGCAGGTCCTCGTTTGGGCAACCTTGTAATTGATGCAGAAAAACTGACAAAGTCTTTTGATGATAGAGTTCTTTTTGAAAATCTGGATTTTCATATTCCGGCTGGTGCTGTTGTTGGAATTGTAGGACCTAACGGTGCCGGTAAAACGACTTTGTTTAAGATGCTTGCTTCTGCTGCAGGCCAGAATGTTCAAATGCCGGATGGTTCCCTGGGGAAGGAAATGCCTGATTCCGGAAGCATTAAAATTGGCGAAAGTGTAAAGCTGGTTTATGTGGATCAAATGAGGAGCAAACTGGATCCTGACAAAACAATTTACGAAACTCTTTCTGAAGGTTCGGATTTGGTTCGCCTGGGTGCAGTTGATGAAAAGGGCAGACCGGTGAATGGCGCTGTCCGCGAAATTAATGCACATGCTTACTGTTCATGGTTTAATTTTTCGAGCGCTGAACAAAATAAAAAGATTTCTGTTTTGTCTGGTGGAGAAAAAAACCGTCTGAACATGGGACTGATGTTTAAGGAAGCGGGAAATGTTCTTTTGCTGGACGAACCTACAAATGATCTTGATATTGCAACGACACGTTCTTTGGAAGAAGCAATAAATTCTTTTGCGGGTGTAGTTATGGTTATTAGCCATGACCGGTATTTTTTGGATCGTATTGCAACACACATTCTTGCTTTTGAAAATAATTCTGAAGTCAAGTGGTTTGAAGGTAACTGGTCTGAATATGCTGAGTGGAGAAAAAAGGAACTGGGTATTGATGAAGACCATCCTCACAAAACGGTTTACCGCAAACTGACCAGATAGTTTTTTTAGTGATTTAAGGGAGCTTTTAGAGATTGAAATTTTTAGAGGCCCCCTTAATCCTACCCTTAAAAATTATACTTTTTGTGGCAGAAAAAAACTGCCTTTGATTTTTTTTAAGGGCCTTAAATAAAAAAAGGAATAGAGAGATGACGTCAAATTATATTGTTTTGCTTCCGGTTTTTCAGCCGGATGAAAGTTTAGTTGATTTTGTTAAAGAAATTAAGGAATACGATTTTTACAAAATTCTTCTTGTTGATGATGGAAATGCTTCCTGCAAAGAGGCAAAAAAATACGAAGCCATTATTGAAAAGGCAGGAGAATATGCCCTTGTAATAAAGAGTCCAAAAAATGAAGGCAAGGGCAGAGCTTTAAAAAAAGGTTTTAAATATATCTGCCAGAATTTTCCTGAATGCAATGGTGTGATTACGGCTGACTGTGACGGAAAGCATCTGGTCAAAGACCTTTTTAACGTAGCATGCGCTTTAAGTGAAAATCCGGACAAGGTGATTGTAGGAGTAAGGCCTTTAAAAGGCCGGGGAGCTGACAAAATTGCCTGTGCCTTTTTTAAATTTTCTACTGGTAAAAAATGCTCTGATGTCCGTTCCGGGCTGAGGGGAATTCCTTCCGGGCTTTTTTCTTTGGCTTGTCGTGAAGACGGCCGCCGCTTTGAATACGAAACAAATTTTTTAAGTGATGCTGTAACAAGAGCGTCTTTGCTGGAAGTGGCAGTGACGGCTGTAGAAAAAAATCCTGTCCGCCATGCACACTTTAAGCCTTTCCATGACACCCTGCTTTTGTACTGGCGCTTTGTAAAATTTCTTATGTCCAGTTTTTCTTCCTTTTTAGTGGATTACATTCTTTTTCTTTTTTTGAATTATTTTTTGCGTTCAAAGGGAATGAAGAGCGTGACTGTAATTTTTGCGGCTACGGCTTTTTCAAGATTCGTTTCAAGCATTATGGCTTACATGATAAACCGTGTGTGGAGTTTTAAGGGCAGGATAAAAAGAAAAAATATTTTTGCCCAGTTTGGAAAATTTTTTATTTTGTGGATTTTTGTGATTGCAGTAAATTCTCTTTTGGTTTATCTGCTGGAATTGATTTTTATTCCTGTGGCTGTTGCAAAGCTGATGGCGAACACTGTTACTTTTTTTATAAATTACAGGGGACAGAATAAGTGGGTTTTTGCAGAAAGAAAAAATAAAAAAAATAAAGCTTTGGAAAATGCAGCCTGATTCTTGGGCTCCTCACTTATATGATGCAAGTGCTTTGTGAAAGTTGTATTTCTTTCCAAAAGAAACATAGCCGGCCCTGTAGCCATGCCGCAGGCAGTCCGAAGGACCGCGCGCAGCAAGTGGCGGAAGGACCGTTTAACAAAAGGCGGTATGCTTCAAAAAATCAAAAAAAATCTACATTTATTATTGACTTGCTAGGAAATAAAGATAAAATACTTTTGAGGCAAATATGAAAATTTCAACAAAGGGCAGATACGCATTGAGGATTATGTTTTATCTTGCCATTCACAACAACGGTAACTACATTGCGCTTAGGGAAATTTCTGATCACGAAAATATTTCAATAAAATATATGGAACAAATTACGGCGGTGCTGAGTAAGTTCGGTTTGCTTTCCAGTGTGCGCGGGCCTTCGGGCGGTTACAAACTGACCCGCAACCCTGACAAGTACACGGTTGGGGAAATAATTTTTGTTACGGAAGGCGATACTACGATTGTTGATACAGGCGACGATTCTTCTTCTGACAGTGAGCGCATTATGGCTGAGGTTATCTGGACCCCTTTGCAAAAAAATGTTGAAGATTTTCTGAAGGGAATTACGCTGGAAGATTTGGTAAATAAATTTAATTCGGATTCCAGTTTGATGTATATGATTTGAATGAGGTTTAGGAAAGAGTTACTGCTTTTCAAAACAGATATTGCTTTCGTAAAGCGCCCGCGTGTTTGTTTTTGGACTGGCGTTGGTTTAGGAAAGAGATGGTTCTTTTTGAAACAGACACTGCTTTCGTAAAGAGGGCGCTTGTTTGTCTAGGGAGGGGGACTGGTTTAGGAAAGAGATGGTTCTTTTTGAAACAGATGCTGCTTTCGTAAAGCGCCCCCATGTCTTTTTTCCAGACAGACATTGGTTTACGAAACAGCCCCCTTTTTCCAAAAACATCCGCTCCATTCGTAAAGAACCACATGCGCTTCATTTTTACGAAAGAATTTCTGCCGTGTCTACTTCGACAAAGCCCTGCAAAAGTTCAATATAAATTTTTTCGTGGCAGGCGGCCATTTCTTTTGACTGGTAAATTATTTCGCGGTCGCCGGCTTGTGGGCAGCAAAAATCTTCTTCAATAATTTTTCCGTCAGCAAAATAAATTTTCAAGTGACAGTCATTTGAGCACTTGCCTGTAATGGAAAAAGATTTACCCTTGAATGTTAAGGAAAATTTTTCCTTCGCTTCTATTCTGGTGAATGTGCGATTGTGCTGTTTGAAAGAGGCCATGAGTGTGTGCCTTGCATTTTTGTCGTAATCAAAAATGGTGGCGGTGTCGTCAAAGCGTTCAATAAAGTAAGATGTATTCTTTTCTTTTGCTTCCATGGCAAGGTCTAAGTGAATGTCTGAAAAATAATTTTTGTCCCATGAAGAATAAAGGGCAGCGCGTCCTGCGGAAGGAATGGCGGTTTTTAAAAGTTGAGCGCTTGTGTCACAGATTTTTTCGCCGTTTACCCAAAGAGTAATTTTTTCCTCAAATGCGGAAATTTTCAGCAGATTAAAATCATCTTTTTTTACAGAAATTTTTCCGCTTAAAATTTCTTCTTTGTTTTTGCAAAGACTCCATTTGTCATTTTTGTAAAGTTTTAGCCACCAGCCGGAATGTCCCTGGTCGCCTAAATTGTAGCGAAGGCCCAGTCCTGCATACACTGGATTTTTTTCATCCCCATTATCTTTTGCAAAAAGAATTTTGACCTGGGCGCTGTAGTTAAACCATCTGTCATCGCCGAAATTTGTAACAGGTTCGCTGGTCCAGCCCCATTCCTTAGCCTTGTTTTTTAATTCTACTTTTTGCTGCAATAAATTTTTTCCGTCAACATTTACGACTTCAAAAGCTCCTCCCATGTCTGTTGTAAAAAGCGGGGTCCCTGCTCTGTCTTTTAAAAAGTCCTTGTCGTAAGAGGAATATGAAAAATCATCTTTGTAGGGCAGTGGCATCAGACTGTTGGCTTTTTTTGTGTATGGCAGGATTTGGCCGCTATCTTCAAGACTGGTAATTGTTACCAAAGAAAATGGCTGTAAGGTAAATGAAAATTTATTTTTTACAATCTTGATGCAATCAACTTTCTTAAAATAATTTTTGTCAAAAGGTGCATTTGGAAATTCAGTTCCAGGGCCCATTGTTTGCCAGACATTAAGAAAATCATTTTTTAAATTTATATTTTCAAGGCTGAAGGTGTATTCTTTTTTTTGATCAGTGGTGTTTGTTGCAATGAAAGTAAAATCTTTTTTGTCAGGGCTTAAGGCTGTTATAAAAGAATACTGGGCATCAACAATGGTGTGGCCGTCGCCTCCAATTTTTCCGTCCTGATTACATGCCGATGGAATTAAAGACCAGCCTTTTTTTACAAAACGCGTAAAGTGCAGTGACATGTAGTAACCGGCGTCTAAAAAGTAATGGCCGTTCCATGGACTGTTTGCAAGAATTAATTGTTTGGCGCAGTAAGAAACGCCGTCATAGTAGGCAGAAACGACTGGCTGGAATTCTTCAAGAGTCATTTTTCCGCCCGGGTACATGGAAATGGTTCTGGTGGCAATGTCAAGAACTCCGTTCATCTGGTCAATGCCTGAATGGCTTTCTTCAAAACGGCAAATTCCTTTTGCGTCCCCCATGGAGGATGAACTTTCTGAAAACCAAAGTTCCTTGCCGTAGTCCAAAAGTTTTTGTGCCTGGTCTGTAGAAAGACTGGTGTAGTGGCTGCCCGCAACATCAACTGCTTTCATCAATTCCTCGTCCTCCAGCATAAGGTCTGCTATGTTCCATGTGCAAACTTCTTCCCCTGCAACAATTTTTATTTTTGAAAAATCGTAGGGGGCATTTTTTTCAGCATCAAGTGCTTTTCGTAAATATTTTATCCAGGCTGGGTCCCAGGCTCTTTCGTTTTGGGTGGCGCTTACAAAATCAAATTTGAGGCCGAAGGTTTTATATGCTGAGCAAAGATTTTCTTTGTACCACTTGTAGCGTGCTCCGTAAAGGTTAGATGATTTTTCTATCCATGCAGGTTCGCTCCACCACAGCATGTCCAGTGTAATGTCAGGATTTATTTTTTTTGCGTCTGCAGCTAAGACGAATCCTGCCCCCCGCTTTACATTGCATTCTTCATCTTCGGTACGCATTGTGCATGGCTCCGTGCCACTTGATGAATTTATGTCTGCTCCCATTTCAATTTTTAAATGCTGAACATTTAATCCTTTGTCAGAAAAAATGTGCAGAAGAATTTCATTATAAATTTCAGGGAAAAGAATTTTATAATCCAAAAGGAGTCTGGAAGAATTGTTTGCGCTGACCATTCCGTAACCGCGCCAAAGATTGTTTTTCAAAGTGCATGCTTTTTTTGCGTCAATGATTACATTCATTTTTTTTCCTTTAGTGAACTCTACTTTAGCGGCAGAACAGGAGGCGCTGAATTGGGCCTCCCTAAAAAAATCAAATTGAAAATGATTTTTTACTGCTGGTCTAAAGTAAAAGTAATTTTTATTGGATTGTGATCTGTGTTTTCAAAATTTTTGTCTATGGTTTGGGCAGAAGTAACATTTATATTTTTTGACAAAATAAATCCGTCTATAATATAAAGCTGAAAATTTTCTTTTGCCTGACCTTCGTAAGCTTTGTCCAGTGACCGGCAACTGGCAATGTCATTTGGCTGTACAAAGTTTAAGCCTTCTTCAAATTCGCTTTCATCAATTATTCCCGGTTGCCAGAAAGTTTCACCTTGTGACGGAAAGTCAGAAGCGTCTGTTGAAGAAAACTGCTGGTTAAAATCCCCGCCCGCAATTACGTAATTTCCTTTTTCAAGTTCACTGCGGATTACAGATTTTAAAAGATTAGTCTGCATGATTTTTCCCTCGCCAGAATCATAAGCTTCCAGGTGCAGGTTGATTAAAACCAGTTCCTTGTTGCTTCCTTCTACAGCAAGTCTTGAAATAAGAAGACATCTCTTTAAGTTACCCAGCCTGACAGGCCATTTAAATGACGTAGGCAGGGCAATTCTTTGCGCTTCAAAAATTTTGTAACGGCTAAGAGTTTGAATGCCTCCGTAAACTTTTCCGATTGGTGGCAGGGGGTATGGAATGAAAGGAACTTTGTAGTTTACGGCAAAGGCATTTTGGTAAGAGGCAAAGGCCTGTCTGTAAAATTCTTCCTGGTTGATTCTGTGACTGCGCTTTGATTTTACATCCACTTCCTGCAAAAAAATAAAATCCGGGTTTTCATCTTTTAAGCCCTGTGCAATTTTACTGATGTTTTCCTGAACAAGGTTTTTGCTGGCCGTGTTTACCATTTTGCCTCCGTCCATAAAGAAGTCAGCATTTTTTCCAAGGGCGCCGTATCCTGTGTTCCATGTGATGACAGAATATTCTTTGTTTAAGGAAAGCCTTTTTTCTGTAAGCTTTTTTGCTTCCTGTAAAAGAGCATCTGCTACCTGCACTTTTTCAGTGTCCTTTGGCCTGTATTCAACAATTGTAAGAAAAGTAAAAAAAGCAATTACGGCAAAAATCAAAATTGAAAGGGTCAGAAGGGGAATTTTAAAAGCTCTTTTCATTTGTAAATCCTTAAAATGAATATGGGATTTTTAAAGTGACCTAGCATGGAAAATTGTGGAAATCCATTTTTTTACGGGCAACTTTAAAAATAAAAAAGGCCGTCTTTTAAAACAGCCTTTTTTATTGAAAGAATTATAGATTTAAAAACATTTTCTGTCATTAGAAAAAAATGTTTTTTTAACTGCCGGAAACCACCTGGATTGATGTGATTTTCATGCCGTAACCTTGAATGATAAGGCTGCTAGTGTTTGTGACGTTACTAACCTCTGTAGCGCTAAGAGTGTAATAGATAATGCCGCCTTCATCTGATGAAGGAACGATTTTGCTGTTATCACTGCTGCTTATGCTTCCTCCTGTGATGGCTGTTGAGTTATTTAAAGTACTTTGCCACCAGCCATCCTTGAGAGTCATCCACATATCAACTTCGTCATCAAATGTTGGCACCCAGATAAAGGCAATCTTATCTCCTTCTTTTAATGTGACCTTTTGGCTTATATTGATAGTTGTCTGGTTGTTATTGCTACTCATATCAAAAACCGTATCAATCACCTGGGTACCGCTTACGCTTGAATCATAAGTTGCAGCCTCCTTTGAAGGTGTGTGTGTTGGATTGCTTGATGATGATTCACTGTAGCCGTCAAAAGAAAAATTACCGCGAGTTTGTCCCCAGACAGTTTCGTAGGCCCCTGTTTCTACAGTGCGGCTTTCTCCCGGGTAAAGAGGGTAAAAGTCCCTGAAAGGCGTCCATGCGTTTGAAGACCAGTACCATTTATAGGGGCCCTTTCTAGCGGAATCTTTGTTTACTTTTCCAGCAAGTGTCGTAAGGTAGGCCTTTGTAGGAAGATTCCAGCTTGTGTAGTACCAGTAAGATGTTCCGCCACTAGTTATATTTGTTAAAATGGCAATTCCATCTGTGTCATTGGCATCCCAGCTTAAAGGAAAACCTGGTGTAAGGTTTGTACCTTCCTGACTGTCACCGCCCCTAAGGCATACAGCTACCTTTTTCTTTGTTATTTTCTTCAGGTCATCCTTAAAAAGGAATAGGGACTTTGTTGCAAGATTGTATGTGCTCTTTGAAGCGCTTCCTTTTGTGGCTTCAGCATGAATTGCATATTTTGCGCCCCACTGCCAGTTTTCAAGGGAGTCCACACTTTCGTTTCCTAAAGTGATGGCCCCTGAATATTCAGTGTCTGCTTTTGTAAAACTTGAAGCAGATAAAGGATTTTTTTCCACAGGGTAATTTGTATTTTTGGATGTTCCCAAATCCAAAACATTATCACTCGCTTTTGAAATTAAAGAATTGACGCTGTAGGTAAGGCTTGCCCCCGGGGTCTGGCAGTCAATCTTAAACTGGGAAGTCATTGGCTGACTGGCTGTAAGACTTTCAGTGTCAAAATTTGCCTTTGACTTTTTAATGCGGATTACAGGTTCTTCTACACCAGAAAGACTGAAAGTTTTTTCAGTCTTTGCAAAATCTGCATTTACAATGTCTGTTAAAAGGAAGTCAGGCAGGGTCAGTGTGTAAGTGGCCCCCTTAACTGGCAGGGCATAAGAAGAACTTAAGTCGATTGTCATTGTGGCATCAGAAACTTTTACCGCGCTTGAAGAAATGGCAATTGTTACAATGTGCTTTTTTGCTTTTTCATACATTTCTACTAGAGTACTGTCACTTGCATCTGTGTCATAATTTAAAATGTATTTTGCAGAAAGGTCTGCCACTCCCTTTGCAGAATAGCCGTTTGTTCCCTTGGTGTAATAGTCTGCAAAAGATGAGTTTAAGGCAATCAAGTCAGAATATTCTTTTGCAGTAAGCAGGGCAGGCACACGGTCAAGATTGTTTTGGCTGATTGTGATGCTGCCTGTATTTTTGTTTATGGCATGATTGAATTTTAAAGTCAGCAAAGTTCCATCATCTGAAAGACTGCAGGAGTTAAGGGCAATGTCTTTTGTAAGAATTGCAATATTTTTGTTACCAGCCAGATTTGTTCCGCCGGCATTTAATGTGTCAATGTTAATTTCGCATGAAGTATTTGAAGAATCCCTGCAGGCTGTGTAACCGCCAACTGCTTTTACATCCAGTTCATCAACATCATCATCCTGACCAATTGTGTAGTCAAAGTAGTAAGTTGTGTCGTTTTCATTTTTTGTTAAAGAAAGAATTTTATTGTTGTTCAGTGTAAGGGTTGGGCTGCCGGTAAATTCCACTGCCTTATTGAATTTCATTTTGAGTGAAATAGTCTGGCCCTTCGTGTAAGTTCCGTCTGAAGCCGTAGAAGAAATGCTTAAAAGTTCAGGCTTTTCTGCTTCTGCAGTAAATGCTGCACTTACGCTGCCGGTGTTTTGCGCATAGTCCGTAAGGTAAGCCTTCAAACTGATGGAAGAACTTGTCTGGATGGTAAAAGAAGATGTCGTCCACGTGCCGTCAGCATTTTTTGTAACAGGAATCTGCGTCTTGCCCCATTCCAGACTGATGTCAGAAATTTTATCTTTTCCCCAGATGTCACTTGAATTGTCAGACCACTTTCCTGTAACCACAAAAGAGTCCGTGTTTTCAAGGTTGCCTAATTTTTTACCCTGAATCAATTCTGAAATGCTGTATTCGTAAACATAGCCGTCAGCCTTTGTTACAATAAATTTGTCAAATTCGATCTGCGGCTTTTGCGTGTCCCCGGAGCAGGAATATTGTAATGTAGAAGTTTTGCCGCTGCTGTCTTCAACACGGAAAATGAATGTCTGTGAAGTAAGAGAAGTTTTTCCCTGCTCCAGACCAATGTTCAAATCGTCAAAAAGATTAATTGTTTTTTCCGGATAGTAAAGAGTTCTTGTGCCTTCCTTTTTTCCTTCCCCCGCATCAATGTAGTAGATAATGTTGCCATTTGCTGTGTCAGTGTAACTTGTTTGAGAGGAAGAAACATTTTCCCAGCCTTCGTATTCACCGTCCAGGAAGTTTAAAAGCAAAGATGTGTCTTTTAAATAAAGCATCTTTATATTTTTTACGGCAGAATCATCACTGGCAGTAATTTTAAAATTCACATTGCCATCTTTGTCACCAAATAAAGTTTCGTTTTGATCTGGTGAAGAAAGACTAATGGCAGGGGTAGAAATGTCAAGAATTTTAAAGAAGCCTTCAATTGTGTCAGCCAGATTTCCGTCAACATCTTCAGCATTAATTTTGATTTTATAAGTGCCTGCGTTTTGCGGAACTGTAATTCCCCACAAATAAAAATTGCTTAAATCCGTGTCGTTGTCTAAGTCAACTGTCTTGTTACTTAACATAGAATCATAAGAAGCACCTGAATAAATCTGTAAAGAAATATTTTTTATGCCTTCATCATCGTAAACATTTCCCTGAAGGTTTGTGCTCGGGTAAATTTGATTTGCAAGATCCTGGCTGGAAGAAATGGAATCGCATGTAATCCACGGGCTTTTTGATTCCGGCCAGTAGCAAATCCAGCCCAGGGATTTTTTTTGACTTGTATTGTTTGCGGCATCAATGCTTTCCGTTATGATTTGCATGAATGTTTTTTCTGTGATTTCTTTTCCATCTTTTTTGATGTCACTTTCTTTTGCTGTAACAGACCAGTTTCTTAAATTTTCTGTGATGCTTCCAGAGTCCCAGTAAATTTCACTTTCGCTGTTTCCACAAAGCCATATATGCAGTTCTTTTAGACTGTAATCTTCATCCTGGTAACCGCTTATTTCAATGTTACCATTCAAATAATTTGTAATCAAAGAAAAGTCTTGGTAGTCATCGCTGGAGTATGCACTTTTAATTTCACTGCTTGATTTGTACTTGATAACAGGACTTGTAATTGTAACAAGAGGGGCCGTTGTGTCATAGATGACAGTCCTTGTCTGGACAGAAGTGTTAGAAGTGTTATTGCGCTTGTCATAAGCAGACACCATAATCGTATACTGATCATCTTTTACATCTTCAGGCAGTGTAAGAGGCATGCTCCACTTTATGCTGCCGTCATCTGCTTTTTCAAAAGTGGCTCCTTCAGGAGTTCCGTCTGACCAGGCACCATTTTGGTAAGTCCAGGTGCTGCCTGCAAAAGTTATAAGCAGTTTTGTTACTTCAGTATTATCTTTTGCACTTCCGTATGCGGTAAAGGAAGCAGACACATTTGCCATGTAGTCAGGAGAAGTAATTTCTACTACAGGCGCCTGTAAATCAACTGAATTTCCCAAACCAATGACGCATGAAGTAAAAGCCGTCAAAGAAACAGCAAAAAACGCTGCACTTAATTTTTTTATTTTTTTCATATTGAACTCCATTTTTCTTTTACTAGTTATCGGGCATCCCAGTAAGTTCTGTCATAAGCGTAATAGAAGCAGCCGTAAGAAGGTGTACCAGGTGCGCTGTCACTGTTATCCTGCCAGTTTGTTCTTTTAGTCTGAATGTACCATGAAGAAACAAAGTCGTATGAAATAAGCAGGTGGTCATCATTCGTTTTATAGTCTGAAGGCATATGGCTGCCATCACAATCACTTTTTGTTATCTGGTAAGCATATTTCTGAAACCTTTCGTCAGGGTTTGCATCTCTAAGAGGAAAGCCTGCCATAATAGTAATTCCGTCTTCACGGTCTTTTCCCTGAATTTTTAACGCTTTAGCAATAGCTTCGTTTGACGAGCCACATCTTGGATTTTGATAGAAAATAATAGTCTTGTATGCCCCTTCATATCCCGGCTCAGAATCACTTAAATTTGCAGCAGAGGCTACGGCTTTTATGTAGTAGCGGTGGGCCTGGTAGAAAGATGGGTCTCCTAAAACAAAAATGCCTGAATAATCATTTGCTGTTTTTAAGGCCTGGTATTCAGAAAGAGTGTAGGCTTTAGGACAGTAACTTGTTCCGGGATTAGGCGTTGGTTTAGAAAGCAGACCTATTACACTTGTTTCATCCGGACTTCTTGTTTCAATGCCATATTTTATGGAAGCATCATTCGTTTCGCTGTCAATTCTTACACGGACATAACCTGTTGGCCTTGTTGTAATATCTTCGTTTTCAAGGGCAGCATTTATGGAACCGTCAGCATTTACTTCTTTTGCTCCCCAGCCGTGGCTGTAACGATCCACGCGTATTACAGGAGCTGCAGTTTTATTTGTCCAGAAGGTAAAGTCCCCTGCTTCAATTCCATTAAACAAGTTGCCTGCAGCATCCCGCAAAATACCTGAATCAAGTAAAACTTCATATTCCCTGCCATCTACAAAAAGTGAAGAAGGCACTGTGATATTCAAAGTTTTATTGTCATCAGAAAGGCTTACAGCCGAAGAAGTCACATCAATTACAGTCTGGTGGTAGCCGATGCTTTCAAGTGCTGAACGCAGCTGGCCCACAGTTCCATCCACTGCGTGCGGGTCAAGATCAAATTGCAAAACGTACTTTGTGTTTGTGTCAGAAGTAACGCCTCCTTCGTTTTCGTCATCCGCTAAAAGAATGCCGTGTGTCGTTTTTACGTAAGGGCCTATTGCCATGCCTGTCGTATCCGAAAGAATGCTTTCCCCTGTCGTAGAGCCAATCATTACAAGTTTTGCCCAATCTTCCATTTCGCTGTAGAGGGCAGAAAATTCGTCACTTGTCAAAACAATCGGAATGGCCCATGCTTTGTCTGCTGTTGACTTTCTGCGGATTGTGATGCTGCCGGTTTCCTTGTAAACCGCCTCTGAAAATTCCAGGGAAATTTTTGTAGAAGAGCTTTTAAGTGAGTAAGAATTTTTTTCCGGACTGGAAGTTGTAACTGCGGGAAGAACTGCGTCAATGTAAATGACAGAATCTTTTGCAAGAACTTCTTCGCTGTCCTTTAATGAAAGATTTTCTTCACTCAAGGAACTTCCGTCACAAGTAATGTCTGCCCCGTTCAAAGTGATTTTGCTGTCGCTTGAAACTTTTTCTCCGTCAGCAGAGCAGGCATTTGATGGAACAGTGTATGTAAATTTCAAAGTGTCCCCGCCTGAACCTGAAACGTATTCTGCGTACTGGTTTGCTGCCAGGCCCTGGATGTTTGTAAGAAGGATTTTAGGCCTGCCTGTAACTTTTACGCCTGTTGCAAATTGAGCAAAGATGGTAAGGGTGTCCCCTTCAGATAAAATTACGCCCTTCTTCATTTCAGAATAAATTTTTTCCAGTTGAGGAATGGCAGCAGTTTTTACGGTTTTAGTCAAAGTTTTTTCGTTGCCAAAAATATCTTTTGCCTTAACCGTAATGGTGTACGTGTAATCAACTTTTACATTTTCAATAACAATCTGATTGTCTTTAATTTCAAGTTCGCTTGTGTCCCCTGCAGAAGTTTTTAAACTTGCGCTTGTGGTAGAAACAGGAATTCCTTTGGCACCGGAAACAGAAATTTCTGTGTAGAATGTGGACAGTTTGTTTCCAACATTCGTTATGTCATCAAAGTTCTTTTTTGTTGAATCAAGATCTGTCCAGTAAGTTAAAGAAATTTCCGGTAAATCAGTGTAGGAACCTAAACGGAAAGTTTTAAAAGTTTCGTTTGAATCTGAATTTTTTGCGTACAGGACAAAAGTCTTTGTTGTATTTTCAAGGCTGCCGTTTACAGAAAAATCTTTTGTAATGTCAAAAGTCTTAGAGAAAGTCATTTTTTTGTAAGGCTTTTTGTTTACGACAGTTTCGCTGGTTTTTTCGACAGGAAGCCGGTAAATCTTACTGCCGCTTGCAGAGTCAGTGTAAGAACCTCCCTCTG
This sequence comes from Treponemataceae bacterium, assembly GCA_963649315.1. Lineage (GTDB taxonomy): Bacteria > Spirochaetota > Spirochaetia > Treponematales > Treponemataceae > Treponema_D. The sequence goes on along the minus strand of CAVJHV010000025.1, from coordinate 1,637 downwards.
TAATAGAAGAAAACTTTTTCGAAATAAGATTTTCTGCTTCTTCAATTTCTGCAGAAGAAATGGTGCTGCCCGGAATCCATGCAATGGCAAGGTCTGACAGGGGCTTGTTGTCAAGGGCATAAGCCTGGACTGTAAAAGATGTGCCGTCAGTAAGATTAGGGCTGGTGTTTTCTTCAGGACTTGAAAGCAAAAGAACAGGAGCGTCATCACTTGTAACAGTCACCGGACAACTTTTGTAAGCAAAAACGCACTGGCTGGAATCATCCTTTTTATCCTTTGCCGCACACACAAAATAGTAGGAACCAGAATCCGCCGGTCCTTCAAGGGCAGCCGCATAATCCGAAGTGCCGGAAAGAAGTGTTTTCGTAAAAGCAGAATCTTTTAAACTTTCAAAAGCAGCACTAACAGAATCTCCGTTTTCGCTAAGGGCAGTTTCCCAAATTTCCTTTTCAATTACACCAGTATAAATTTCTTCAAGACCGTCATCATCAAAGAAAGCAGGGTGAAACTGAGATTTTTTTGCAGTTACAATTTTTCCGTCTTTGTCGCCCAGTTCAATTTTTGGTAAATCACTTTCCGGGTACCAGACAAAATACCCCTTTGAAAAAACGCATGAATTTCCAGCCGCATCGCTAACCGTCAAAACAGGTTTTAAATAGTGGACACCCTTTTGTAAAGCACTGCTGGCAGCTACAAGTTGATCATGGCTTACAGTAAATTCCGCAGAATAAGGCGAAGTCGTCTGGTCATAAGAAATGTCAGAAAGAATGGCATCATTGTTTTCGTCAACAATTGTAAGACGGGCCGAAGCAAGATGGTAATTGTCTTTTATTTCAGAAACCAGGGTGATTTTTTCATTTTGAATTTTATATTTATTGGAAGAAGAATTTTCCCCTTTTACAACATCTTCCAAATCAGAAATTTCAGAAAGTGCAATAGGAATGGAATTGTTTCTTCTTAAATAAAAACTTTTTACGTCAGGGTCTTCAGAATCAACAATCAAAGTCAAATATGCAATTGAATTTTCAGATTTATTTTTTGACTTGTCATAAGCCTGGGCCGAAAGTTGAATTTCCGCATTCTGGTTAAAGTGCAGGCTGCATGACCAGAACAGACCGTCATCGCCAAGAGTGGCCTTTTGACTGTAAAGATTGCCGTCAATGGTATAGCTTAAAACAACTTCAGTAACTTCCTTATTGTCAGAACAAGTGCCCGAAATTACCGCGTCATAGCCAATGTAATTCATGTTTGTGTGACTTGTAATCGCAATTACCGGAGCTTCCAGGTCAACCTTTTCGCCCAGACCGGCATCGCCACACGAAAGAAAAGTCAGCGCCACAGCCCAGCTCAGCGCTAAAAGTGAGAAAATTCCTTTGTTTTTCATAACTTTTTTCTTCATCCCTTTTTGCTAAAAATAAAACATTTTTTCAGATTCAAATTGAGTTTTTTTCTTTGGGCGTATCCCTCCGTTCGCTTTGCTCACTACGGGCCGGGCCCGCCGGGGTTCCGCTTTGCTTCAATGTTTTTTTGCAGGCAAAAAAACATCGCCTTCGGCGCCCCTATGGTCCCTTACGCTCTTTTAGAAAAAATCCTTTTTCTTAAAGAAAAAATCACTCAAAATACAGCAGTTTTAAAAC
>CAVJHV010000024.1:0-27289 GCA_963649315.1 Treponemataceae bacterium | reverse complement strand
GTTTTGGAAATTTCGATTAATATTTTGCCGCGCGAGGAAAATGACAATTTTATTCGCGAAAGGCTTTTTGGGGAACTGGAGAAAAAAAATATTTCTTTTGACAGGGAAAAGACGCATTTTGTTTTTGTAAAAAAATCGATTGATGCCAGGCGGAAAGAGGTAAAACTTTTTTTGCGCTACAAGGCTTTTGTGAATGAAGATGTCATTGATGAAAATAAAATTCCTGAATGGAAAAAAGTTGATTCTAAAAGTCCTTCTGTGATTATTGTGGGGTCGGGGCCGGCTGGGCTTTTTGGGGCTTTTACTCTTTTGGAATATGGAATTAAGCCTGTCATTTTGGAGAGGGGGCAGGACTGCCACACCAGGCGCTGTGATATTGCAAAAATTTCCACACGTGGTTTTGTTGATGAAAATTCAAATTACTGTTTTGGCGAAGGCGGAGCAGGAACTTTTTCTGACGGCAAACTTTACACGCGGTCAAACAAAAGGGGCAATATAAATTCGGTTTTGCTTCTGTTTAATTATTTTGGGGCGGATAAAAAAATTTTAACTGACGCTCATCCTCATATTGGAACGGACAAACTGCCAAAGATTATCGAAAACATGAGGAATAAAATTCTTGAGCTGGGCGGGGAAATTTATTTTAACACAAGGATGACTTCTTTTATTAGCCAGGGGAATTACCTTAAAGGCTGCCACTGTCAAAACACGCTTGATGGAAAGGAAAGGGATTTTTTTGCAGACGCCCTGCTTCTTGCAAGCGGACATTCTGCTTTTGATGTTTACGAACTTCTTGCAAGGACTGCTCCTGGAAGTCTTGAAGCTAAAACTTTTGCAGCCGGTGTCAGGGTGGAACATTCAAGGGACTTAATTGATAAAATTCAATTTCATGGCAAAGGGGAAAAGTTAGGGGCTGCTGAATACAGGCTGGTGACGCAAGTGAATGAAAGGGGAGTTTATTCTTTTTGCATGTGCCCGGGCGGTTTTGTTGTTCCAAGCGCAACTGGCCCGAAAGAAATTCTTGTTAACGGTATGAGTTCTGCAGGGCGCAACAGCAAGTGGAGTAATGCGGCTATTGTTGTGGAAATTCGGCCGGAAGATATAGAAAAAAAATTTATGGATATGGCGAAAGAAATAAATTGTCCCAGTATGGCCCCCCTGTATTTCAGGAAGTGGCTGGAAGAAAAAACTTTTTCCATGGGACAGGGACAAAAGGCGCCTGCCCAGCGCTTGAGTGATTTTTTGTCCGGCAAAAAAAGTGAAACTTTGCCGTCTTCAAGTTACACACCTGGTCTTTTTTCCAGCCGCCTGGATTTGTGGCTGCCTGAAGGAATTTCAAAAAGATTAAAAAAGGCTTTTGTGGACTTTGACAAAAAGATGCATGGTTTTATTTGTCATGACGCTTTGCTGATTGCGTCAGAAACCCGCACTTCTACACCTGTAAGAATTTTGCGTGACAAGGAAAGCCTGCAGTCACCGGCCCTGAAAAATCTTTACCCTGCCGGAGAAGGAGCGGGCTATGCCGGCGGGATTGTTTCTTCGGCTATGGATGGGATTAATTGTGCCAGGAAAATTGCGGAAGTGCTTTCGTAAACAGACGCCACTTCGCAGGACAAGCACTGCTTTCGTAAACAATTGCCACTTCGCAGGACAGCCACTGCTTTCGTAAACAAGTGCCTCTTCGTAGAGCAGTTCCCATTTACAAAACCAGCCCCTGGTCCTTAAAAAAGTTTTCCGCATTTTCGTGGGCAATCATTTCTTTCTGGCGGTCGGAAATTCCCAAGGTCATAAATTTTTCAATTTCTTTTTCCTGCCCCCACAAAGGAAAATCCGTGCCAAAAAATATTTTTTCTGCCCCGTAGTCATTTATAAAAGCTGCAGTTTTTTCCCTGCCCAAATAATACATGGAAGAAGACATGTCAAAATGAATGTTTTCTTTTGAAAGCAGCTGACGGGCCTGGTCAAAAACCTGCCAGCCGCCAAAGTGGGCGCAAATCATATTCAGCTTTGGAAAATTTTTTATGATTTTTTTGGTGCGCTCCGGGTGGCTTAAATTGATTTTTTTATCTCCGCAGTGAAATAAAATCGGAAAATTTATGTCACTCAAAAAAGAGTAGGCTTCAAAAAGGCGTTCATCGTCAATGGCAAAGCCCTGCTGGTCAGGGTGAATTTTTATGCCATGCAGACCCGATTTTTTTATGTATTCAATTTCACCGCAAATGTTTTCAAGACCGGCGTGAATTGTTCCAAAAGAAATAATTTTATTTTCAGCATGATTTTCTGAAATGGCAAAGTCGTTGATTTTTCTGACATGGTCAACTTTTTGCGAAACCGGCAAAAGCACAAAGTTAGAAATGCCTGCAGCACTTCCAAAAATCAAAAGATTTTCTACAGTCGCAGGCCATTCAGCCTTAGCATCAAAAGTTGAAGTAAGATAGTCCGTAGCCCGGCGCGCAATTTTGTAAGGATAAACATGGCAGTGAAAATCAATAAATTTCATAAAAAAACTCTATCTTATTTTACTGCTTTTTTTCCTGAGGGATAAGAGGGTGTGGCGGTTACGAATGCAGTGTTTGTTTTGAGAAGGGACCGCACGGTTACGAATGCAATGTTTGTTTTGAGAAGGGACAGCATGGTTACGAATGCAATGTTTGTTTTCAGAAACAAAGCCCCTCTGTTTTACGAAAAAAATATTGCTTTACAAAAGGCGCCCAGCCGGTCCTGGAGTGGTTTGCCGAAGGCAAAGTGCAAAGCACCGAGGCGAACAGCCGAGCCACGCAAGGGCCGTTTAACAAAAGGCGGTATGCTCCCCAAAAATAAAAAAAACCGCACCAGGAACCCACATTCCCGGTGCGGCAAAACTTATTTCAGGAGGAAATCCTATTTGTATGAAATTGCAATCGTAGCAGAAAGGCCGTCAGAACCAGTAATTGAAATTTTACCGGCAGCAAGGATTTCTGCAATAGAACTTGCATCTGTTATTGTGACTTTGTAGTAGGTGTTATCTACCCATGTGACGTTAACACCATTACTTGATGCTATTTCATTACCTTCTTCATCTGTTGAAGATGTATCCCAGCCAGCATAAATCCACCAGCTGCCAGAAACAGAAGACCAGTTACAATCGGTAGCTTCAATCAAAATAGAAGAAACGCTTACTCCTTCTGCAGACAGGGCTGACACGGCAAGATCTACGGCAGTTGAAGAAATGCTGCAACTTTCAGTTTTTGCAGCTTCTGTATAACCACCTGCTGCTGCATAAGCAAAAGTCGTATCTGTCTTTGAAGAAGAAAATTCAAACCATGCACTTTCGCTTGTCATTTCAATATCAATCGCAGCATTTGAATCATCCAAAGCCTGGACAGAAATAATCTGCATATAGTTGCTGTCATTTGCGTAGGCATTGCTTACACTGGCTGTTGCAGAACTTTTGTCTTCTGAAAGAGTTGCATCTACAGTTTCCTGGGTATTTTCATCCAAGCCGTAAGTAACAGAGAAAGAAGCTGGAGTAAAACCGCTGAATGTAAAGTGTACAGTCATGGACTGGGCCTGCCATGTTTCAACAGAAAGTCCTGTAAACGCCGTAGAGGTATAGTCAAAATAATTATTTCCAACAAACTGGCACTTAAGGTCATTACCTTCAGCATCCTTAATGCTTACAGAAATGTCACTAAAGTAATAATAGTCATTTGCATCAGCCTTTAAGAAAGTAACCTGAGCGCTGGTGGCATTAGCAGTATATTCAACGCTACCTGTGTAAGATTCCCCATTTTTTGTATGGGTTACACTGATTGTGCTGGCCTTTTCAGCCAAATCATCAGAAAGAGTTAAAGTAAAAGTAAATTTAGGATCAATAACTTTTACAGAAATTGTCTTGTCATAAGAATTATCATTTACAGCTTCAGTCGGGTAAATGGTAAAAGTTGCAGCAGTGGCTTCACTCAGGCCCTTGATTATAATCTTTGAAAGGTTACCATCTTCATCTTTTTCACTTGAAAGTTCAATTGATTCTGAAGCATTGTCTGTATCAATAGACCAGGCACCCTTTATGGAAGCAACAGTCAAAGTAATTTCTTCGCCGGCAGTTACAGACAAATTATCCAGATTTTCATTAAAAGAAATTGAATATTTTGCCTCTTCTTCTGGCTTCGGATCATCGCCACCGCCACCACAAGCTGTTACAAGAGCAGTCAAAAGAAGTGCTCCTCCCATCAAAGTTAAAAATTTTCTAAAACTTTTCATATTATCCTCCTTAAGATAACGAAAAATCCGCATAAGCCTTAGACTTACACGTAATATTTACACGTGTTGACGACATAATTGTAAAATGCTTTTCAACACGTGTCAAATTCTTTTTTTATTTTTTTAAGCATACCGCCTTTTGTTTAACGGTCCTTGCGTGGCTCGGCTATTCGCCTCGGTGCTTTGCACTTTGCCTTCGGCAAACCACTCCAGGACCGGCTAGGCTGCTTTTGGAAAGAAGTGCCGCTTTCGTAAAGAAACATGTCTTTCCAAAAAAGCACTCCTTTTTGCTAAGACATGCTGCTTTCGAATAGAAAAAAATTCTTTCGTAAAGCAGGCCAACTGACAGGCGCTACTTTCGTAAAGAAACATGTCTTTATTAAGAAGCACTTCTTTCGTAAAGCAGCCATCGCTAAGACATGCTGCTTTCGTAAACAGGCGCATTCTCCGGGAAGAAGTGCCGCTTTCGTAAAGCAGGCGGCATTTCAAAAAATCACTCTACCGAAAAAACATCCAGAGAAGGCAGAGCCTTGGCGTCTGCGTCAAAGAGGGCCTGGTTTTCCCAGGCGCTTGGCATTCCGGCACAGCCTAAATATGCAGTACCCCAGTAAAAATAACCGCCGTCTTCATCCACGCTGGAACAAAGTTCCATCAGGTACTGCATAATGCCGGCCTGATTTTCAATACTGGAATCAATCTGGCTGTCAACAATGCCTGTTCCCTTATTGTAAGAAGCAAGGTTCAATGCTGTCTGTACACCCATAGTCTTACTTTCCCCTGTTGGAGTACCTGCCTGGTAGTAAGTGTTACTTACATTATCAGTGTAAGCCTCATTTGAATAAGCAAAAGAATTTTCTGCAATGATTGCCCTGTAACCGCTTTCTTTAATCTTTTGCAAATTTGCTTTTAACTCACTGTCGCTTCCGTGGCTCTTGTACCATGAATAATAAGACACCCCGATTGCATCTATGTAGGCTTTTCCGTCACTGTCACTTCCAAGAGCACTTGCGTAATTCAAAATAGCAGCCAAATAAGAAGACTTTCCACCGTTAGACATGTGCAGCATAATCTGACAGTCCGGCAAAAGATTTCTTACTTCTACAGCAGCCGCCTTTAAATAATCCGCCGTATAATTTTTTGCATTTGTCACAGCAGAATTCTGGGCAAAAAGTCCGCCCTGCATTTCGTTACCCAGCTGTACCATGTCCGGCGGGCAGTCAGCATCGACCATTGTCTGCAAAGCTTCCTTTGTGTAAGAGGCAACTGCTTCTGCCAGTTCATCCTTGTCTGTGATTTCTGACCAGGCAGCAGGGCACTTTTGACTTGCAGGGTCTGCCCAAGTGTCCGAATAATGGAAATCAAGTAAAACTTTCATTCCATATTTTTTGGCACGCTGGGCCATATCTATTGTGCGGCTGAGATTGTTGTAACCGTAAGGGCCCCACTCATCTTCCAAAGCCTGGGTATAATCATTCCACAGTCTTAATCTGATCCAGTTTACACCGTGTTCAGCAAAAATCTTAAAGACATCCTTCTGGCAATCATTGTCATCGTAAAATTTTATGCCGCATTCTTCCAAAGCTTTTACTTCACTGGCATCCACCCCGCGCATAAAATCCGAAGAAACTTCTGCAGGGGAAATTTTATAGGAAGAATAATCTGTAAATTCAGAAGATGCCTGTCCCGGTAACTTTCCTTCCCCCGGATATTCAGGACTACCACATGAAGAAAAAATTACAGCTAAAGACAAAGCGGCAAAAGCAAGACCTTTTATTTTTCTGTTCATTTTCATTTTATCCTCCTACTCGATTGTGTAGTGAATGGCTTTTTCAAAACTGTAAGTTACGTTTGTGCCATCTTCATTGTTGAATGTAACGCTTTCATCACTTGCAGCATCGGCAACAGCCCACACCTGCTGTGTTTCCCCATCTACTGTCGCATTCCAGTGCAATGTAGAAGCAACAATCAGACTGACTGTGTCGCCAGAAGCAAGGCCGGTCTTTCCTAAAGGAATTGCATATTCCACATAAGACTGTGATGCAGCATCTGTCCATCCTGCAGGCGAGCACAAAACATAAGAAGAAATGTCTGTGCATGTTTTTGCTGTTGAATCATAAGAAGTTGCCTGCAAAAGACCGTAACCGGAATTTTCATAACCCGGCTGGTGGGCAATGTAAATGTTTGGCTGGACTATTGTGCGGCTGCCAGTCTTATAGGCAAAACTTTCTGCATTTGCACCAGTGTAAGGAAGGCTTGCCCCGCTTGCACCTGTAAGGCTGCCGTTAGACAAAAGCAGCATAATGCCGTCATTCCATGTAGAAACCAAATTGCCACTTACCGCAACGTAAAGGTAATAATTGTCGCTTGTTACAGCCACGCTTTGAATGTCCGTCGTCTGGCTTACAGAATCTGCCCACGAAGAATCCACAGCAGAAAAGGCGCTTACGTCCCCGCTTGGATCTGTATAAACAGTAGCACCATTTGAAGCAGAAAAGTTGTCATCCATTTTGCCGTCAATTACAATTGAATACTTTGTAAAGTTTACAGTGATTTTTTTACTGTAAGCACTTCCCGCATTTACCGGCAGAATATTTTTTAAACTGAGAGGCACTTGTATTCCCTCATCATCAATATTTGAAAGAGCATCAAAATCAAATATAGAAGAAGGCTGCAATACAATAGAAGAATCCTTGGTGCTTACTACAAAAGAATATGACACACCATCAGACCCCTGGCCGCTGACAGTATAAGAACCTCCATCCAAACTTACTTCCCCGTTTACGGAATAATAAATTGAAGAAGATGAAGAAAAACCCTTTGTTGAACAGTCTGCAATCATGCTTGAATACAAAGGTTTGATTTGAATGTTCTTTACTTCAAGACTTGAAATTGCCCTGCCAGACTGTCTGCCTTCTGCGCAAACAAGCCCCCCGATTTTTAAAGTCATGGAAGCAACTCCAGAAGGAATTGTTTCAGTGTCAAAAAGTTCCATAACAGGACTCATATCAATTTTAAAAGCCTTATAGTCGTCAGTAAAAGTTCCGCTGATGCTAGAAAAAGTTTTTGTTGCCACGCACGAAGAAGAATCCGTGTATTTTATTTCCATTGAACCTGTCGGGCTGCCTGCAACTTTTTTCGAAAAGCTTACCAGCAGAGTCTGGTCGTAATAAGATGGTCCCAGTTTTTCTGCCCTTTCAGACATTTTGTCCGAAGAAAGGCCATTGTAATACCATACCTTTGAAGCAAGACTTGCCTTGCCAGTTTCCTCTTCAAGAGCCGCCTGCATGTTTGAAGAAAGGCCGTCTGAAAGAAAAGAACAGCCTGTAAAGGAAAGGCCCGCAAAAAATGCCGCTCCTAAAATTTTTGCAAAAGTTTTCATTTTCATTTTTTAACCTCCCTACTCCGCCGTAAGAACTGCCGTTCCGGAAGAAGCGTCAACAGTAAGTGTGACTTGGCCGGCGCTTAAATCAATATCTGACCAGAAGTTTACATACTTGCCCTTGTCTGCAGAATTTCCCTGCACTTCGCTGGACCAGCCCCTAAGCCAACTGGTATCTTTTGTTTTTACAAGAGAAAATTTTACCCATGTGGCAGTCACTGTAAATTCATTTGATGTGCCTTCACCGTTTTTCATAACAACATCAATGTTTTCAATTTCGTTTTCCCATGCTTCGTCCCCGTTAAAATCACCGGGGATAGAATAATTTCCTGTAACAGATTCAGGGAAATTCGTAAAAACAATTGTCATTTTTGCAGCCTGCTGATTGTGCAAACCGTTTGCGTTCGGGCAGGAAGTAAGAGCAAAAGATGAAAGGCAAATGACTGTTGCAAAAAATAAAGTCTTAAATATATTTAACTTCTTCATTTTTTCCTCCATTTATAAAGACCAGATTAAGCCCACGCTGATCTGACTTTTTGTAGTGCTTCCTTCCAGAGTGTTAAGAAGGTAAGTTCTGTGGGAAGGATTGTTTTGAGGATCATCTGCGCGGTACAAAGAATAATTATCGCTTTCGTAAGGATTCATTCCATAACAAAAATGTGTCCACAAAGAAGGGTTTCCTGGCAAAGGCAGTTTGTCCACCTTAGCACCAAAGGCAAATCCCATAGGAACAAAAGCCGCATCATCTTCAGAATTAATTCTTACAAGAGCTGCTGCGTGAAAATTCAAAGTGTCTGTTATCTGAGTGTTCACCATGAATGAATTGTAGACTTTGTCGAATGAATAAGAATTTCCGTCTGTCCACTTTGTTGAATCGTCATAAGAAAAACTTACGGCGTAATCCATCACCAGTTTTTTTACACCAATATCAGCCATAGTTAATTCAAGACCAGCTTCGTTCATGTAAGGAACAATTTCCTGACCGCTGGAAGTTTCGCTTGCCAGGCGGTCTACATTAAAGACGCCGTATGCTGACAGGCAAATGTCTTTGTTAAGAACTGAATTAAAATCAAAATCCAGAATTGGCTGAGTGCGGAAAGTAATAAGGCCGTCAGAAAAAGCAGCAGTGTTATTGAAAGCAGCTTTTTCATCCAGACTGATTTTTAAGAAATCCAAAGGAGCATAGTCTGCATTCAGTCTTGCCGTCAAAGAATCCGCATTTATGTCATCATAATCCTGACCATCAGAACCCCAGACAGAATCAACATCGCTGCCGGCATAACTTAAACTCAAAGAAGCATTCAATTCCCCACCGGCATTTCCTGAATAAGAAAGGCGTCCTGCAAAAGCAAGATTGTCTGCATCACCAGACAAAGATGAACCAAAGGTGTCAATCAAGTGACCTTCAATTTTAAATCCATCGAAAGGACTGTAGGCAAGGTAAGCTGAAAGGGCACTCGTGTAATCATCAAAATATTCAAAAAGATTTTCTGAACTTGTTTTACTGCCAAAAGTGATGGCTCCTTCAAAAGAATCCTTGTACTTTACAGTAAAGAAATCATACATGCCGTAAGTGCCGCGCATCTGGCTTAAAGCCGCAACAGCATTAAATTTAAAGTCCCCTGCAGATTTTAATTTTTTTCCAAGGCGGATTTCTGTAAACCCCTTTCCAACATCCAGGTAAGCATCCAGCACATTATAAATCCCCTTAAAAGAAGACATGCCGTTTGCCTTAAGAGTGCCGTATCCCAAAAGCGTTTCAAAGTAAGGAGTAACAATATTTAATCCCAGCTTGTTCATGCTTCCAACAGCACTTCCATTACCATTAAAAATCGGGCTAAAGAAAAATGATGCCAGTCCCTGCAAACCGTCAGCCCATGTAACAAGAGGAACGTTTGCCGCAAAAGAGTCTGCCTGGAACAAAGTCATATCAAAATCCCAGACAGAAATTTCTGCATCCAGGTGGAAGGTATCGTTTATGTCACCCCAAAACCACCAGTTGGCATTCGAAAGAAAATGAACTTGATCCAGTTCAAAACCACTTTTTTCGCCGCTGGAAATATCACGGATTAAAAAATCACTTTGTCCCGTAGTTTCAATCCAAATTCCCTGGAGGATTGCCGGCCCCGCTACAGCCACCTGTGGAGCAGCATTTTCTTTTATTGCAAAAGTTAAATCTTTATCCAGCGGAACAGTAAAGCCGTCATTTGCTGCCTGGGCAAAAGATGCAGCTGTTACAAAAAGTGCCGCAAGAATCGTTATAATTCCTTTTTTCATTTTTTCTCCTATTAAGTGTTCGCTTTTTTATAAAAAGTTCACTTTATTTTTCAGAACTAATTTTGCTTAAGGTAAAGTTCCACGTCGTCAAAATTACCCCAGTTGTCTGCATTGGTATCCAGATAAATGCCCACTGTAATTTGATTATTTGTTACAGGAATTTCTATTTCGTACTTATGCCAGTCCTGCCAGCCCGTGTTTACAATTTTAGAAGTAATTTGTTTTTTGCCGTCACCATAGTTTGCAGCAAAAAGACGGATATTATTTTCTCCGCCGCCGCCCATGGCCCAGACAGAAAGAACATAAGTGCCGTTTTCAATTCCCTTAAATTCCTGGGACAAAATAGATTCAAATCCATTTGCCAGCCAGTACTTGTAAGTCCACTTTCCTGAGTGAGCATTACCCTTGTTGTTTTCCAGGTAGCAGGCAGTAGAAGAACCATTCAACTTCCAGGCACCAATTTTGCCGTCCTTAATTTGTTTTCCGCTTTCAAAAGAAGGATCCTGAATCAAATTTACCTTTGTAGAAATTTCCACATCAATCCAAGGCTTAAAGGCAGACCCCTGAACGCTTCCGTAAATGCGCACAGTCTTTACTTCTTTTTCTGCAGCCCAGTCATGATTTTCCCAGGTAACATCAACAAGATATTCGCGGTCATTTTCCCTTACAACTTTTACAGACTTTGGCAAGGCAGGACTTGTTCCAGGTTTTGTCAGGACAGTCTGGCTGTCTGCCATGTCATAAATTTCAAAAGAAGATTTATTTTTAGAAGAACCACCCCATACATTAGAAGCAGCCCCCTTCCCCCTTACCAGATTCCAGACATTCATAGAAGGAAGCACACGGCCCTTAAAGTCAACCATAGCCTGATTTTCCCATGTAGCCCCTTCAGTAGCAGAAAGACCGGCCCCTTTTACAGGAATCCATGCAGGTTCCCAGTAGAAAAGACCAGAACCGCCCTTTACCGAAGCCACACTGGCAATAATGTCGCGGATTGCAGTAGCCTGGCCCTGGACAGAAGCGCGGTAGCCGTCATCATCAGCAGAAAAAACCATAAAGTTGTTACCCTGACTGTCACCATCTTCTTCCGTATAACCGTAAGCAGTTTCTACAACAACCATTTCCTTGCCGTAGCGCTTGGAAAGCATTTCCATATTTGCCTTAAGGTCAGAATCTTTTCCGTGCCAGTAAGTATAAAAAGAAAGACCAATAATATCGTAATCAACCTTAGCCTTTTTAACTTCATCAAAAACATATTTGTAAAGTTCCTGGTCACCGCCGTCAGCCAGATGAATTACAATCTTGATTTTTTCGCCATCAGCTTCAGCAGCCCTTACACCGGCAGAAGCGCGATTCAAAAGCTTTGTAAATTCCTTCATGCCGCCGATTTTTTCACCATCATTAGCCCATGTCTTACCAACAGGCCAGATAAAACCGCCATTCAATTCGTTACCAATTTGAACCGCATCAGGGCGGGCACCTGCATCAATAAAAGCCTTTAATGAATCCCGGGTAAAATCTTCAACAGCATTTTCAATCTGTTCATAAGACATACCCTTCCAGTCCTGAGGCATATTCTGCTTGCCAGGATCAGCCCATGTATCAGAATAATGAAAATCCACCATCAGCTTAAAGCCAGCCTTTTTTGCCCTCTTTGCCAGATCCAGGTCAACCTTTACGCTGTTGTTACCGCCGCCGTAAGACTGCCCCTTTTTTGCAATCAATTTACCATTTGCGTCATACAAATCATTTTCGTAGGTAGGATTATTCCAAACGCGAAGACGCACCCAGTTAACGCCATTTTCCTTTAAGATGTTAAAAAGATCATCTTCCTTACCCCGGGCGTTATAAAATTTTCCGCCAGCCTTTTCCACATCCGCAAGCGAAGAAATATCCACACCCATCATAAAATCATCACTAAGACCGGAAACCTCTTCCACAAAAATTTCCTGCTTTACACTGTCAGCCTCTTTTGCCGGCTTAGCCAAAGCCACACTTGCCCCCAAAAGCGCCATTGCCGGAAGCAAAACTTTTGCCAGATTGTTCAAAACGAACCTCCTCCATTTTTATTTTCGCTGAAAATTACTTGTCAACTTGTATAATCTACACGTGTTGACGCCCGATAACTAAAGTGTAAAACCACTTTTCCTACTTGTCAAACATTTTTTTAAAATTTTACCGATTTTTTATCTTCAGGATTTTATTTTCTTTTAAAGCATACCGCCTTTTGTTAAACGGCCCTTACAGCCTTCGCTAACGCTCATCACCCGCGCCTCTGTCGCGGGTGACTGCGGGCTTTCACGGCCGGCTAGGCTACTTTTGGAAAGAAATGCTTTTTCCTCCCGCTTTAAAAGATCGCGCAGCAAAAATAAGGGAACCTCTAAAAATTGCAATTTTTAGAGGCAACTATGAAAACACGACATTTTAAGCCTTTGTATTTCAAAGACTTAAAATTCGAAGGCATCTGGTAAAAAAGCATTGAAAATGATTTTTACCAGATGCACATAATTTATTTCGGATCTTCAGCCATTTTTAAATTTTAGTTTTTAGGACAGGAGCGAACCAGGCGAAATCCAAGACCATGGTTGCAGCTAGACGGCAAGGTGGAATAGCGGTCGCAAACAGACGCGGCATAAGCATAGAAAAACCAGCTGCTACCGCGGTAAACGCGGTTAGAAGCCGACACAGGGCCAACAGGATCAGTCACTGTTTCTTTAGATATTGCATCATCATACCAGTCGTAACACCATTCCCATACATTTCCGCTCATGTCGTAAAGGCCTAAGCGGTTTGCCTTCTTTTGGCCTACTTCGTGCGTTCCTTTTCCTGTAGAATAAAATGTCTGAGTATTCCCTGTTGTCGTTACACCAGAAGTATTATTGTAACTGTACCAGCCTACCTCATCTAAACCACTATCACTCTCAGGATAACCAGAACCATAGGTTTGTCCTTTTGTATCCGCTCCGCTAAATACGTAATCCCAGTCTTTTTCATTAGTCGTGTCTGGATTACCACCGCGGGCAGCGTACTCCCATTCGGCTTCTGTTGGCAGGCGGTAACCGTTTGCATTTGCAACTAAAGATACATCTGCTGCTGTAATATGATTATTGCTGTCTACACTTGTTACAGTAATATTATATGCAGGAGTAAGTCCTTCCTTTGCGCTTTTTGCATTACAAAAATATACTGCGTCATACCAAGTTACGCCTTCTACTGGCCGCCTGCCCTGGCTAGTTCCGAACTTTACGGCATATTCTATGGAATTTGCTTTACAGTAAGAAGGTTTTGCTTCCAGCGTGTATGTATTGCCTTCTACTGTCACTGTCTGGCTGGTCATTAGGCTTTCGTATTCATCCTGGGTTACTTCGTAGCGGCTTATGTAAAAATCACTTAAGGTTACCGAGCGGCCTGCTATGAAAACACCTTCAAAGTTATTTGTATTCGTTTTACCCGTAATTGTACCACCAGCCACTTTTACATAGCCAAGAGGGAATGAAGTGTCGCCTGCAATACAGGCACTTGTTTTACCTTCTGAAACATTTTTATTTGCATCGAAAGTCTGAATTGTAAAAGAATAACTTGTGCCATTTGTAAGACCGGTCACTTCCAAAGTGCTTACATTCTTTTCCAAAGTCTTTGCTTCTGTAAAATCTTTAACAGTCGGGCTCATTGAAACCTTACAGCCTTCAAAATCACTATCACCAGGATTTTCCCAGCTTAAAATGATTTTGCCGCTTTCGCTAACAAAGGAAACATTGCTTATTTCATCCGGTGCAATTGTGTCTCTTACAAAATCGGCTGTTGCTCTTCCGAAAGAAATGTTACCGCTTTTGTCAAAAGTTTTAATTGTAAAAGCATAACTTTTGCCGTCTGTAAGACCTGTTACTGTGAATGTAGTAACATCGCTTGCCAGAGTTTTTTCTTGTGCAAGTTCGCCGACTGCAGGCTGCATCGAAAGTTTTGTTCCTGCAAAGTCACTGTCACCAGGGTTTGTCCATCTAAGAACAGCCTGGCCGTTTCCTGTATTCACTGTAAAGTTTGTTACTTCAGCCGGCGCATCTGTGTCCTTTGGTTCGACACAGGAAAGGGCAAAAAAGCTCAGGCTGACCGCCACCATCACAGAAAGAATTTTCCCAATTTTTTTCATATTTTCCTCCAATATGAGTTAAAAAAATTTAAAATAAAAAGCCATCCCCTGCGCGTGCACAGAGAATGGCTCTATTTCCTAAAGTGAATTTAAAATATTTTTTTGAAATTTTATTTTGTATGCGGAATTTTCCCAACAGAACAGAACAGAACAGAACAGAACAGAACAGAACAGAACAGGCTGCAACATAGATTTCTCCATTTTTTGATTTATAACTTTATTATAATGCAGATTTTCTGATTTTCAAGGTTTCACTTGTTTTTTCCAATCTATTCAAAATTCACTTGCATATGCTCCCCTAGCGAACCTGCCTGGTGGCTCAGCTGGAGTAAACTCAAATGCCACAGTGCAGCAGAAGGGCGACCTCCGCATATTCAAGCAAGGCTTTTAAGACACGCTGCTTTACGAAACTTGTATTTCTTTCCAAAATACGCTTAGCGAAGGCTGGAAGGGCCGTTAAACAAAAGACGGTATGCTTCAAACTGGAATTTTTAGAGACTTCCTTAAGAAAAGACAGGGCTTTTGCCGATTACTTGAATAGCAGGGGTGTAAAGCGGAATAAAATGAAGAAAACGTTTTTATTTTTGGCATTTTTATTTTTTCTCCCGGACGCAATTTTTTTTGGCCAGGAAAAGGGGCAAAATCAGGGAAAAATTCATTTTAACCCCTGGCAGCTTATAATTTACAGGCCGCAAAACACGGAAGAAATGAACATGACCCGCTCTTATGTAAAAATAGAAGATGGTCTGACCGGCCAGGAAGTAACTTATGACGAAAGCCGCATACGAAAGGCCCAGTATGAATGGGTTTCAAATTCAAAAGTTTTTTATAAAGATACAAATGATTTCTGGCGCTGGCTTATGAGGCACGGTCAGGTTTACAGCCTGCATTCTTATAAAAAAAAGCTTTACCTTGACGGGGGAATGGCCATACATTTGAACATTGCTCCAGGTAAGTACAAAATTACGGTCTATACAAAAAAAGAGGATGCCTTTTTTGTAAAAACTGAAAACAAAGGCGACTGGCTGTCAAATGAATTTTACTATGACACAGAAAATCCTCTTAAAGTAATTTTTGTCTGCCCCACCGCAGACCAAAATGGTTTTTACACGGGCGCCTGGCACATAGATTACAAGGCCCCTCAATATTATTTGTGGACAAAGCCGCTGATGCAGAAATGAAAAAGGGCCACCCAAAAGGACAGCCCATATATAAGAAACAGACCCCAGCTTAGCTCGAAAGGCCTGGAAGGCAAAAAAAAGCTCCTGAAAAACAGGAGCCATTTTGCTAGGGGTCTAGCGGAATCGAACCGCTGCATAAAGGTTTTGCAGACCTCTCCCTTACCTCTTGGGTAAGACCCCTTGTTAAGTGTTAGGATACTAACAAATCTAAAAACTTTTGTCTAGTCTTATGTGATGAATTAGCGGTAAATTCAAGTATTTAAATTGAGAGTACTTCTTTACACAAGGCGCCTAGCCGGCCCTGGAAGCCCTTTAGTTGCGGAACGAAGTGGAGCAATGAGCGGGAGCGAAGGCTGCAAGGGCCGTTAAACAAAAGGCGGTATGCTTCAAAAAAAAATTAAAAATCATGGCTGGTCCTTTTTGCTGCTTTTTAAATTTTCCAGGCGCTCTTTGAGGATGGCAAAGGCGGCAGTGCAGGAGGCAGCTTCAAGGAGGACGATGAGCCGGCGGTCTAAAGGGATAAAAATGGGCAGGAGGGCTAAAATAATGGAAAAAATTATGACTTTGTAAAAATGTTTTGGATCTTTTTTTAGGGGGGAAGTTTTTTCCAGGCTTTTTTTGAGGGGGCGGATTTTGAGGAAAAAAAACAAATTGATGAGTAAAAGTAAAAAGATGCCGGAAAGGCAAATGATTAAGTCTATGCTGATTTTCATGTAAACTCCTTTGAGGATTTTGGGATTTTGGGATTTGGAGGGCGGTCCTTTTCAGGGACTGCTTTTTTTTTATTTACTGGCTTTTTTAGTGACTCCCCTTTTCTTTTTGTAAAAAGACATGGAGGCATTTTCTGGCGGAATCGAAGGCGAGCGGCGCTTTTTCTAAATCTGCCGTATTTTCTATTTTTAGAAAGACAAATTCGCTTACTTCACTTTTCTGGGCATTCAAGAAAGTTTTTTCTGGAAGGTGGCCTGTAAAAAATATGTCGCATGTTTTGTAAACTATGGTTTTATATTGATAGGTATTTGGGAATGTGCACAAAAAATTTATGTCTGAAATTTCAAGGCCTGTTTCTTCAAGACATTCACGTCTGCAGGCGTCTTCGGCACTTTCATCGGCTTCGGTAAATCCTCCTGGTAAGGCCAGAAAGCCTTTCCGCGGTTCCTTTGCCCTTTTTTCAAAAAGGATGCGGCCTTTTTCGTCCTGCAAAATTATTCCTACGGCAGAGGCAACATTGTTATAAAGGTCAAAGCCACAGTCAGGACAAAACCATTTTCTGCCGCCAGGGGCTGTCTGGATTTTTGTGGATGCGCAGTTGGGGCAAAAGGTGAAGGTATTTGGAAAATTTTCTTTTTCATGGGGATTTAATTCATTCATACAAAATAATCTACCACAAAATCAGGTATAATGCAGCATCAAAGATAGAAATGTTAAACATCCTAATCATATAATTAATTAAGCAATATTCAATTTTTTCTTGAATAAGGATTTAAAAAAATGTATATTTTAGGCAAGAAAAAGTTACGTCTGCGCTGAAGCTCGGACCCTGAAAACAGGAGCTTACGTTGTAAAAAATTCTGTTTCATGCCAGCTTTTTCAAAAATCAAGGAGTCGTTAAATGACTGTTAATGACATCAAAAATGCCAAGATTAAGGCTTGGGTTGAAGAATGTGTAAAAATGTGTGAACCGGACAATGTTGTGGTATGTGACGGTTCTCAAAAAGAGTATGACGAATTAATGCAGAAGTGTGTTAAAGAAGGTCTTGCTACCCCTCTGACAAAAAAGCCTAACAGCTTCCTTTTCCGCTCAGATCCATCTGACGTAGCACGCGTAGAAAAAAGAACATTTATCGCTTCTAAAAAACAGGAAGATGCTGGTCCTACAAACAACTGGATTGATCCTGTAGAACTTAAAGCAACAATGAAAGGACTTTATACAGGTTGTATGCATGGTCGTACAATGTATGTTCTTCCATTCTGCATGGGACCTCTCGGTTCTCCAATCGCAAAATATGGTGTTGAACTTACAGATTCTGAATACGTTGTTTTGAATATGGACATCATGACACGTGCAGGCGAAAAAGTTTGGGCTCATCTTGGTGATGATTTTGTTCCATGTCTGCACTCTGTTGGTAAGCCACTCAACAATGGCGAAAAAGACAATGGTGTTTGGGCTTGTGCTCCAGTTGAACAGAAATATATTTCACAGTTCCCAGAAGAACACCTTGTTTGGTCTTACGGTTCTGGATACGGTGGAAACGCTCTTCTTGGAAAGAAATGTTTTGCCCTCCGTATCGCTTCTGTTATTGCCCGCGAAGAAGGCTGGCTTGCAGAACATATGCTTATCTTGAAATTGACTAATCCTCAGGGCGAAGTTAAATACGTAACAGGTGCATTCCCATCAGCTTGTGGAAAAACAAACCTGGCTATGCTTATTCCTACAATTCCTGGCTGGAAAGTTGAAACAGTCGGTGATGATATTGCATGGATGAAATTTGGCGATGATGGTCGTCTTTACGCTATCAACCCAGAAGCAGGATTCTTTGGAGTTGCTCCAGGAACTTCTGAACAGTCTAACAAGAACGCCCTTATTGCAGCATCAAAGAATACAATCTTTACAAACTGTGGTCTTACAGAAGACGGCGATGTTTGGTGGGAAGGTATTGGTTATGCTCCAGAAGGAAAAGAAATCACAAACTGGCACGGAAACAAAGTTGCATGTCCAGCAAATGACAAAAATCCTAAAGACAAGAGCCAGTGCGTAGCTCATCCAAATGCCCGCTTTACAGCTCCTGCTGCTCAGTGTCCATGTATTGCTTCTGACTGGGAAGATCCAAAAGGTGTACCTATCAGTGCAATCCTCTTTGGTGGACGACGTCCTTCAACTGTACCTCTTGTACACCAGAGCCGCTCTTGGAATCATGGTGTATTCCTTGGTTCTATCGTTGGTTCAGAAATCACAGCGGCTTCTACAATCAACCCTGATGAAGTTGGTAAGATTCGCCGTGACCCATTCGCAATTATTCCATTCTGTGGATACAACATGGGTGACTACTTCCAGCACTGGATTGATGTAGGTAACGCTGCAAAAGACAAAGATTTGCTTCCTAAGATTTTCTACGTTAACTGGTTCCGCAAGGATGATGACAATGCTGACCTTCCAGGCGGATTTATGTGGCCAGGTTATGGCGACAACAGCCGTGTTCTTGCATGGATTTTTGACCGCTGTGACGGAAAAGACAACTACATTGATACACCAATCGGTTATATGCCAAAAGAAGGTGCTATCAATACTGATGGTCTTGCTGATTACTACAAAAAGACTTTGCCAGAAATCACAAAAGTTGATGTTGAAGGCTGGAAGAAAGAAGTTAAGGATATTCGTGAAAACCACTATCCAAAATTCGGTGCTCACCTTCCAAAAGAACTCAACGAAATTTTGGACGACCTCGAAAGCCGCTTGAACAAAGCCTAAGTTTTACAAAGTCTGATTTTTAATTAGAAAAAGCTCTGTCGAAAGGCAGGGCTTTTTTTTATGGGCCTTCCGGCACTAAAGTGCCGTCGCGTCTTTCGTGGTTGCGCTTTCGCTCCATTCCTCCGCTGCGCTCCGGAACGCCTTCGGCGCCACTACAGCCGCTAAGGCATGACCTGGCAAAAGAATAAAATCATAGTCGCAGAAAAAAAATGCTGTTTTAGAAAATTTTTTATTCGCATTTTCATAGTTGCCTCTAAAAATTGCAATTTTTAGAGGCTCCCTCAAACCAATTTTCTACAGGAAGATTAAATTTTTTCTTTATGCAGGAAAAATCTTTTTCGTTTCTTGTGACTAAAATCATATTGTTGGCTATAGCCACAGAAGCTATCATGGAATCCTTCATGGGAAGTATTTTTCCCTTTTTCCAGCTGCTTCATGCCGTTTAATAATTCAAACCATGTTAAAGAAGAAATGGCCGAAAAATCTTCATGCATTTCTATATTTCTAAGGACTTTTTCATTTGGATACAAAGATGTCATTTCTGAAATGATATTTGCATCTAAAAGATAAATTTTATTTACCATAGGGCTTTCCTGGGACTGTAAGATTCTTTATTTCTCTGCAACTTTTCCTGAAAGTCCTTAAATTCTTCCTGACTAAGACCACAACTTCCCCATTTTCTGCCCGCGTAACATATTCACTGAATTTAGCTTTTATATCAAATAATGGCGTGTCACAATAAAGTCTTTATGGTCACAATATAGCTACTACATGGTCATTATATAATCATATTTCTAAAAAAATCTTGATATTTTGAAAATATATTTTATTATGGAAAATAACTTTTTCTATTTGGAGCAAATTATGGCAGATAAAATTACGGTTAATGCTGGCAGGAAACTTTCGACTATTTCCAGGGACATTTACGGGCATTTTGCGGAACATCTGGGGCGGTGCATTTACGGCGGTTTTTGGGTAGGAAAGGATTCGCCGGTAGAAAATGTGAATGGCTACAGGAAGGATGTGATTGAAGCTTTTAAGGAAATCGCTATTCCTAACTTGAGGTGGCCGGGCGGCTGTTTTGCGGATGAATACCACTGGAAGGATGGCATTGGGCCTTTGGAAAAGCGCAAGAAGATGATTAATACTAACTGGGGTGGCGTGGTTGAAGATAATTCTTTTGGTACTAATGAATTTTTTGGTCTTTGCCAGGCTTTGGGCTGCAAGGCTTATGTGAATGGGAATGTTGGCAGCGGCAGCGTCCAGGAAATGAGTGAATGGATTGAATATATGACCTTTGGCGGAGATTCTCCTATGAGCCGCTTAAGGGAGGCTAATGGCAGCAAGGAACCGTGGAAACTGGATTTTTTTGGTGTAGGAAATGAAAGCTGGGGCTGCGGGGGCAACATGAGGCCTGAATATTATGCTGATCTTTTCAAGCGCTACCAGTCTTTTGTAAAGCAATATGGTAAGGATAAAATTTTTAAGATTGCATGCGGACCTTCAAGCAGTGACTATAACTGGACTGAAGTTCTTATGAAAAATGCGGGCTCTTTTATGGACGGTCTTTCGCTGCACCATTACTGCATTGTGCCTGACTGGAATCATAAAAGCAGGGCAGCAGAATTTCCTAAGGAAGAATGGTACTTGATGTTAAGGAATGCTTCTTTTATGGAAGAACTTTTGACCCGCCACAGCCAGATTATGGACCGCTATGATCCTTCCAGGAGGGTGGCCCTTATTGTGGACGAATGGGGGGCATGGCATGAAGTGGAAAAGGAAACCAACCCAGGATTTTTGTACCAGCAGAATACTGTGCGTGACGCTCTTGTGGCCGGCATTACTTTGAATATTTTTAACAATCATGCTGACCGTGTAAAAATGGCTAATCTGGCCCAGGCTGTAAATGTTTTACAGTCGCCAGTTTTGACGGAAGGCAAAGAGCTTGTTAAAACTCCTACATGGTATGTTTTTCACATGTACAAAAAGCATATGGATGCAAGTCTTTTAAAAACCAGTATTGCATGTCCGGAGGTAGGCTTACAGGATGACGCTATGATAAGTGCCTTGTCTGCAAGTGCTTCTGTTAAAGATGGCCTTTACACTGTGACTGTGACCAATGCGGATTTGGAAAGAGAACATTGTCTTGACATTGAATTTGACTCTTTGGGATCTGACATTAAAGACGTTCAGGGAAAAATTCTTACTGGTCAGGAAATGAACAGCATGAACACTTTTGAAAATGGTCAAAATGTTATTGAAAAAAGCCTTGATGTAAGTATAAAATGCAAAAATGAAATTGGTGTCTGCCTGCCGCCACATTCTGTGGCCAGCATCACTTTGTCTGTTTGAAATGGATGCGGCCGGGGCTTTTTGAAATTTAAGATTTAGGATTTCCGCTGGGATTTTACACAGGGGGGGGGGCAGTCACAAAAAGTCCTGGCGGGTCAAACGCAGTTTTTAAAAGCTAGCACTAATAATTGCAATTTTTAATGCTGCCCTAAAATAAAAAGTGTCCGCTTTAAGTGGCGGCTTTTACAGGATTTTTTTGGAAGGTTCTATGGAAGAGGAAGAAAAAAAAGAAGTTTCAGGTGAAGGCGATTCTAAAGAAGAATGTCCGGTTTGCAAGTCCAAGCAGCACCTTGTTACCATGGACATGGGTGTGGATTTAATAAGGGAAATGGCAGACAATGAGCCCTGCAAGGATTTTTGCGGCAAAGACCTTTACGAAAGGCGGCTGGCTGTTTGCAGAAAGTGCCACAATCTGGTGGCAGAAGTGACTTGCCAGCAATGCGGCTGCTTTGTTCACTTCAGGGCAAAACATAAAAAGAAGCACTGCGTTTTGGGCAAATGGTAATTTTTAGAAAATCCCTTTAAGAAGAAGCGCCTTTTGTCTGAGAGCGCAAGGGATAGTAGCACCTGCGAAGCAGTCCCAAAATGAAAGTTTAAGCGCCAGCTTAGACTTTCATTTTGGGATGGAGGCGAATGCCGGAAGTGCGGATAGCCCGGTCTGCCGCCAGGCAGATGCGCCCAAATAAAAATTAAAAAAAATATTCCCCGTAAAAAATATATTCTCCTTTTGTGATTTTCTGCTTTTTGCGCTATAATAAAAGCATGAGTGAAAATTTTATTCCTTTAAGAAAAGATGTAAATGATGGCGATAAATGGGATCTTTCTGGCCTTTACAAGTGCGATGAAGATTGGGAATGTGACTTGAAAAAACTGGACGGTCTTTCCAAAAAAGTTGTGGCTTTTAAGGGGCGGCTGGGCGAAAGTAAGGAAAGCCTTTTGGCGGCACTGAAGGCTTTTGAAGAATTCAATATGCTTTTAGAAAGTGTTTACCACTATGCCAGTTTAAAAACCAGCGAAGATCAGGGGGACAGTCTGGCCCAGGAAAAAGAAAATCGCGTTATGATGGCTTACACGCAGGCGGCTGCAGAACAGTCTTTCTGGGACGCTGAACTGATGGCTATTGATGATGACAAAATAAATGAATGGATGCTCTCGGCTGACTTTAAGGACTACAAAGTCTTTTTGGAAAAATCACTGTACCAGAAGGAGCATACTTTAAGCGAAAAGGAAGAAAGGCTTTTGTCTTTGAGCGCAGAGGCTTTGGGGGCCAGCGGCAACACTTTTTCTTTGCTGACGGATGTGGATCTTTCTTTTGGCAGCGTGACTGTTGACGGCAGGGAAAAGTTTTTGTCACAGGGCACTTGGTCTTCTTTTATGGAAAATGAGGACCGCAATGTCAGAAAAGAAGCCTATACTAAATTTTATGGCGCTTTTAAAAACCATGCTAACACTCTGGCTTCTTTGTATGCCGGTTCTGTAAACAAGGATGTCTTTCTTGCAAGGGCCAGGGGTTACAAGTCTTCGCTGGACAGGGCTTTGAGCGGGGACAAGGTGCCTGAAAGCATTTACTATAATTTGATTGATACTGTTCACAAAAACATTGAAACTTTGCACCGCTATTATTCAATCAGGAAAAAGGCTTTAAAGGTTGACCAGTTACGCCACTATGATGTTTATGTTCCTTTGGTGGAAGAGGTAAAAACGCATATCCCTTACGAAGAAGGGGTGGAAATTTGCCGGGCAGCGCTGGCGCCTTTGGGTAAGGAATATACGGATACTTTGTGCGACGGACTTTTGCATGGCTGGGCTGACCGCTATGAAAACCAGGGCAAGAGGTCGGGGGCTTTTTCAAGTGGCTGCTATAAGGGCTATCCTTATATCCTTTTAAATTATAAAGAGGATTCGATTGGTTCTGTTTATACTATGGCTCATGAAGGCGGACATTCAATGCATTCGTGGAACAGTGTGCGGAACAATCCTTTTATGTGCTACGAGTACACTATTTTTGAAGCAGAAACGGCCAGCACTTTTAACGAAGAGTTGATTTTTGAATATCTTGTAAAAAATACAGGTGATGAAAAAATGAAAAAGTTTTTGACTGCAAAAAGGGTTGATGAAATTCTTGCCACTTTGCACCGCCAGACAATGTTTGCCGAATTTGAACTGAAGGCACACCAGGCGGTAGAAGGGGGCCAGCCTTTGACGACTGACTTTTTGCGTAAAACTTACCGTGAGCTTTTGGAATTTTACTTTGGGCCGGAAATGGTTCTGGAAGATGAAAGTGATCTTGAGGGATTGCGCATTCCTCATTTTTACAATCAGTTTTATGTTTACCAGTACGCTACAGGAATTTCTGCATCCCTTGCTTTGGCAAAGCGTGTGACTAATGGAGGGGAAAAGGAATTAAATGATTACTTTACTTTCTTAAAGAGCGGCGGTTCACGCTACCCTATTGAAGCACTAAAAGCCGGTGGCGTGGACATGGCAGAAAGCAGTGTTATTCAGTCTGCCCTGGACACATTTAAAAGTCTTGTGGACAAACTGGATTCTTATTTTTAGCGGCTCCCTGTAATTTGATTTGATTTGGGGATTTGATTTTTGTAAATTGATTTTACCGAATTTTATTTTTTAGAATTGAATTCTGAAAAAAATCAGGAGGACTTTTATGGAAAAAATTATAAAGAAAGAAAGAAAGAAAGAAAGAAAGAAAGTTTTTTTTCTTTTGGCCCTTTTGACTTTGATTTTACCTTCATGTTCCTGGCAAAATAATAGTGGAACTTACATTAAAATAAGTCTGCCTGCAGAAGAAAGCGGCAGGTCTGTTTTAAAAGACGCCACTATTGAAGGAAAGCTTACTATTGAAAGAGTTTCAGCTTCTGACGAAAGGCTGGACGAAAAGTACGCATATCAAAAAGAAATAGATTTTTCTTCTTCTGCCATAAAACTGGAAATTCCTGGCGGCTGCTATTACAACATTGGAGTAGCAGTAACTGTTACTCAAGACGGAAAAAGTGAAAAGTATTATGGTACAACGGAAGAATTCATTGTGGCAAATGCAGCAAACACAGTAAATCTTGAATGCCAGAAAATAATCACCATAAAAAGCTATTCTACGGATATTGACGACTACAGGCCTTTTAACGGCAGCAGTGAAACTTTTACACTTACATGTGCAGCAAAGCATTTGTCTGGGGATCAGTTGTACTTTCATGCCTACGAAGTAACACTTAACAGTGGAACTTCTATTGCACAGCAGCTGGCAAGTCAACTGGAAAATGAATATGCAACCCTAATAAAAAATTCTACCCAAATAACAAACACTATAGCAGACTGGGCTGGCAGGAAAGATGATGAAACAAATGTTTGCTCGTGGTCTAAGACTTTTAGCGAAAATACTACATGCTACAAATATTATGTGATTGTAGTGCACACCATAGACACTGATAATTTAGAAAGTTCTTTTGAAGACTTTGCCTTCACAAATCCAATCAAGGTTCACCTTTATCAAAATGCAGAAAATTAAAAGTAATGAAAAAGCCCCTGGGCAAAAGCAATCTTGACACAAAGGACATGGCACTTTATTATAAAAACATAAGCGCGATGGTGCACACAAAAAGGCAGCATTGCGCTTTTTTTTGTAACTTCGCAAGGGGACTTATGTATCACTTACTTTTGATTTCTGAAGACAGACTCTTTTTAAAAAAAATTTATCCTCTTTTGGAAGACGAAAACCGCTTTTGCATTCATCTGGTTCCTTTCAGCATGGACGCTCTGGAATCTTTTAAAAAGTTCCATGCGGATGCGGTCATTCTGGACACAACAGTTTTTATTCCTTACGAAAATATTTTAAATGATTTAAAGGAATGTCAGTGGAATTATTCAGTGATTTTGATTTCTTCAAAAAACGAAAAAATCAATTTGCAAAAAAATATTTATTCTGTGGTAAAAGAAGATGTCAGCCGGGAAATTTTTGAAGACTTCTTTGACATGGTTTTTGGCCGACAAAAAGAAGAAAATGTCACTTTGCAAAATTCATTTTTTTCATGGAAGGGAAACAATGTCCTGGATTTGACAGCAGAAACATATCACTTGGTTTACATAAGGTCCTTTGAAAAAAATAATACTTTTACCCTGACAAAAGTAAAAAGTTTCGAAAAAGAAATTTCTTCCTATGCAAAGCTGAACACGGTTTTTGCTAAAGACAATGAATTTTTCTTTTTGCTTGCCAGACAAAATTTAAAAAGTGAATTTAATTTTGTTCGTTTAGGTCAGGATGCTTTTGAAATTTTTGGAGCAAGGGCAGCAATGCTTTTTGATTCTTCTATCAACCGCAAAAAAGTTTTAAGCGAATGCAAGCAGATGAAAAAACTTTCATCCTACGCATATTTTTTTAACGGCAAAGCTTTTTCCATCCAGGACTTAAACACAAAGGAAGCCCTTTTTGAAGAAAAAATTCTGCATGCCCAGTGTCAGCCGCTTTTACAAGCCCTGCTTTCCGGGGACAAAGAATCTGCGGCTCACATTGTGCGCGAACTTTACTACAAGACAATAAAACAGTACATGAATTTTCAAACCCTTGAATATATCCGCCTGCAACTAAATTTCTTTAACTTTCTTTTTGGGCAGGATTTTCTTCTTTTTGATTTTGACTGTCTTGAAGAAGAAATTGATTTCATTTTGACGACAAATCTTTTTGTAAAAGATGAAAGCGAAAAAAAGAAAAGCCGCAATGTAATGGATTCAGTTATGAAAATTTACAATTCTTTTCAGTTTAATATTTCTCTTGAAGGAATTGCAAAAGAGCTGGGCAGGAATAAAATTTATTTAAACAGAATCTACAAGGAAAATTTTAACCTTACCATTTTGGATACTCTGCAATACCTGCGCCTGGAACACGCAAAGTTTTATCTTGTTTACACAAAATTGAAAGTTTCAGAAATTGCAGCAAAAACTGGTTTTAATGACATCGGCTACTTTTCAAAATTCTTTCACCACGAAACAGGAAAGACTGCTCTGGAATACAGAAATCAAAAATCCGAGGAAAAATTATGAAAGCACTCTGGCAATATGACAACGGCATTTTGGAATTTAAGGATGTAAATGAACCGCAGGTTTATTTTCCGGATGACATAAAAATCAAAGTTCATTATTCAACTATCGGCATACAGGATTTATTCGCCTTTCACAAATGGAACCTTTATTCCAGACAAGGAATTGCGGGCTACGAAATGTCCGGTGAAATTGTAGACCTGGGGCCCAAAGCTAAGGAGGAAGGATTTTATGTAGGTCAACGCGTTTCTGGAACCCCTGCCCTCTTTTGCACAAGGTGTGTCAATTGCTTAAAAGGTGAAGAGCACAATTGCTTGAACATAAAACCCATGAACGGAACCATTTGCCAGTACCTTGTCTGGAAAAGCAGACAATGCGTAAGCGTGGATGATTCGGTGGACTACAAATCACTTTGCCTTTTGGAACCGGTTGCAACTGTCAGTCAGGCTTTAAACAAAATGCACATTTGGGATGATTCAAACCTCTGCATATTTGGCGGAGATTTTAATGCCCTGGTCATGATTCAGCTGGCCCGATTTTCCGGCATGAGAAACATTACAGTTGTTGAACCCAAAAAAGTAAACCGGGACCTTGCAAAAAAACTGGGCGCAAAATACGTTTTAGATCCCGCTGCAGAAAATTTTGAAACTGAACTTTTAAAAATTACAGACTTCATTGGTTTTGAAAATGTTG
Source organism: Treponemataceae bacterium (assembly GCA_963649315.1). GTDB lineage: Bacteria > Spirochaetota > Spirochaetia > Treponematales > Treponemataceae > Treponema_D. Next base: position 500 of record CAVJHV010000024.1, on the reverse strand, counting down.
CAGTCACTTCCACTGCAGATTCATCATACGTGCAAAGCGCTATCAACTGCGCAGCCAAGGGAGCCGTCATTTTGATGACCGTCTACTTTGACAAAATAAAAGAGTTCTCCGTAAATTCAGTAAAGATGTTTTCGCAAAACATCACAATCACTTCTTCATTTTTGTACACAAAAAAAGTTTTGCAGGAAACAAAGCATATTTTAAAGCGCTTAAATTTGGACTGCCTGATTCCAGTTGAATACAAAGCCTCAGAAGCGCAAAAGGCTTGGGAAGAAGAAATCAAAAACCGCTACCCGCGGATTGCCCTGAAGATTGATTTTTGACGGGGGAATTTTGAAAAGATATTGGCGTAGTTGAGGGAGCGGAACGAATTTTGAAAAGGACATTTGCGTATTTAAAAAAGCGGGGGCGAATTTTTAAAGGACATCCGCGTATTTAAAGAAGCGGCCCCCGCGAATTTTAAAAAGACATTTGTCACTTTAAAGAAGCGGGGGCGAATT